>JAGWSF010000098.1 GCA_028876385.1 Acidobacteriota bacterium | reverse complement strand
CTTCCGCTGCCTGCGAAGGCGGAGAGCTGGCACAACCACAAACCAGCAAGGCCATGATCAGCGCCCCTCCCACCAGCCTGGCCCCACCCATACCGACCCACGTTAGCGACCGCCATCCGACCGACCGGGTCAGCGCCGATTTTCCGATCCGGGCTACTCCGAAGGGTGCCTCGAAAGTCTCCAAAGCCGCCCGGAACGACGGTTCCGTTACTGAGGGTTCTTGGAGACCGAAACTCCATCGGTCTGCACGTTCCTCCCATCGCCCTCCCACAGACAGCGGAAAGCAAGGGTCAGAAGCGGTTTCTCACGGATATCCGGCCCCACCGCTCTGACCTAGGCATTTTCGCTGGTCAGAGCCCATTTTACGCTGTGTGCCCTCGGCAGGATTCGAACCTGCGCACCCGGCTCCGGAGGCCGATGCTCTATCCCCTGAGCTACGAGGGCGGGAACGGACGATGTTACCCGCTTCCGACGGGTGAGGAGTTCCAACCGTAGCCATCCGGGGGTCGCAGCCGCCACATCCATAGTGGGCACTAGGTATTAGCCGGTGCTGGTGGTATAGCATCGGGCTCGGTTCGAGCGACTAGGAGGGGGACCGTGGCGCAACGACTGATCTCCGCAGACGACCACGTCGACGTGACCCACGACAAGGTCAAGGGTTACCTGGCGTCCCGGCACCACGCCGATTACGACGACGCCGTTGCGGCGTTCGGCCAGGCCCGGGCGGCTTCGATGAGCTCGGACTCGAACCAGCGCTGGCGCCGCCAGCAGGGCTTGGACGTCGACCCGGCCGCCGCGCCCATGATGCAGCGACGGCACCCGGCCAACGGTCGACCCGGGCACACCGACCCGGTCGAGCGCCTGCGAGACATGGACGCCGACGGAGTCGACGTCTCCTCCAGCTACTGCGAGGTCAGCGCGTTTCGTTACCTCTACCTCGTACGAAACGGCTGGCGGGAGGCCACCCGGGCGTTCAACTCGGCACTCGGCGAGTTCGCCTCAGCCGACCCCCGAAGGCTGGTGGTCTCCTACCAGATCCCGATCCACGACATAGAAGTGGCGGTGGAAGAGGTCCGTGCGGCCGCGGCCGAAGGCTGCAAGTCGCTGCAGCTGCCGGTGTTCCCCGCGGAGCTCGGGCTACCGGACTACTGGGATGAGGTGTACGACCCCCTGTGGGCCGCCATCCAGGACGTCGACCTCCCGATCTGCTGCCATATCGGCCTGAACACCCAGCTCGAGGGCCTGGCTCAGCGCGATCCCACCCCGCAGAAGGGGGTGTTCGTGCCGATGACCGCCCTCTCCACCGGAGAAGCGCTCGGCATGTGGGTGCTGACCGGCGTCCTGGAGCGGTTCCCCGCCCTGAAGGTCGTGTTCGTCGAGCCGGGCATCGGGTGGGTCTCGTGGTGGCTCTACATCGTCGACGACTTGGTTCGCCGCCAGGGATACGACTTCCCGGGCCTGTCGGAGCTGCCCAGCTTCTACTTCCGGCGCAACGTGTACCTCACCTTCGTCGACGAGCCGGACGTGGTCCGCCACGCCCACGACCGGCTCGGCATCCACAACATCATGTGGTCCTCCGATTACCCACATCCGGTGTCGAGTTGGCCGCGCTCGCGCGACGTAGTCGACACCGTCTTCACCGGCGTGAGCGACGAGGACCGCCGGCTCGTGGTGTCGGAGAACGCGGCGAGGGTCTGGAAGCTCTGAGGTCGGGTCCCGGCTGCCCCTATGGCCGGCCACCCGGACCCTTCAGGTGTCGAGGCCGAGGATCAGGCCGCTCGGCCCCGCCGAGACCACCACGTGGCGGGGGTCGCTGACCTGATTGGCCGCCGTACCGCGCAGCTGGCGCACGGCTTCGAGGATGTTGTTCAGGCCATGGATGTAAGCCTCTCCGAGGAGGCCCCCGTGGGTGTTCACCGGCAGTGAGCCACCCATCTCGATGTGCCCGTCGGCGATGAAGTGCTTGGCCTGCCCCGGGGGGCAGAAGCCGAACGCCTCGAGTTGGAGATGCACGACGGGGCTGAAGTTCTCGTAGATCATGGCGGCGTCGATGTCGCGGGGACCGAGCCCGGCGTCGTGGTAGAGCTGAGCAGCCACTGCGGCGCACTCGTCGAAGCGGCCCATGTCCGAGCGGGTGTAGCCGACGCCGGCCATGACCCCGGCGGCGTGGGCCTGGGCCGCCGCCTCGATCACCGCCGGCGGGTGGGGCGCGAGCCGGGCCCGCGCCCGCGAGGTGACGACGAGGGCCACGCCACCGTCGCTCTCCTGGCAGCAGTCGAGCAGCCGCAGGACCGGCTCGACGATCCACCGTGACGCCTGGTGGTCGTCGAGGGTGATCGGACGCCCGTAGAACCAGGCGTTCGGGTTGGTCGCGGCATGCCGGCGGGCGACCACCGCATAGCGGCCCAGATCCTCATTGGTCACGCCGTTTTCGTGCATATAGCGCTGATACCAGAGGGAGTAGACCGACGAGGGGGTGTTGAGCCGCCGCCGGGCCGCCAGCTGCGTCTTGGCGGCGGGTGGTTCAGCCGGTTGACCGTAGCGGCGTCCCGAGCGCTCGTTGAAGGCCCGGTAGACGAGGACCGCCCTCGCCGCCCCGGACAGCACCGCCGCCGCGGCCATGCCGATGACGGCGTTGGCCACGTTCCCGCCGCCCGGCGGTCGTCCGATCCAGCTCACATCGTTGATCCCGAGACACTCCATCAGAGCCGACTCGGGATTGGTGTCCGCGGTCGTCGTGACCAGGCCGTCGATGTCCGAGGGCTGCATTCCGGCGTCCGCGATGGCCGCGAGTGACGCTTCGGCGGCCAGTTGCAGCTCGCTACGTCCGGAGGCCTTGGAGAACTCGGTCTGGCCGATGCCGGCGATGGCCGTGCCGTCCCAGCGGCTCTCGCTAGCCCGGGTGCCCCGGTGGAAAGGCTGGTGACCGACCTTCGTCACCGGTTGCGGATGGGGCGGCCCGGTCAGGCGGAAGGCCAGCCGCTCGGCTCCCTCCCCGGGGCCGAACACCGCCTCTACGGCCATCCCGTTGGCGATCCGTTCGAGGGGTGTATCGACGATCTCGGCGACGAACCGGACCCCCTCGTCGAGCTCGACGCAGCCGACGACGTGGGTTTCGCCCTCGGGCGCTCCGTGGCGGGGAATCACCCAGCTGTAGAGGAAACCCCGCCCCCGCGACTCGATCGAGCCGAACTCGAGGCTGTGGCACTCCCGGCACATGGGCCGCGGTGGCTCCTGGACGTGGCCGCAACCGGAGCACCGCTGGAGCAGCAGCTTCCGGGCGTTGAAGCCGTCCACCTGGAATCGGTCGACGCGGTGGGGCTCGTGGCTGAAGTCGTAGAACACCGGCGGCACCTCCGAGCCCTCTGGATCCCCCCGGCTCGAGCCACCAGAGTTAGTCGTAGACACTACGGCGCGTCGAGCCTCGGCGCCGCAGGATGGGCCCGGACGGGCCCGGGCTCTACAGTAGGAAGATGCCAGCCGGCACCGTATTGGTCGTGGATGATGACTCCGTCATAGTCAACCTGCTTCAGGTCAACTTCGAGATGGAGGGCTACCACGTGGTGGCCGCAACGAGCGGGGAAGCGGGGGTGGCCGAGGCCCGCCGGTGCCGGCCCGACGTAATCGTGATGGACGTGATGATGCCCGGCGTTGACGGTATCGAGGCCGCCCGCCAGCTGAAAGCCGATCCCGCCACCCAGTCGATCCCCATCCTCCTGCTGTCGGCCAAGGCCCAAAGAGCCGATGTGGAGGCGGGCCTGGCCGTCGCCGACGACTACGTGACCAAGCCCTTCGAGCCCCTCGATCTGCTCGACCGGGTGGCGAGTCAGATGACGGCCCGCCTGCGCCCGGCCGGCGGCCGCTGAGCGGACCCGAGCCCCCCGGTGCTACCTGACCCCGGCCCCGAGCCGGCGCCCCACCCCGGCCACGGCCCCGTTCCCTGGCGGCTGCTCCCCGATAACTCCGGTGTGGGCGGCGACGGCGGCCTGACCATCGCCGGCGTGGCGCTGCTCGATCTGGTCGCCGAGTACGGGACCCCCGTGTTCGTCTACGACGAGGAACACATGAGAAGACGGGCCCGCCAGGCGGTGGCGGCATGGGGGCCAGGGGTGGCTTACGCGTCCAAGGCCTTTCTCTGCCGAGCCATGGCCCGCCTGGCCCACGAGGAAGGCATGTCCATAGATGTCTCCACCGCCGGCGAGATGCACGTGGCGTTGGCCGCCGGTGTGCCGGCGGCGCGACTGGTACTGCACGGCAACAACAAGTCGGAGGCCGAACTGGCGACGGCCCTCGCCGCCGGTGTCGGGCGGATCGTGATCGACTCCTTCGACGAGATCGACCGGCTCGAGCGGCTGGCCCCGAAGGCCCCCGCGCGCCCCCAGGTACTGGTCCGGGTCACCCCGGGCATCGAAGCGCACACCCATGAGTACGTGATGACCGGTCAGGACGACTCCAAGTTCGGTTTCGGGCTGGCATCGGGAGCGGCGGCCGAGGCCGTCGCCCGCCTCCGTCGGGCCGCCTCGCCGGTTGAGCTCGTCGGTATCCACTCCCACATCGGCTCCCAGGTGTTCGCTCTCGAGTCGTTCGAGATGGCGGTGGCGGTGCTGGCCGAGTTCTTTGTCCCTCTCCAACTCGGTGAGCTGTGCGTGGGCGGCGGCCTGGGCGTGGCTTACGTCGACGAGGAGGAGGCGCAGCCGATCACGGCCTGGGCCGAGCGGGTCCGGGCGGCGGCAGCCCGTTCGGGTATCGACGGCGCTATACGTCTGACCGCCGAGCCGGGTCGCTCGATCGTGGCGTCGGCGGCGGTCACCTGTTACACCGTGGGAACCGTCAAAGAAATACCTGGCGTTCGGACCTACGTCAGCGTCGACGGCGGGATGAGCGACAATCCCCGTCCGGTCCTTTACGGGAGCGGCTACGAAGCTTTCCTGGTGCGTCAGGTGGAGGCACCCCGCCCGAGGACGGTGACCGTGGTGGGCAAGCACTGCGAGTCCGGTGACGTCATCGTCCGCGATGCCCAGGTCCCCGCCGACCTGTCGGTGGGCGACATCCTCGCCACGCCGGTGACCGGCGCCTACGGCCACTCGATGGCCTCCACCTACAACAAGGTTCCCCGACCTCCTGTCGTGTTCGTCCGTGAGGGGGAGGCTCGGGTGGTCATCCGCAGGGAAACCCTCGACGACCTGCTGTTGCTGGACGTGTGATCCGAGGCAACTAGCCTGAGCGACATGCCATCGTCTCTCCGGGTCGGCCTCCTCGGCTGCGGCAACGTAGGTGGTGCCCTGGTGCGGCTCCTCGTCGAAGAAGGCGGTCGGATAACGGCGCGCACCGGCTTGGAGTTGACCCTCGCCGCAGTGGCTGTGCGCAGCCAGTCGCGAGAGCGAGACGTGCCCATCCCGGCGGGGATACTCACGACGGATGCGGCGAGCGTGGTCGCCGATCCCGACGTGGACGTGGTGGTGGAGGTGATCGGCGGCATCGAGCCGGCGCGCTCGCTGACGCTGACCGCACTCAAGTCCGGCAAACCCGTTATATCGGCCAACAAGGAGTTGCTGGCCAACTGCGGCGCCGAGCTGTTCGAGGCAGCCGCCGCTTCAGGCGTGGATCTGCTCTTCGAAGCGGCCGTGGCCGGCGGCATCCCACTGATCCGGCCGCTGCGGGAGTCCCTGGCTGGGGAGAGCATCCGGCGGGTCATGGGGATAGTCAACGGCACCACCAACTTCATCCTCACCCGGATGGCCGAGGAGGGGGCGACCTACCACGACGCCCTCGCCGAAGCCCAGAGTCTGGGCTACGCCGAGCGGGACCCCACTGCGGACGTCGAGGGCTACGACGCGGCCGCCAAAGCGGCCATTCTGGCCAATGTGGCCTTCGGCGCCCGGGTGGTGGCCGGCGACGTCTACCGCGAGGGCATCGCCGGCATCACCGAGGCCGACATCGCCATGGCCGAGCGACTCGGCTACGCGGTCAAGCTGTTGGCGGTCGTCGAGCGATCCGACCCGGCTGACCAGGATCACCCTGACGGCTCCGGTCTCGAAGGGTCGGGCGTCGAGGCGGTGGCGGTGCGGGTTCACCCGGCCATGGTCCCCGCAACCCACCCGCTGGCGTCGGTGCGCGACAGCTTCAACGCGGTGTTCGTCGAGGGCCGGGCGGTCGGCGACCTGATGTTTCTCGGGCGCGGCGCAGGAGGCATGCCGACGGCCAGCGCCGTTCTCGGGGACCTCCTCGATGCGGCCCACAATCTGACCACCGGGGGGGCCGGTCGCACCGTCGCCCTGCGTCGCACCGCCATTACTTCCATCGACGAACTGCGCTCGGCCTACTACATAGCCCTCGAGGTGGAGGACCGCCCCGGGGTGCTGCACGCCGTTTCAGGGGTGCTCGGCCAGCACCGGGTGTCGATCCGCCTCATGGAGCAGGAGACCCACGGCGATCCCGGGCGGGCTCGCTTGGTGTTCGTGACCCACCCGGCCCTCGAGCGGGATGTCCAGGCCTGCCTCGGTGAGTTGCGTCACCTCGACGTGGTCCACGCTCTGAGCGGCTTCCTGCGGGTCATAGGGTCATGACCGCGGCGTCCGTGCCGGCGGTTGGGTGGAGGGGACTGATCGAGGAGTACCGGCAGTTCCTCCCGGTCAGCGCAGCCACCCCGGTGGTGACGCTCCACGAGGGCAACACCCCGCTCCTGCCCGCCCCCCGCCTCTCGGAGCGGACCGGTGCCCGGGTGTTCTTGAAGTTCGAGGGAGCCAACCCCACGGGTTCGTTCAAAGACCGCGGTATGACCGTGGCCATCTCCAAGGCCCTGGAGGAGGGAGCCAAGGCCGTGGTCTGCGGTTCGACGGGTAACACCTCGGCGTCCGCAGCTGCTTACGCGGCCCGGGCCGGGATGACCTGCGTCGTGCTCATCCCGGAGGGTTACATCGCCCTCGGCAAGCTGGCCCAGGCCCTGATCCACGGGGCGAGGGTCCTGCAGATCCGGGGCAACTTCGATGCCGCTCTCGACATCGTGCGGGGCCTAGGTGACGTGGCGCCCGTGACCGTCGTCAACTCCATAAACCCCTACCGCATTGAGGGCCAGAAGACCGGGGCGTTCGAGGTGGTGGATGTCCTCGGCGACGCCCCCGACTACCACTTCATCCCGGTCGGCAACGCCGGCAACATCACCGCCTACTGGAAGGGCTACCGGGAGTACCAGGACGCCGGGAGGCTGACGCGGCTGCCGAAGATGATGGGTTTCCAGGCGGCGGGCGCCGCCCCTATCGTCGCCGGTCACCCCATCGACGATCCCGAGACGATCGCCACGGCCATCCGGATCGGCCGTCCGGCCTCGTGGTACGGCGCCACCGCCGCAGCATCGGAGTCCGGGGGAGCCATCGACTCGGTCACCGACGACGAGATTCTCGCCGCCTACCGCTACCTGGCCCAGCAGGAGTCGGTCTTCTGCGAGCCGGCGTCGGCGGCGTCGGTGGCGGGGCTGCTCAAAGCCGGGGTTCCCGCCGGTTCCACGGTCGTCTGCGTGCTCACCGGCCACGGCTTGAAGGACCCCGACATAGCCATCGGGCAGATCGCCGTGCCTACCCCGGTGGAAGCCGACATCTCGGCGGTCCGGGCCGAACTCGGTATCTGAAAGCCCGGGCGCCGATCGGGGGCCCGTGTTGCCCGCCCGGGGGTCCAGCCGGTAGGATCCCCAGGTCGTCGTTGGCCTAGCCACCGACGGTGCGCCCCTCTGGCTCCCCGGTCTGCGACGCCAGTCCCAGCCGCAGTGCGCACCTGCCGACCCCACAGTGGCTCGAAAGAGCTCCGCGTGAAACGGCGGACCCGTCCCTGTCGTATCGGAACCCTGTTCCGCCCCGGAACCCCATCCCATCGCGGATCCGACTGCACGAGGTTGTTGATGAGTGAACCGCAGCTCGAACGCTCGGTACTCGAGGCCAAGGAGCGAGATGAGCTCATGGCTATCGCCACCGCGCTGGGGGCCTCCCCCGGCGCCCGGGCCAAGAAGGCGGATCTGATCACCGCGATCCTCAAGGCGACGGGTATCGAGGTGGACGGCGCCGCGGGAGCGGAGGCGGCCGAGGAGACCCCGGCCCCTCGCCGACGGACCAGGGCCCGGCGCACCGCCGAAACTTCCGAGGAGCCGGAAAGCACCGACGCGGCCCAGGACACCGGGGCGGCGGAATCAGATGGCGCGGCCGGTTCCGAGCCCGACCGCGTCGACCGGTCGAGCCCCGCACCCGCACCCGCACCCGGGCCCGGGCGCCCCCGGGCCGGTTCGGCCCGGTCCGCGGTTCAGGCGGTCCAACTCGATCTGGGCACCGATGACGACGATTCCTCCGACGGCGATGACTCGGCGCCGGAGGATGAGGACGCCGAACCGCGCGACACCCCCGCCCGTCCGACCCGGGAGGAGAGGTCGGCCACCGTTCCGCCCGGGCGGGGACCGCGCCGCGCCGAGGGGCGAGAAGCAGGTGGCGGCAACGCTTCCGAGCGCTATATTCCCGAGCGCAACGGGGTCGACGCAGGCCGCCCGGTCGAGGCCGCCCGAGCCCCCGATGGCGCCAACAGTCGCACCGCCGGGGCCCCGGCGCCCACGGAGCACCGCAGCCAGGACCACGGCGGCGGAGACGACTTTCAGGGGCGCCCCGGGGACAACGGTGACTCCGGCAACCGCCGCAGCCGGCGCCGGCGGGGGCGGGACCGCTTCGAGCGGGGCGAGCGCGACCTACCCGGTCAGGCACCGGAGCAGCAGTTCAGCGGGGAGCCCATCCCCGTGGACGGATACCTCGACCTGCGCGAGGAGGGTTACGGCTTCCTGCGCACGTCGGGATTTCTCTCCGGCCCGGGTGATGTCTACGTGTCGATCAGCCAGGTTCGTCGCTTCGCCCTGCGGCGAGGGGACCGGATCGAAGGCGCCGCCCGGCCCGCCGGCGGCAACGAGAAGTACCCGGCGCTGCTGCGCATAGACAAGGTCAGCGGGCTCACCCCCGACGAGGCCCGCAACCGGCCCCGCTTCGAGGCTCTGACACCGCTCTTCCCCGACACCCGCCTGAAGCTCGAGCTGCCCAGCCACCCGGCCAACGACACTGCTCGCATCGTCGATCTTCTTTCGCCCATCGGCAAAGGCCAGCGGGGACTCATCGTGTCCCCTCCGAAGGCGGGCAAGACGACGGTTTTGAAGCAGATAGCCCACTGCATCGAGGTCAACAACCCCGAGGTGCAGCTCATGGTCCTCCTCGTAGACGAACGTCCCGAGGAGGTCACCGACATGGCCCGCTCGGTGAAAGGTGAGGTCATCGCCTCCACCTTCGACCGCCCGGCTGAAGAGCACATCCAGGTCGCCGAGCTCACCATCGAGCGGGCCAAGCGCATGGTGGAGCTGGGCAAGGACGTGGTGATCATCCTCGACGGCATCACCAGGTTGGCTCGGGCCTACAACCTCGGCGCGCCGGCTACGGGACGGATCATGTCCGGCGGCATCGACACCGGGGCTCTCTACCCGCCCAAGAAGTTCTTCGGGGCGGCGCGGAATATCGAGGAAGGTGGATCGTTGACCATCCTCGCCACCGCTCTGGTGGAAACGGGGAGTCGCATGGACGAGGTGATTTTCGAGGAATTCAAGGGCACCGGGAACATGGAGCTGAGGCTCGACCGCAAGTTGGCCGAGCGACGCATCTACCCGGCCATCGACGTGAACGGGTCCTCCACCCGTCACGAGGAGCTGCTCTTCAACAAGAGCCAGCTGCAGCAGGTCTGGAAGCTCCGGCGGGTCCTCAACGCGCTCGGCGCCGAGGGCTCCGCGGCGGCCGGTCTGGAACTGCTCCTCGAGCGTCTGAAGTCCACGAAGAACAATGACGAGTTCCTCGCCGAGGTCGCCAAGACGGCGACCCCCAATATCTGATAAGAGGTAATGCCGTGAAGACCGAGATCCATCCCAACTACATCGAGGCCAAGGTGACCTGCTCCTGCGGCAACACCTTCACGACCCGGTCGACCAAGCCTGAGCTGCACACCGAACTGTGCAACGAGTGCCATCCGTTCTACACCGGCAAGCAGAAGCTGGTGGACACCGGGGGCCGGGTCGAGCGCTTCGAGCGCCGTTACGGCCGACGGGGCAAGAAGTAACCGCTTCCGGCCCAGGCCGCCTGGACCAGCTCCGCGCCGCCAAACTGCGCGCCCTGGTCAAGGACAAGGTAGACATATCTCGCGCCGCCCCCTCGGCTCTGCCAGGGGGCGCCGCTCTTTACATTCCTCCGCTCACGGATCCCGCCGGTGCCGAGTCGGGCTCCGTGTCCGGTTCTGGCCTGGGCTCGGGGTCCGGCTCCGATCCGTCCCCTGCGTCGGGCTCCGGCTTGGGCTCGGGGTCCGGCTCCGATCCGTCCCCTGCGTCGGGCTCCGGCTTGGGCTCGGGGTCCGACCGAGCCACGGGAGTGGAGCGAGGTGCGGGTAGCGGGGCGGTGTGGGTCCTGATCGATGACGGCGACGTAAGCCGTTTCGGATCCGCTCTGGCGTGGTGGTCCCGGCGTGGTCCGGCCACGCTGGACGTCGTAGTGGACGGATCACCCTCCGCCCCGGGGATAGTGGCCCGGAGGGCGGCCTGCTTCGCCCAGCCGGCCACTGTATGGGCGGTGGCCGGAACGACCCTCGTGCCCGTTGAACCCGCTCCTCCCGTCCCGGACCCGGCCGACGACCCCCCCGAATCCCTCGTGGACCTCTTGGATGCCCACGGTCTCGAGGTGATATGGGAGCACGGGGTGCTGCGGGGCGAGGTGCTCGGCCTGGAGGTGGCCCGCACCGTCGGTACTGTCCTCGAAGTCGGCGTGGGCCGCCACGATCGCAGTGCACGGATCGAGATGCGGCCGGGGGAGACGCTGCCCTCGGCTCTGGAGGAGGCCGCCGCCGCGGTCCGGGAACTTCGCCGCCCCGGAGCACCCCGCCATCCGGCCAACACCTTGGCCCGTAGTCGCTGGCTGCGTTCCCTGCTGCTGCGCACCCCTTCCGCCTTCGGGTTCTCTGGCTTGGTCCCGGTAGCACCCCCTTTGCCCTGGTTCGACCTTCCTGAAGTAGGCCCGGCGCCCTGCGTGGGCGTTTCGGCCGAGACCGGATCGGCCGTGGTCGTGGTCTGTTCGGTCGGTGTCGATCTCGATCTGGTGCCCACCGCCGCCGATTGCCGCCTGCTCTACGCCGACCCCTCGGAGGTGGAGCTGTGGCTGGTGATGCCCGAGGGCGACGACCTGCCCGTCACCCGAAGCCTGGCCGCTCAACTGACGCCTCCAGCTCGGATTCTCACCGTCCCACGGGAATGGGAGCAGGCCTGACCTGATTCAGGGCCCTGGTCGGAGGGGGCGGGTTGTCCGTGGCCGACGGGGGGGGGTTGTCCGTGGCCGGCGGGGGGGGGGTTGCCCGTGGCCGGCGGGGGGGTTGTTTCTTCGAATCCATCGTGAGTCTACGAACGAAAGCGAGTTGGCGACGGGAAACAGGGCGTAGACGAGCGTTCGTTCGTAGTTTCGCCCTCGATCCGGGGGGATTCGCCTTCCTGGGGACCCCGAGGGGATATCCGGGCACCCTCTATCCCCTCGGGACCGGCACCTTCGCCATAAATAGGACATACGCCGCCGTTTACGACGTCAGGTGACCTTGCTGGGTCTCAACGGATTCCTGGGCCGGCCCGGCGGGAGCGTCGAGCAGCTCGGACATCGGCCAACCTCTCGGATTCCCGTTGCTGTCGACGTCGCCATGCGCGAAATTGGCGGAGAAGCTATGAGACGGCGGATATGGGCTCTCGGGGTGGTCGTGCTGCTGGTGCTGGTCGGCGCCTGTTCTTCGGGCGCGCATCGCTCTGACCCGACCACCACCAGCTCCACAGCAGCGCCAGCTACCTCCACGGCCCCTGTCACCCCCAACCCCTACGTGGTCCCTCCTGTGATCACCCCCGCCTACGTAGACGCCGTCTTCAAAGTGCTGAACCACATCAACGGCAATGCCGTACGGCTACTGGTAGCTAGTGGCGCAGTAACTCCCCAGGCACTTAGTTACTTGCGCTCTATCTATGGAGATCCACTTTATTCAAAAGAAGTAACTCTTGCTACATCAAGTCTCAAAGGTGATCTTGCAAACGTTAGAAAACCTCCTGGGGACGTTGTGACGACAGTGCAAAGGCTGATTCACGCATCCAGTTCTTGTATCTTCGTCGAAATTTCTGAAAATTATAATGCGGTCCTCTACCGCCCAGGTACGCCGCCTTCGAGTGGCTATTGGGGTCTAAAGGAAAAATCGAGTCAGGATGATCCGCACGGGCTGAATCCCACACCGTGGGTCTTGTTCTTTAATGCGGTCTACATGTCCCCGACTGTCATCCCAGATCAATGCGTGTAGTGGCCGTAGTCATCACAGTCTATTCGTTGTTTTTCGGGGTGCCCAAGAGTAGCTTCCTTGGACTATCGCAGACTGGTGCTTGCTACTACGGTCTTTTTGGACAGGCGATCGATTGTGGGGGAGGTTATGTGGTTCCTGGACCGCCGCCAGTTGAGCCGGAGGTGAGCCCCACCACGGAGCCGTCTGCCGTCGCCGCACCGGTCACAGCTACTACTCCGACCACTATCGATCCGGGATACCTGGCTTGCATCGAAGCTCTGGCGGTGGGGGGCGTTCTTCCGAATCATTTGTGCACTCCCACTCCCACTCCTACTCCCACGGCTGCCGCGCCGGCGCCGGCGGCGCCACTTGATCCTGTGACTTTGGCCGTGCAGTTTTGGCAGACCATCCCTCTGCCTGTACCGAAGCCCACTATTCCCCCCGGATATGCCGTCACCGGGAAGGTTGCCTATCTAGTGACCAACGGAACGATTGCCCCGCCCGCCTATCAGGAGCAAACGCCCCTTGGTCAACTGAGTATCCAGGCGACCGGCAGCTATCTGGTGGACTGGGGCGAAGGCCCAGGTGCTTCCTGGACGGGCCCCTACACGAGTGAAGGCCAACCTTGGCCGGATGGGAACATAACCCACACTTACGACAATGTCGGCGTCTACACCGTGACGATCCGGGAGCGGTGGACAGCGGTCTGGCGTCTCGCCGGGGCGACCGGTGTTCTGGGGGGATTGGCGACCGAGGCCACCATTCCCGGGTTCCGGGCCGAACAACTACAGGCGGTGATCACCGGATAGCGGTGGTCACCGGATAGGAGCCGGGGGGCAGTCGACTCGCATGGTCGGCCCGCTAGGGCTTGTAGGCCTTGAGGCTGAACATGAGCGGAAGACGGGCCGCCTCGGAGGGCCAGCGCCAGCGACGGTCCTCGCCCCGTGCCAGCCACTGCGTGAGGGGGAAGAGGGTGTAGTCGTACTCGTGGAAGAAACGAAGCGAGAAGCCCGCGTCGATGACGGCGGAGAAGATGGCCGGGAGCGTGTGGTTCCAGGTGACCGACCGGTTGTTCTCGGTCTGGGCTGAGGGCTCGGCGTAGCTGCCCTCGTAGTCGTCGACCCAGGCGTCGGTGCGGAAGTAGTCGTCGCCGACGGTCGCGGCCGTCTGCGACAGGGCGTTTCCTATCGGGTGGAACTCGCAGACGTACAGGAATCCGCCCGGCTTAAGGAGCGAGTAGCACTGCTCGGCCCACCGTGACAGGTCGTTCAGCCAGCAGATTGCCCCCTTGCCGGTGTACACCACGTCGAAGGAGCCGGGTGGAAGCAGCGCGGCGGCATTCATGGCGTCGCCGTGCACGAAGGAGCACCGTGGGCTGAGGCCCACCCGGGCCGCGAGGGACCGGGCTTCGGCTAGGGCCGGCTCGGAAAAATCAAGGCCGACGGCCGTGAGGCCAGGATGCAGTCGCACCAGGTCGAGGGTGTCGAGTCCGAAGTGGCACTGGAGATGGGCCAGGTTCGAGTCGCCGAGGGGACCGAGCTCTTCGACCTCGAAGGGCTGTACCTGAGGCTTCCCTGATAGGAAGCCCTCCACGTCGTAGAACTGCGATGCCACGTGGATGGGGACCCGCTCATCCCAGGCCCGACGGTTCAGCTCCGCCCAGTCGTGCGGTATCGGGCCCACAGCGCGAGTCTACGGCGCTCGCTCCGGTGCCCGACCCCCTCGACCGGGCTCGGTCCTTCGCCCAGGTGCCGACCCCCTCGACCGGGCTCGGTCCTTCGCCCAGGTGCCCGATCCCTCGACCGGGCTCGGCCCCTCAATCGGACTGGACCCCTTGAACCACGCTCGACCCCCTCGACCGGGTCGAGGGGGTCGCCCCCGGTAGGCTGATCCATCGTGCTGGATCGCCTCGAAGGATTGGAACGCGAGTACGAGGGCGTGCTGATCCAGCTTTCGGATCCTGAGGTGGTGGGCGACCAGCGGCGCCTTCGCGAGATTTCCCGCCGTCACCGCGACCTGGAGCCGGTGGTGACCGCTTTCCGTGAATACCGCGCGGCAGAGGAGGATCTGTCCACCGCCCGGGAGATGCTGGCCGAGGCCGCGGCGGGCGAGGAACGGGACATGATCCGTCACGAGATCGACACCGCCGAGGCGCGTATGGCTGAGCTCGACGAGCGTCTGAAGGTCCTTCTGCTGCCCAAGGATCCCAACGACGGTAAGAACGTGATCGTGGAGATTCGCGGTGCCGAGGGGGGAGAGGAGGCCAACCTCTTCGCTCGCGATCTGTTCGAGATGTACTCCCGCTACGCCGAGCGCAAGGGTTTCGGATTCGAAATCCTCGGGAGCGATCCTTCGGACATGGGCGGGTTCAACCAGATCACTTTCATGGTCAAGGGGGACACTGCCTGGTCACACTTCAAGGCCGAGGGCGGCCCGCATCGAGTCCAGCGGGTTCCGGTGACAGAGTCGCAGGGCCGGGTCCACACCTCGAGCGCGACCGTGACGGTCCTGCCCGAGGCCGAGGAGGTGGACGTGCACATCGAGGACAAGGATCTGAAGATCGACGTCTATCGCTCGACCGGGCCGGGCGGCCAGTCGGTCAACACCACCGACTCGGCGGTACGCATAACCCATCTTCCGACGGGGATCGTGGTGGCCATGCAGGACGAGAAGAGCCAGATCCAGAATCGGGCCAAAGCCATGCAGGTGTTGCGGGCCCGCTTGCTCAAGGCCGAACAGGATCGGCATGCGGCTGAGGCGTCGAATGCCCGCAGGAGCCAGGTAGGAGGCGGGGGCCGGTCGGAGAAGATCCGTACGTACAACTACAAGGAGAACAGGGTGACCGACCACCGCATCGGCCTCACCCTGTACAAGCTGGACAAGATCATGCTCGGCGAGATCGACGAGATAGTCGATGCTCTCATGGCCGACGAGAGGGCCCGGCAGCTAGCCGCCGAGGTGCCCGTGTGACAGGTCCGGCCTCGGCGAGGGTGCTCACGTGGGAGGAGCTCCACCGGTCGGTGGCGGCGGCCCTTCCCGACGCCCGCGAGGCTCGATGGATGATCGAGGAGGCCTCGGGCGAACGCCTTGCCGCAGTCGGCGGCCCCGTGCCGGAGAAGGCCGCGCTTCGAGTGACCGAGATGCTCCGGCGCCGCTTGGCCGGAGAGCCCCTCCAGTACGTGCTGGGTTCGTGGTCGTTCCGGACCCTGGACCTGATGGTCGACCGCCGGGTACTGATACCGAGGCCCGAGACCGAGCAGGTGGTCGAGGCGGCGTTGGCCGAGATCGACCGCCTGAGGACCGGCCCCGGCTCCCACCCCGGCCCCGACACCGATCCCGGCCGACGCCCCGGCCCCGGCCCCCACCCCGGCCCCGACACCGATCCCGGCTGCCGCCCCGATACCAACGCCGCCGGCGGGCGGGAGCGCCTCGACACCAACGCCGCCGCTGGGCGGGAGCGCCTGACGGTGGTGGATCTCGGCACCGGCTCGGGGGCCATCGCTCTGTCGCTGGCCGCCGAACGAACCCACGTGAACGTGTGGGCCGTCGATCGCTCCCCTGATGCGGTCGCCGTGGCCCGGGCCAACCTGGCCGGCCTGGCCGGCTCGGCGGCCACCCGGGTGCGGGTGGTCGAGGGCGACTGGTGGGGTGGCCTGCCGGCGGAGCTGGCCGGTCACATCGATTTGGTGGTCTCCAACCCGCCCTACGTCAGCTCGGGCGAGATGGCCGAACTGGACCCGCAGGTGCGCGACTGGGAGCCACGAATGGCGTTGGAAGCCGGCCATCGGGGTACCGAGGCCATCGAGGCCATTTTTTCCGAGGCCGGCAAGTGGCTGGCCGAGCGGGCCGCGGCGGTGATCGAACTGGCACCCCATCAGGCCCCCGAGGCCGAGCACCTGGCCCGTCAGGCGGGCTTCGTGGCCGAGGTGCGAGCCGATCTGGCGGGGAGGCCCCGGACGCTGGTGGCGCGGCGATGACGGTGGTCATCGACGCTTTGGGGGATCCGCCTCCGGCGTCGGCCATCACCACGGCGGCCGAGGCCCTCCGGTCGGGGGACATCATCGGGGTGCCCACGGACACCGTCTACGGACTGGCGGCCGACCCTTGGCGTTCGGGAGCCGCCGACCGGCTGTTCCTGGTCAAGGGGCGTCCCCGCAGCGTCGAGCTGCCGGTGTTCGTCTCGGGGCGGCAGCAAGCGCGCCAGCTGACCACGAACGTCCCCCTGGCTGCCGAGCGGCTGATGGAGGTCTTCTGGCCGGGACCTCTCACCATCGTGCTGCCCCGCAGACCTGACCTGGATGCCGATCTGGGTGAGGACGACGCGACCATCGCCTTGCGCTGCCCGGACCACCCGGTACCCCTCGCCCTGTGCGCCGGGTTCGGGTCCTACGCCACGACCAGCGCCCACCGCCACGGGACGGCGCCTCTGACCGAGGCCGGGCGCGTCGCCGCCGAGTTGGTGGGGGTGGAACTCGTGCTCGACGGCGGTACCTGTAGCGGTCGGCCTTCGACGGTGGTGGACGCCACGGGGGAGGTACCCAAGCTCCTGCGCGCCGGGATCGTCGAATGGGCCCGCATAATGGAGGTGCTGGCGACGGGCTGAGGGTCGCCGGGTTTGCCTGGTCGCGCCGGTCGTGCGATGATCAGGGCGTGCCGCTGGCTCGACACGTGATTTTCACATGCCCGAAACGCCGGCGTCACGATTCCTCGTCCTCGGCGGTGTACCGGACTGGCCCGGTAGCCTGTCCGGTTCGTGGAGAAGAAGCGTCCGAGCATCATGGAGTTCGCCGGCCTCGGGCTGATGAACGCCATCTGCCTCGGGGCGGGGCTGGCCGGAGGCTGGTTCCTCGACCGGGCCCTCGGCACTCTGCCCCTGTTCCTGTTCGTGGGGCTGGTGCTCGGCATCACCGTCGGAGCCCTGGCCACCAGGAATGAGGTCAAGCGCTTCTTTTGAGCTTTTCCGGCTCCGCAAGCTAGTATCCCCTACACCGCAAACCAGTTTTTGAGCGAGCTAAATTTGCTTACAGCCTTCCCTCTCAGCGAGATCGAGCGAGTGGTGCGCCGCACCGCCCTGACCGCCATCGCCCTCGGCGTGCTCGGGGCCGGGGCGGCCATGCTCATCGGTCAGCCCTACTTCGTTCCCGGTCTGGGTCTGGGGCTGGTGCTGGCCATCTTCAACCACAGGGTCTTCCAGTCCTCGGCCATGCGCTTCACCACGCCCGACGGCGTGGTCAACCGGAAGCCGTTCGCCGGCAGCGTGGCCCTGCGCCTCGGGCTGTGCACCCTGGTCGCCATCGGCCTGCTCATCCTCGAGCAGCCCGTCGGCTGGGGGGTCGTGTGCGGACTGGCCCTCTTTCAAGCGACGATGCTGGGCAACGCGGTGGTCGCTTTGATCCGGTTCCAGAGGCGGGGCTTCACCGAGGAGGCAGTGGCCGATGCTTGAGGGCGCCCACCTGGTAGCCGTCAATATCCCTGTCGGGGACCACATCACCCGTGGGGGTCTGAACCTCGACACCATCTATACGACCGCGGTGGCCTGCGCGGTGGTCCTGGGCACCGGGCTCTACATGGCCCGCAAGGCCACCGCCGGGGTGCCGAGCAAGCTTCAGCTGGTATGGGAGACGGTGGTCGGCACCGTTCAGGATCAGGTGGACAGCAGCCTCGGCCCCAAGTACCGCAACGTGGTTCCGCTGGCCGTGGCCATATTCATGTTGGTGCTCGTCGCCGACTGGATCGAGATCCTGCCCGGCCTCTTCCACAACACCGACTACGCCCCGTCGCCCACCGCAGACGTCAACCTGACCTACGCCATGGCCATCGTGGTCTTCGTGCTCACCAATGCGGCGAGCATCCGGGTGCGAGGGTTCGGGGGGTACATCAAGCACTTCTTCCGCAAGCCGGTGGCCATGTTCCCCCTGCACATCATCGAGGAGATCGCCAAACCGCTGACGTTGGCTTTGCGGCTCTTCGGCAACCTCTTCTCGGGCGGCATCATGATCGCCCTTCTGATCAGCTTCATCCCCAGGTTCTGGGCCGCGAGCATCATCTTCACCCCGGTCTGGAAGCTGTTCGACATGTTCATCGGGGTGATCCAGGCGTTCATCTTCGCCCTGCTCACCATCCTTTACTTCCAGTTCGCCACCGAAGACGGCGGGCACTGATCCCGAGATAGGAGAAAGCGAGACAATGGCAGCAACCACGCAGAAGGCCATCGAGCTGGCCGGCGCCTTCGCCGGTGGCGGTTTGGCGCTTGGAGGCGGGGCCATCGGCGCCGCTGTGGGTGACGGTTTGGCTGGTAGCCAGACCATCGCCGGCATCGCTCGCCAGCCGGAGGTGCAGGGCCGCCTGTACACCACGATGTTCCTCATCGTGGGTCTGGTGGAAGGCATGTACTTCATCAACCTGGCCTTCGCCGCACTGTTCGTATTCGTTCTGGCCAAGGGCTAAGCGGCGGTGCTGGTCGCATCGTCGAACTTCCTCGTCCCCAACGCGACGTTCATCGTCGAGTTGGTGGCGTTCCTCATCGTCGTCTTCATCCTGGGCAAGTACATCCTGCCCCGCATTCAGGCTCCGATGGAGGAGCGCCAGGCGACCATCCGCCAGGCGCTGCTCGACGCAGAGGAGGCCAAGCGGCGTTCGGCTGAGGCAGAAGAGGAATACAAGCGCATCGTCGGCGAGGCGCGGGTCCAGGCTCGGGCCGTCGTCGAGGAGGCCCACAAGATGGCCGAGCAGTCCCGCACCGAGCGGCGCCAGCAGGCCGAGGCCGAGTACGAGCGGATCGTCACGAACGCGGGTACCGATATCGACGGCCAGATCCGTCGGGCCCAGGAGGCTCTGCGCCAGCAGGCCGCCGATCTGGCCATCGCCGTCGCCGAGAAGGTCATCGGTGAGGGCATCGACCGATCCGCTCAGGCCGCTTTCATCAATCGGACCATCGACCAGCTGGCGACATCGTCGGGTGGGGTCACGGAGAAGGCGTAGGTGCGCCAGAGCATCCGTGGCTACACCGACGGGGTTCTCGCGCTCTCCTCGGCCTCAGCCGACCGAGGGCGGTCCGAGTGGACCGAGCTCGCTTCCGAGCTGGAAGCCGTCAACGCGGTGGTGTCCGGTTCGGAGGATCTGAGCCGGGCTCTCAAGGACGCCCACGTGCCGTTGGCGTCGCGTCGGGGTCTGCTCACCGATCTTTTCGGCGGGCGGGTCGGGGAGAGGACCCTCCGGCTTCTCAACTACATCCTGCAGGCCGACCGGGCCAGCGACACCGTGGACGACTTCGTGTGGTTGGCCGAGCGCATCGACGCCGCCCGCCGGGACATGGTCCCTGTCGGCGACGTGGTGCTCGGAGCCAAGGGTGCCGAGGAGCGGGCCGAGGGATTCACCTCGGCCATCCTGGACACGGTCAGCGACCCCCGCGAGCTTTCCGATATCGAAGACGATCTGTTCCGTTTCTCTCGGATCGTGGCCGGCTCACCCGAGCTGCGGGCCGCCATGTCCGACCGCGATCTCCCGGTGGAGGCCCGCGCCGGGCTGGTTCACGATCTGCTCGCTGGCAAAGCGCGCACCGCCAGCCTGCTGCTCGCCACCTATCTGACCAAAGTGGGCCGGCCGCGGGACTTCGAGCAGCTCCTCGGCGCGGTCATCGACCGGGTGGCCAGTGAATCCAATCGGCGGCTGGCCGACGTCCGCTCGGCGCTTCCCCTCGACGAGGCCCAGGAGCGCGAGTTGGCCGGTGCCCTGGGTCGCCTCATCGGCCACGACGTGGACATTCGGGTCACGGTCGATCCGAGCGTCCTGGCCGGTTTCGTCGCCACCATCGGCGACACGGTGGTGGACGGCAGCGCCCGCCACCGACTCGACCTTCTCAAAGAGCGCCTCGTGTTGCCCGAGGCCGACATCACGACAGGAGAGCGCCACTGATGGCGGAACTGACGATCAACGCCAATGAGATCGGCGAGGCCCTGCGGCGGAACGTCTCGGGGTTCACCCCGGGTGTGTCCATGGAGCAGGTGGGCCGCATCCAGGAGGTCGGTGACGGCATCGCCCGGGTGACCGGCCTCCCGCACGCCGCGGTCAACGAGCTGCTCGAGTTCGAGGGCGGTCAGCTGGGCCTGGCCCTCAACCTCGACGAGGACTCCATCGGCGCCGTGGTGCTCGGCGAGGTGGACAAGCTGGAGGAGGGCCAGGCGGTCAAGTCCACCGGCCGCATCCTCTCGGTTCCCGTCGGCGACGCGCTCCTCGGCCGGGTGGTGAACCCGCTGGGCGAGCCCGTGGACGGCCTCGGAGCCATCGTGACCGAACTGTCGCGCCGGCTCGAGGTGCAGGCCCCCGGCATCGTCGACCGCCAGCCGGTGAAAGAGCCTCTGCAGACCGGTATCAAAGCCATCGACGCCATGACCCCGATCGGGCGCGGACAGCGGGAGTTGATCATCGGCGACCGCAAGACGGGTAAGACGTCGGTGGCCATCGACACCATCATCAACCAGCGCGGTCTCGGCGTGAAGTGCATCTACGTCGCCATCGGCCAGAAGGGTTCCACGGTCGCCCAGACGGTGAACACCCTCCGGGAGTACGGGGCCATGGAGTACACGGTGGTGGTCAACGCGCCGGCATCGGAGCCCGCCCCGTTCAAGTATCTGGCGCCCTACTCGGGTTGCGCCATGGGTCAGCACTGGATGGAGAACGGCGAGCACGCCCTGATCGTCTACGACGACCTGTCCAAGCAGGCCGACTCGTACCGTCAGCTGTCCCTGCTGCTGCGCCGTCCGCCGGGCCGTGAGGCCTACCCCGGCGACGTGTTCTACCTCCACAGCCGGCTGCTGGAGCGGGCCGCCAAGCTCTCCAACGAGAGAGGGGCCGGTTCCCTCACCGCTCTGCCCATCATCGAGACCAAGGCCGGGGACGTATCCGCCTACATCCCGACCAATGTGATCTCCATCACCGACGGCCAGGTGTTCCTCGAGTCGGACCTGTTCTATTCCGGCGTACGACCGGCCATCAACGTCGGCATCTCGGTGTCGCGGGTGGGCGGCTCGGCCCAGATCAAAGCCATGCGGTCGGTGGCGGGGACGCTGAAGACCGATCTGGCCCAGTTCCGCGACCTCGAAGCCTTCGCCGCTTTCGGCTCGGAACTGGACAAAGTGTCGCAGGCCCAGCTCGACCGGGGTTACCGCTTGACCGAGATCCTCAAGCAGCCGCAGAACTCGCCGGTCCCCGTCGAGGAGCAGGTCCTGTCGATCTTCGCCGCTACCAACGGCTACGTCGACGACATCGCCGTGAGCGACGTGCGTCGGTTCGAGGCCGAGCTGATCTCGAACTTCCGTTCCAGCCACGCCGACCTGCTGACCACCATCCGCGAGACCAAGTCCCTTCCCGACGAGGCGGCCCTGCGTCAGGCCATCGAGTCTTTCAAGGCGGTGTTCGCGCCCAGCGAATCCGTCAGCGGCAGCTGAGGTCGTAGGGAATGGCTGGTGGCCAGGAGCGGGTGCTCCGACGGCGTATCCGAAGCGTCGAGTCGACCAAGAAGATCACCCGGGCCATGGAGCTCATCGCGGCGTCGCGCATCGTCCGCGCCCAGCAGGCCATCGTGGCCGCCCGCCCCTACGTCGGCAAGCTCCGGGAGGTCGTCGGTCACCTCTCGGAGTCCCCGGAGGCGGCCAATCACCCCTTGTTCCACGATGTGCATTCCACCCAGAAGGTGGCCATCGTGTTCGTCACCGCAGACCGGGGACTGGCGGGCGGCTATAACGCCAACATCATCCGCACCGTGGAACGCATGATGCGTGAACACCGCGCCGCCGGGCGCGACGTGCAGCTCGTGGCCCTCGGGCGCAAGGGTCTCAACTACTTCCGCTACCGGGGTCAGCCCATCCTCTTCTCGATGATCGGCGTCTCCGAGCGTCCCACCTACGCCGACGCCCGGCGGGTGGTGGGCGAGGTCATTCCGCCCTTCGAGGCCGGACAGCTCGACCAGATCCAGCTGGTCTACACCCGTTTCATCTCGATCGGCTCCCAGACGGTCCAGACCCGCCAGCTCGTGCCGTTGGTGCCGGAGGAGGGCCACGATGGGACCGCCCCGGCGGCAACCGCCGATGCGGGTTCCCGGACGGCCTACGAGTTCGAGCCGGAGCCGGAGGAGATCCTCGACCGGTTGATCCCCTCCTGGTTGGAGGCCGAGGTGCTGACCGCCATGCTCGAGGCCGCGGCCTCGGAGCAGGCCGCCCGTCAGCGGGCCATGAAGGCCGCCACCGACAATGCCGACGAGCTCATCAAGACCCTGAGGCGGGTCATGAACCGGGCCCGTCAGGACGCCATCACCACCGAGATCATGGAGATCGTGGGCGGTGCCGAGGCGCTCCGCCAGCAGAGCCGGGGCGACGACCACGGCCCGCAACACGACGCTTTTGTGCCGATCCAAGAGTCGGCCTGATCCTTCTTTTTTTCCCCGTAGCAGAACCCGAGGAGCGCAGATGACCGCAGTAGAGAGCAGCCAGACCACCGGCGGAGCGACCGCCGAGGGACGGGTGGTGGCCATCGCCGGCCCCGTCGTCGACGTCGAATTCCCCCCCGGCAACCTGCCGGAGATCAACTTCGCGGTTGAGCTCGAGATCGAGACCGACGGCCAGAAGCAGAAGATCATGGCCGAGGTCGCCCAGCAGATCGGCGAGGGCCGGGTGCGCTGCATCTGCCTGAAGCCCACCGACGGGTTGAAGCGGGGAACCGCCGTTGTGAGCACCGGCCGTGGTATCTCGGTGCCCGTCGGTGACTCGGTCCTCGGTCACGTATTCAACGTCGTCGGCGTTCCACTCGACACCGACCAGATCGGCGAGCCCGACGACTGGTGGGAAATCCACCGACCGGCCCCGACCTTCGACGCCCTCGAGCCCAAAGCCCAGATGTTCGAAACCGGCATCAAGGTGATCGACCTGCTCGAGCCTTACGTGCAGGGCGGCAAGATCGGTCTGTTCGGCGGTGCCGGGGTGGGCAAGACGGTGCTCATCCAGGAGATGATCCGCCGGGTCGCCGACCAGCATGGCGGTGTGTCGGTGTTCGCCGGGGTCGGCGAGCGCACGCGTGAGGGCAACGACCTGTGGCTGGAGATGACCGAGTCAGGCGTCATCAACAAGACCGCCCTGGTCTTCGGGCAGATGGACGAGCCCCCCGGCGTCCGGTTGCGCGTCGCTCTGTCGGCCCTCACCATGGCCGAGTACTTCCGTGACGTGAAGAACCAGGATGTGCTGCTCTTCGTGGACAACATCTTCCGTTTCGTGCAGGCCGGCTCCGAGGTGTCCACCCTCCTCGGTCGCATGCCTTCGGCGGTGGGCTACCAGCCCACCCTGGCCGACGAGATGGGCGAACTGCAGGAGCGGATCACCTCCACCCGGGGCCGGTCCATCACCTCGCTGCAGGCCGTCTACGTGCCGGCTGACGACTACACCGATCCTGCGCCGTTCACCACCTTCACCCACCTCGACGCCACCACCGAGCTGTCCCGTCAGATCGCCGCTCTGGGCATCTACCCGGCGGTGGACCCCTTGGCGTCCACCTCGACGGTGCTCACCCCCGAGGTGGTCGGCGACCGGCACTACGCCGTGGCCCGGCGGGTCCAGGAGATCCTGCAGCGCTTCCGGGAGCTCCAGGACATCATCGCCATCCTCGGTCTCGACGAACTGGCCGAGGAGGACCGCATCACCGTGGCCCGGGCCCGCAAGATCCAGCGGTTCCTGTCCCAGCCGTTCTTCGTCGCCGAGGTGTTCACCGGCATCTCCGGTGTCTACGTGCCCGTGAGCGAGACCGTCGAGTCCTTCGAGGCGCTGGTCAACGGTGACCTCGACGACGTTCCCGAGCAGGCCTTCTTGAACGTCGGTGGTGTCGACAGCGTCCTGGCCAAGGCCCGCGATCTGCAGAAGGAGGGCTAGGCCGCCTCATGGCGACGACTGGATTCGACCTGGTCACGCCGTCGGCGACGCTGTTCGCCGGGCAGGCGGAGATGATCGTCTGCAAGTCGGTGGACGGCGAGATCGCCTTCCTGGCCGAGCATGAGCCGTTCATCGGCGCGCTCGACCCGTGCCTGGTGCGCATCGTCGCGCCGGAGCCCGCCGTCACCGGTTCCGGCGGTGCCGTGGCCAACGGGCCGAGCGGCCCGGAGGTGAGGATCGCGGTCCACGGCGGCTTCGTCGAGGTCAAGGACAATCACGTCATCATGCTGGCCGACATCGCCGAGCGCCCCGAGGAGATCGACGTGGCCCAGGCCCGCGCCGACGAGGCCGACGCCACCACCCGGGCCTCGTCGGGGGCCGGCGCCGGTGACTCCGACAGAGTCGCCGAGATCGACCTCAAGTGGGCCCGGGCCCGTCTCGAAGCCGCCGGTCAGTAACCAGCCCCAACCGGGGCGGCAACCCGTCTGCGCCCGGAGACATCCACCCCGGCGCCGGCCCGCCCGGCCCCGTGACTGCGGGGCCCTGTGGCTGGGAGGCCCTCTGACCGCGGCGGCTCAGATCTTGTCGGCCGGGGCCCGGCCTCTCACCCCGAAGAGGGTGTAGAGCGCGACCGCCAGCCCGGCTATCCCGAACGGGACGATGGCCAGGCCACCCCTCACATACGACGGGGCCAGCACCAGGCCCGACAGCAGTGCCGTCCAGGCCCAGAGGATCAGCACCGACCGGGTCTGGCCGTGACCGAGCCGCATCAGGCGATGGTGGAGATGGTTCTTGTCGGCCATGGTCGGGTTCATGCGCCGACCGGCCCGGCGGACTATGGCGAACACCGTGTCGAGGATGGGGATACCGAGGATCACCAGTGGTATCAGCACCGGGGCGAAGAAGAAGAAGGTACGTCCGCTGAAGTCCTGGTCGGTGGTGCCGACCACCGACATGGTCGAGGCCGCCATGAGCAGACCCAGCATCAACGCGCCGGCATCGCCCATGAAGATGCGGGCGGGATGAAAGTTGTGGGGCAGGAAACCCACGCATATCCCCACGACGATGGCGCAGAAGAGCGGCCCGGAGCCGGGCTGGATGGTTCCCGCGGCGACGAGCTGGTGGGAGTAGAAGAAGAAGGCGGCGGCGGCGATGGCCACGATCCCTGCGGCCAGGCCGTCGAGACCGTCCACCAGGTTCACGGCGTTGGCCATACCCACCACCCAGATGACCGTGAGGACCGGAATGAGGTCGGCCGACAGGACCACCGTGCCCACGAACGGTGTCCGGAAATACAGCATGTTGATTCCGAACAGGTAGAGCACCATGCCGGCCATGATCTGCCCCGACAGCTTGGCCGGCGCCGACATGTCTCTCAGGTCGTCGACCATCCCCACGGCGAAGATCATCGACGCCCCTAGGACCAGCCCGAGGGGGTCGGAACTGCCCCGGAACAGCCCGGACAGGCCGTTCAGCTGAGAGGCCACGACCATGGCGACCAGGAGCCCCATGTACATGGCGGCGCCGCCGAGGGTCGGCGTCGGTCGCTCGTGCACCCGTCGCTCGTCGGGCAGCACGATGATGGAGAAGCGGACCGACAGGCGCCGGACCATGAAGGTGGCCAACCACGTGACCAGCGCCGCCACCCCCGCCACAACGCCGTAGTCGGCGTACCCGTTGATGGCGCTACCTCAGCACGACGCTCAAGGGTAAGGCGTGAACTTGGAGCAGAGGACGGCGACCTCGTCGCGCACCGCGGCCGACTCGTGGGTGTCCTCGGGACGGCGCAGCACGCGGGCTATCAGCCCGGCGATCTCGACCATCTCGGCCTCCCCCATCCCCGCGGTGGTCACCGCCGGTGTGCCGATCCGCAGACCGGAGGTCACGAAAGGCGAGCGGGGATCGTTGGGCACGGTGTTCTTGTTGAGGGTGATACCGCTGCGGTCGAGGGCCTCCTGGGCCAACTTGCCGGTGAGGTCGGCATCGAAGGGCCGAAGGTCCACGAGCATCAGGTGATTGTCCGTGCCTCCCGAAACGATCCGGAACCCCTCGGCGCCCAGAGCCGCCGCCAGCGCCCGTGCGTTGGTGACTATCTGGGCCGCGTACTGCCGGAACTCCGGTTGGGCGGCCTCCCGGAAGGCCACCGCCTTGGCCGCGATCACGTGCTCGAGGGGCCCGCCCTGCAGGCCCGGGAAGACCGCCTTGTCGATGGCCTTGGCGAGGTCGGCGTCGTTGGTGAGGATGCAGCCGCCGCGCGGACCGCGCAGGGTCTTGTGGGTGGTGAAGGTGACAATGTCGGCCACGCCCACCGGGTTGGGGTGGGCGCCGCCGGCGATCAGCCCGGCGATGTGGGCGGCGTCGAACATGAACAGGGCGCCCACCGAGTCGGCGATGGCCCTGATGGGAGCGGGGTCGATGACCCGGGGGTAGGCGGTGGCCCCGGCCACGATCAGCTTGGGCCGGTGCTGCTCGGCCAGTTCGGCGAGCTGCTCGTAGTCCAGCCGTTCGTCGCTCTCGGTTACCCCGTAGGAGACGAAGTTGTAGAAGCGGCCGCTGATGTTGACCGGTGATCCGTGGGTCAGATGGCCACCCTGGTCGAGCCGCATCCCGAGCACCGTGTCCCCGGCCTCCAGCACGGCCAGGTAGGCGGCCAGGTTGGCGTTGGCGCCCGAGTGGGGCTGCACGTTGGCGTGGGTGGCCCCGAACAGGTCGCACACCCGCCGGCGGGCCAGATCCTCGACCTCGTCGACGATGGCGTTACCGCCGTAGTAGCGCTTGCCCGGGTAGCCCTCCGAGTACTTGTTGGTGAGGACCGAGCCGGTCGCCGCTATGACCGCCCGGGACGCGAAGTTCTCCGAGGCGATCAGCTGCAGGGTGGTGTTCTGCCGCTCCAACTCCCGGTCGACGATCCCGAACAGCTCCGGGTCTGCGTCATGGGGGTCGACCGGCTGGGCGGGGACGAAGTTCGGTCGTTCGATCGGCACCTCCCCAACTCTAGAGGGCACACTGGCTCTGTGGCGTCCGCGCAACCGAACAATCGGAGCCGACGACGCGTCGGCGTGGTGGTCGTGCTCGACCCTCCCGTTTCGGACCAGATCGACGGCCTGCGCCGGGCGGTCGGCGACCCGAGCCTGACCCGGATCCCACCCCACATAACGCTGGTTCCGCCGGTCAACGTGCGCCGCCGCGACCTACCGGCAGCCCTCGAGGTGCTGCGCGCCGCCGCCGCCCGCCCCCCCGGGCGCCTGTCGCTCACCCTCGGCAAAGTGAGCAGCTTCCTGCCCCACAACCCGGTGGTCTACCTGTCAGTGGGGGGCGACCTCGACGAGCTGGGCCGCCTGCGAGAGGCGGTGTTCCAACCCCCGCTGGAGCGTCCCCTGACGTGGCCCTGGGTGCCGCATGTCACCGTGGCCGACGGCCTCCCCTCCGACCGTATTCCCGGGGTGCTGGAAGCTCTCGATGGCTTCAGCGCGGTGGTGGCCTGCGACCGGTTGGTCCTGCTCGAGGAGGGCCCCGGACGCAGCTGGTACCCCCTCGCCGATGCCGCCCTCGGCGCCCCCGCCCGCATCGGCACCGGGGGTCTGGCCCTCGAGCTGGTCGCCGGGCGCCTGGTGGACCCCCGCTTAGACGCCCCCTGCCCGCCGGCGGGACCGCTGCCCCCCCTGGTCCTCAACGCCTACCGGGAAGGGGCGCCGGTGGGGTGGGCCCGGGCCTCGCTCGGCTGGGCCGGACCGACCCGGACGGTCTGGGTGGCCGAGCAGCACCGCGGGCAGGGGATAGGCCACCACCTCCGCGCCCACCTGGAGTGGGCGCTCGAGCGGGAATCGGCCCACGGGAACTCGGGCGAGGAACCGGGTCGGTCCGGCCCGTGAGCTTCGACCGGCGGGCCGAAAAGGGTGTGGTTCAGTCGAAAGCCACCGAGGCGTAGGACGCCAGCTTCTGGAGCCGGTGTCGGGCGTCGATGCGCCGCACCGTCCCCGACTTGGACCGCATCACCAGCGAATCGGTGATGGCCCCCCCGGCGTCGTAGCGCACGCCGCGCAGAAGCTCGCCGTCGCTGATGCCGGTGGCGGCGAAGAAGCAGTTATCCCCTTGGACGAGGTCGTCGAGGCCGAGGACCCGATCCACTTCGTAGCCGAGTTCGACGGCGAGGCGCCGCTCCGCCTCGTCGCGGGGCCACAGCCGCCCCTGCAACTCGCCTCCCATGCACTTGAGGGCGGCGGCCGCGATCACCCCTTCGGGGGTTCCGCCGATGCCGAAGAGGATGTCGGCTCCCGATCCGGTCCACGCCGTGGCTATGGCGCCGGCCACGTCGCCGTCGGTGATCAGGCGGATACGCGAGCCGGTGGAGCGGACCTGCTCGATCAGTTCGGCGTGGCGGGGCCGGTCGAGGATGACCGCCGTGACGTCACGCACCGACTCCCCCTTGGCCTCGGCCACCGCCCGCAGGTTCTCGGCCACGGACTGCTCCAGGCTCACCTTGCCGGCGGCCTCGGGGCCCACCGCCAGCTTCTCCATGTAGACGCACGGGCCGGGGTTGAACATGGTGCCCCGCTCGCTCACCGCGATCACCGACAGGGCGCCCCCCCGACCGAGGGCGGTCGGCGTGGTGCCGTCGATGGGGTCGACCGCCACGTCGGCTTCGGGGGTCGTGCCGTCGCCGATGCGCTCCCCGTTGTAGAGCATCGGGGCCTCGTCCTTCTCGCCCTCCCCGATGACCACCACGCCGTCCATGGGTACCGAACCGAGGACGATCCGCATGGCGTCCACCGCGGCCCCGTCGGCGCCGTCCTTGTCCCCGCGACCCAACCACCGGGCCGCGGCCAGCGCCGCCGCTTCGGTCACCCGGACCAGCTCCATGGCCAGGTTGCGGTCGGGGGCCTGGGCCCTGGGGCCGGTATGTGCATCCACGGCCGCGAATGTACCCCCGCGTCGGTGGTGATATGACTGACGACCCCCCTCCTGGGTACCATGCACGCCGGTGCAAACCACGGTAAGCAGTCCTAGGCCAGTCGAATCAGGGCTGCTGGTGACCCTCTTCGGCGAGCGACGTCGACCCCATCCCGCCCTGCTGGCGGCGGGTGCCGTCGCGGTGGTGGTCGGGGTCTACCTCCGCTTCTGGACGCCCAGCGCCCTATGGCTGGACGAGACCATCAGCGTCGACATCGCCCGGCTGCCCCTGACGAAGATCCCGGGTGCGCTCAGCCACGACGGGGCTCCCCCCCTGTACTACGTCCTCCTGCACTTCTGGATGAGGTTGTTCGGGCAGGGGGACGGCGCGGTGCGGGCCCTGTCGGGTCTGACGTCGGTGGTGACGCTGCCGGCCTTCTGGTTGGCCGGACGACGCATCGGTGGGCGTCGGGTGGCCTGGGTGGCTTTCTTCCTGGCCCTCTCGTCACCCTTCGCCATCAACTACGCCACCACGACCCGGATGTACTCCCTGATGGTGCTGCTATCGGTGCTGGGCTTCCTCGCTCTCAGCGCGGTCATGGAGAATCCCACCCGGGGGCGACGGGTGGCCCTCGGCGCCGTCACCGCGGCCCTCCTCTACACCCACTACTGGGCCATCTATCTGGTCCTCGTCACCGGTCTGTGGCTCCTGTGGCGGGTCCTGGCCCGGGGCGACGGCGGGGCGGCCCTGCGGGCCCTGATCGTGGGGGGTCTCCTGTGGCTGCCCTGGGCGCCGGTGTTCGTCTTCCAGACCCTTCACACCGGGACGCCCTGGACGAGCGCGGCCAGCCCCGGTGACCTGCTCACCGTCTTCGGGGACTGGTCGGGGGGCGGGCCGTGGGGCGGCCTGCTCATGTTCGCCACCTTCCTGCTGTTCGTGCTGGGCACCTTCGGGCGCACCGCAGCGCCCGGGGCCATGGTCACCATCGACGACGGCCGGGGAGGGTCCCGCCAGGTCGAGGCCGGCCCCGCCGTGCTCATAGAGCTGTCCCCCCGACCGGGGATGGGCCCCATGGTCGGCGTGGCCGTGGCCACGCTGGTCACGGCGGTGGTGCTGGGGGCCATCGCCAACGCCGCGTTCGTGGCCCGCTACACCGCCGTGGTCCTACCGCTGTTCCTGCTGGTGATGGCGTCCGGTCTGGCCGTGGTGCCGGGTCGACGGTTCCGGGCCGGTTGCCTGAGCGTCCTGGTCGTGGCCGGTCTCCTCACCGGACAGAGCGAGAACAGCCAGCAGCGCACCCAGGCGGTGCAGGTCGCGGCGGTGCTCAACGCCCAGGCCTCCCCCGGCGATCTGGTGATCTACTGCCCCGACCAGCTGGGGCCGGCGGTCAACCGGCTCCTCCGGGTGCCCGGCGTCCAGCAGATCACCTTCCCGCGTGCCATCGGCCCAGCCCGGGTGAACTGGGTCGACTACAAGGCGACCATCGCCTCCACCAACGTCTCCCAGTTCACCGAGAACGCCCTGCAGCGGGTAGGTCCCAACCACACCGTATGGCTGGTCTGGCGCGACGGCTATCCCTCCCTCGGGGGGAACTGCGGCTACATCAAGAGCTGGCTGGATCTGCTGCGCCAGTCCGGCGTGACTCTGATCGGCGCCAACGGCTGGCAGTACTACGAGTTCGAGAACCTGACCCGTTACGCCGGGTGAGTACGTAGCCTCAAGGGAGTTCTGAGTGACTGATCAACCTGGCGATCTGGCCAGCGATGTCGTAATCATCGGCGCAGGTCCGGCGGGCCTGACCGCGGCCTACGAGTTGGGCAAGGCGGGACGCCGGTCCACCGTTCTCGAAGCCGACGACGTCGTGGGCGGTATCAGCCGCACCGTGGAACGCGACGGTTGGCGTTTCGACATCGGGGGCCACCGCTTCTTCACCAAAGTGGCCGCGGTCGAGGCCTTCTGGCACGAGGTGCTCCCCGACGAGGACTTCATGCTGCGCCCCCGCAAGAGCCGCATCTACTACCGGGGCAAGTTCTACGACTACCCGCTGAAGGCGTCCAACGCCCTCGGGAACCTCGGCGTGGTCGAAGCGGTCCGCTGCGTTCTGTCCTACGCCTGGGCCCGGGTGCGTCCCCCGGCCAGGCAGGACATGTACGAGGGGTGGCTGGTGGCCCGCTTCGGGTCCCGGCTCTACCACCACTTCTTCAAGACCTACACCGAGAAGGTGTGGGGCCATCCGCCGGCGGAGATGCCCGCCGACTGGGCCGCACAGCGGGTCAAGAACCTCTCGCTGGCCTCGGCGGTGATCAACGCCCTCACGCCGAAGCGCAACCAGAAGCAGATCACCTCGCTCATCGAGGAGTTCCAGTATCCCCGCCTCGGTCCCGGGATGATGTGGGAGCGTTGCCGGGACCTCGTCGAGGAGCAGGGAACCAAGGTCCTCATGAACACCAGGGTCGTCCGGATCCGCCACTCCGACGGGCGGGCGGTCGCCGTCGTCGGTGAGCACGACGGGGCGACGACCGAGTACCCGGCGTCGGCGGTCATCTCGTCCATGCCCATCAACCAGTTGGTTCAGGTCATGGATCCGCCCGTGCCCGACGACGTGCGGCGGGCGGCCGACGCCCTGTACTACAGGGACTTCCTCACGGTGGCCCTGGTGGTGCCCGAGTCCGCCGTTCCCTGGGATGACAACTGGATCTACATCCACGATCCCACGGTGAAGACCATGCGCATCCAGAACTTCGGCTCCTGGTCGCCGTTCCTCGTCAAGGAGGGCCGCAACGTCCTCGGCCTCGAGTACACCGTCGAGGAGGGAGACGAATCGTGGAGCTCCCCCGACGAGGTGCTCGTCCGCCAGGGCGCCGCCGAACTCGGCCAACTCGGCCTTCTCGACCCGTCCCAGGTCGAGGCCGGCTACGTGGTCCGCATGCCCAAGGCCTACCCTTACTACGACCAGGACTACGCCGCCAACGTGGACCGCATCCGGGCCTGGCTAAGCTCCCATGCGCCCAACGTGTTCCCTGTCGGACGTAACGGCATGCACCGCTACAACAACCAGGACCATTCGATGTACACCGCCATGCTCACCGTCGAGAACCTGTTCGGTGCCTCCCACGACGTGTGGTCGGTGAACGTCGAGGACGAGTACCACGAGATCAATCAGGCGCCGGCTGCGGGAGCGGCGGCCGTGACGTCCGGCTCGTCGGCCAACGGCACGGGGCGCGATGCCCCGATCCTGCCCACGAAGAAGCGGACCTGAATCGTGGCGCGGGTCTGGTACTGCGCCACATGCGGGTACGAGGTGCACAGTCGAGGTCGGTGCCATTCGTGCCGTCAGAAGTTGGTGCCCTCGGCCGTACCCGAGCTCGAGCCGGGCGTCGAGGAGGATGAGGTCGGCTACCGGATCGACGGGTGGGCCGACCGTGACCGGGGCCAGCTGATCGTCCGTCTGAACGACCTCGGGATCGAGCACCGCTTCGAGGAAGAGGAGCTGATCATCGACGCCGCCGATGAGGAACGCGTCGATGATCTGGTGGCCATGCTGAGCGAGACCATCGACGTCGGCTCGGCGGCGGTCGCCGACACCGGGGAGGTAGGCGACGAGCCGGGGGAGCCCCTCGACGCCGCCGATCTGTGGACTGCGGCCGGTCGACGTGACGCGGCTACCCCGGTCGGGGACGACCTCGCCGTTTCCGGCCCGCTCGCCGGGGACGAGATGGCCGAAGGGCGCGTCGATGCCGACGACGAGTCGGACACCTGGGACGACGAGGACGACGACATGTCCGCCACCGTTCGCCTCCTTGCCGACGCCGTCCACCGCTTGAGGGTCGACCCCACGGACATGCAGGCCGACGCCGACGTGGCCGAAGCCAGCACCGCGGTGTTCCTGGCCGACAGCTACGGCCCGTTCGACGAGGAGGCGTGGTCGGCCGTCGGACGGGTGACCCGCCGTCTGCTCACCGCCCTCGGTGCCGACGAGGCGCTCGAGGAGGACATCCGCAAGGAAGCAGGAGTGCTCGAGAAGCTCCTGGCCCCCCTCGGCGTAGGCCCCGGCGGGGAATCGCCGGCTCCGGCCGCCCGACCGGGCGAGCGGACGGTTTACGAGCTGGCCGAGTGGCGGCCCGACCAGAGGGCCGAGCTTTCGATCATGCTCGACCAGAAGGGGATCGCCCACGAGTGGGAGGGTGACGAGATCCTCGTTCCTTCGAGCCGTGAGGACGAGGTCGAGGCGCTGTTCGATCTGATCGGTGGTGACGCCGACGGCGTCGACGACCAGAGCGACGAGGACCGCTACCGGGCGGTGGCCGAACTGTTCGCGGCCTGTGGCCGGCTGTCGGCGGATCCGACCGACGACATGCGACGCGACGCGGCGCGGCGCTGGATCGAAGAGACCGAGGGCCCTCCGCTGCTCGGGCTCGACGAGGTCGACTGGTTCCGCATCCGCAGCCGGGCCCGTTCGCTGGCTGCGGCCATCGAAGGCGGCCACGACCCCAACGAGGTCTTCGAGCACGCCAACCATCTCCACGACCTCCTGCGCGCCGTCGTTTGAAGCCCTCCCAGGGCCTCCTGCTGGCACCGGGCGCAGGAGCGGACCGGGATCAGGCCACGCTGGTCGCTCTCGACGGCGTAGCCGCCGCGGCGGGCTGGACCGTGGAGCGCATGGACTTCCCCTACCGGCGGGCCGGCCGCCGGGCGCCCGACCGGGCCCCGGTCCTGGTCGAGGCCGTCCGGGCGGAAGCCGCCGCCCTGAGCGGGCGTCTGACGGCCCCGGCCCGGCTGGTCCTCGGTGGGCGGTCGATGGGTGGGCGGATGTGCTCCATGGCCGTGGCCGACGGACTGGCCGCCGCCGGGCTGGTGCTCATCAGCTACCCGCTGCACCCACCGGGGCGGCCCGACAAGCGGCGCGACGGGCATTTCCCGGCCATCGGGGTCCCCTGCCTGTTCATATCGGGCACCCGCGACGCCTTCGGCCGGCCCGACGAGCTGGAGCAGGCCACCGCCGCCATCAGAGGACCCGTCACCCACCACTGGATCGACGGCAAGGACCATGCCCTACGCGGTGTGGACGACCGGATAGGCGAGCTGACCCTCGACTGGCTGGACCGCCTGACAGGTTGAGCGGGCCGGCTCGGGTTGAGCGGGCCGGCTCGGGTTGAGCGGGCCGGCTCGGGTTGAGCGGGCCGGCTCGGGCGCCCTCGGCTGGGGGCGCCCCTCGGATCAGGCGTAGGACGCGAACAGCTCGGCGAAGGCGGCGGCGGCCTGGGCCAGGCTGGACACCTCGACGTACTCGTCGTCACCGTGGGCCTGATCGATCCGGCCCGGCCCGCACACCACCGCGGGGATCCCCGCCTGGTTGCGCACGAAGCGGGCGTCGGTGGTGAAAGTCATGCCGATCACCCCCGGCGGTCGCCCCGTCGCCGCGGCCACGGCGTCGCCCACCAGCTTCACCCAGGGGTCACCGGCGGACATCTCGCTGGCCTCCCCGAAGGTGTCCAGCTCGAACTGGTAGCGCAGACCCTCCACGCCGGCAGCCTCGATGAGCGCCTCGATCTCAGCCTGTGTCGACTCGGCGGTCGCTCCGGGCAGGACCCGGCGGTCGACGCCCACCACGCACGACTCGGCCACCGTGTTGAACGCGCTGCCCCCGCTGATGGTGCCCACATTGGCCGTCGGCCGCCCGAGCAGCGGGTGCTCGTCGCCGCCGAAGTCGGCGGCGTGCAGGGCCAGCACCACCCGGGCGGCGTGCTCGATGGCCGATACCCCCTCGCGGGGTCGGCTGCCGTGGCCGGGCCGGCCGGCGATGTGCAACCGGGCCTGGAGCAGGCCCCGTTCGGCCACGCAGAGCTCGAGATCGGTGGGCTCGGGGACCAGGCAGGCGTCCCCCTGGATCATCCCCGCCTCGAGGAGAGCCAGGGTCCCCAGCCGGCCGCCGCGCTCCTCGTCGGCGACGAGGTGGAACACCAGGTTGCAGCCCGGGACCCGGCCGGCCCGCTCCAGAACGTCGAGGGCGCAGATGGCGGCGGCTATCCCGCCCTTCATGTCAGCCGTGCCCCGCCCGTAGAGGCGCCCGTCCACCACCTGCGGGTCGAAAGGATCATGGCTCCACGCGCCGGCGTTGACCGGCACCACGTCGAGGTGGCCATTGACGATCAGGGTCGGCCGGCGCGGGTCGGGGCCGGCGGGGTGGTCCAGTTCGGCCACCAGCGACAGCCGCCCGGGAGCCGGCTCGATACTCCTCCAGTGCGAGGTTCGGGCGTCTAGGGCCGAGCGCACCACCTCCTCGATGGGTGCCTCGTTGCCGGGAGGGTTGCGGGTGTCCACGGCTACCAGCGCGCTGGTAAGCGACACCAGCCGATCGACGTCGACGTGTTCGAGGAGCGATGCCACGTCTAGAGCGTACGGCGGGTGGGCCGCCATACTGGTCGGCCATGCCCCCGGCCCGAGAACCCGCAGTCCTCTACGAAGCCGCCCGGCGAGGGGAGCGGGCCGCGCTCGGCCGCCTCCTGTCCCTCGTGGAACGGGGCGGCCCGGCCGCCCGCCAGGTCGGGCGGCTCACCTTCCCCGACGGCCAGGGCGACCACGTCGTCGGCATAACCGGAGCTCCCGGGGCCGGGAAGTCCACTCTCACCGACCGGTTGATCAGCGAGGTCCGGGCCGTCCTCGACGTGGCGGTGGGGGTGCTGGCCATCGACCCGTCGTCGCCCTTCTCGGGAGGGGCCATCCTCGGCGACCGTATCCGCATGCAGGGCCACGCCCTGGACCCCATGGTGTTCGTGCGGTCCATGGCCACGAGAGGCCACCTGGGGGGTCTGGCCCTGGCCGCTCCCGAAGCCATCCGGGTGCTGGCCGCCTGCGGCTACCCGGTGGTGCTGGTGGAGACCGTGGGAGTGGGGCAGGTCGAGGTGGAGGTGGCCGGAGCGGCCGACACCACGGTGGTGGTGGTCAACCCCGGCTGGGGGGACGCGGTGCAGGCGGCCAAGGCCGGGCTGCTCGAGATCGCCGACGTGTTCGCCGTCAACAAGTCCGACCGCCCCGGTGCCGAGGAGACCCGGCGAGACCTGGAGAACATGTTGGACATGAACATGCACATGGGCGCGTGGCGGCCCCCGGTGGTGGCCTGCGTGGCCGCCACCGGCGAGGGCGTCCCGGCTCTGTGGGCGGCGGTGGCCGACCACAGGAGCCATCTCGAGACCAGCGGGGAGATGCAGGAGCGACGGGAGCGGCGGCTGCTAGACGAGTTGGGGCGCATCCTGGTCGCTTCCATCGAGGAGCAGCTCCAGGCGGTCCGGGGGGGATCCGCTTGGGACGCCGTCACCCGGGAACTGATCGAGCGGAGGAAGGACCCCTACCAGGTGGCCGACGAGCTTCTCGCCGGGTCCTGAGCGAGTCGGCGGCGCCGGCGGGGACCGCCGTCAGGCCCAGGCGATGCAGCCCATCTCGACCGCTTCGACCAGATCGGGATGGGAGGGCACGATGCGGACCGTGTAGCCGTGCCGACCGGAGCGGTCGCAGGGAAAGGACCCCACGTAGCGGAACGGGCCCGACTCGGGGTTGGCCTCGGGGCTCAGGGCCAGACGGACCACCTCGGTGGAGGACATCTCCTCGTTGCTCACCACCGGGCCGTGGAGGAGCTCCACGGCCACGTCGTCGGGGCTGAGGGAGCCGAGATCGACCGACACCGCCACCGAGCGCCGTCCCCCGAGGTCCATGAGGCCGCCGCCGTCGTCCTGCTCCACGTCGAGGACCTTGACGTCGGGCCACGCCCCGCTCACCCGTTGCTTCCAGGCGGCCAGCTGGCGGGCCCGGCGGTAGCCGTCGGCGGACAGGGCGTCGGTCTGGAAGGCGGTGGGCTCATAGAGATCGTGCACGTAATCCTTGACCATCCGGGAGGCCATCACCTTGGGACCGAGCGAGGCCACCGAGGACTTGACCCGGGCCACCCAATCGCGGGGGTAGCGCCCTCCCCGCCGTTCGTAGTACAAGGGGACGATCTGCCGCTCGAGGATCTCGAAGAGGCTGTTGGCCTCCACCTCGTCGCGGTGGGTCAGGTCGGTGACGCGCTCGGCCGAGGAGATGGCCCACCCGTTGGTCCCGTCGAACATCTCGTCCCACCAGCCGTCGAGTATCGACAGGTTAAGAGCGCCGTTGAGGGCGGCCTTCTCGCCGCTGGTGCCGCTGGCCTCCATCGGGCGGCGGGGGGTGTTCAGCCAGACGTCGCACCCCTGGTACATCATGCGGGCCACCGAGATGTCGTAGTTCTCGATGAAGGTGATGCGGTGGCGCAGCGCCGGGTCCCTCGAGAAGCGGACGATCTGGGCGATCATCTCCTTGCCCAGCTCGTCGGCCGGGTGGGCCTTGCCGGCGAAGACCAACTGAATGGGGTTCTGGGGGTCGAGGAGCAGGGCGCGCAGGCGGTCGGCCTGAGAGAAGAGGAGGGTGGCCCGCTTGTAGGTGGCGAAGCGCCTCGAGAAGCCCACGATCAGGTACCGGGGGTCCAGGACCTCGTCGACCCAGGTGGCGTCGGTGCTGGAGACGCCCCGCTCGGTCAAGCCGCTGCGCAGGCGCTCCCGCACGAAGTCGACCAAAGCGGCGCGGCCCTGCTCGCGCACCCGCCACAACTCGTCGTCGCGGGCGGCGCAGATCCCGGCCCACTCCTCCGGCCCGGCGTCGTCCCAGGCGGGCGACACGTACTTGGAGAGAAGGTCGTCCATCTGCGAGGACACCCAGGTTCGCCCGTGGACGCCGTTGGTGACCGACTGGATGGGCACCTCCTCGACCGGAACACGGGGCCACAGTCCCTGGAACATCTCCCGGCTGGTGCGCCCGTGCAGGGCGGCCACTCCGTTGGACCGGCCGGCCAGGCGCAGGCCCATCACCGCCATGTTGAACGGGTCGGAGGGGGACTCTCCCGGGAAGTGGCCGAGAGCCATGAGCGTGTCGATGGAAATGCCACATTCCATGGCCCAGTCGGAGAAGTAGCGCTCCATCATGTCGCGGGGGAAGCGGTCGATCCCCGCCGGTACCGGAGTGTGGGTGGTGAACACGGTGCCGGACCGGGTGGCCTCCACCGCCTCGTCCCAGCTGAGGCCCTCCCCGACGATCAGGCGGCGGATGCGCTCGAGGCCGAGGAAGCCGGCGTGGCCCTCGTTGGTGTGGAACACCTGGGTGGCGGCACCCACGGCGTCGAGGGCCCGTACCCCGCCGATGCCGAGCAGAATCTCCTGGCGCAGGCGGTGCTCCGGACCGCCCCCGTAGAGGCGGTCGGTCACGGCCCGCTCCTCCGGGGCGTTGGGCTCGACGTCGGCGTCGAGCAGGTACAGCTTCACCCGCCCGACCTGAGCCAGCCACACCTGCGCTTCCAGGCGGGCCCCGGCCAGGTCAACGGCGACCCGCACGTCGCTCACCAGTTCCAACGCCATCGAGTGGGGATCGAGGACCGGGTAGCGCTCCTCCTGCCATCCCTCCGAGTCGAGGTGCTGGCGGAAGTACCCCATTCGGTACATGAGGCCCACACCGATCAGAGGCACGCCCAGGCTGCTCGACGCCTTGAGGTGGTCCCCGGCCAGGACCCCTAGACCTCCGGAGTACTGGGGTAGGGCTTCGGCGATCCCGAACTCGGGGGAGAAGTAGGCGACCGCCCGCAGCGAGCTGTCGCCGCTGGTCTGGAACCATCGGGGGCGCCCGGTGTAGCGCCGCAACTCATCGTGCATCTCGGTGAGGAAACCCATGAATCCTGGGTCGGCGGCCAGTTGGTCGAGGCGCTGACGGTCGACGAGACCGAGCAGGCGCACCGGGTCGTGGAAGGTGCTCTCCCATATCTGCGGGTCGACCCATCGGAAGAGATCGCGCGTCCGGGTGTCCCAGGACCAGCGCAGGTTGAAGGCCAGGTCCTGAAGCGGCACCAGGGGCTCGGGGAGGCGGGCCCTGACCGTGAAGCTGCGTAGCGCTCTCATCCTTTCAAAGCTACTGCGCCCCCGGAGTGGCCGATTCCGCCGGAGCCGGCGCGGGTAGCCTGAAGGCCGTGACCGGACGCCTGGTGATCGAGGACATCAGGCCTCGTGCACCCCATCCGAGCCGCTCGGCCAAGGTGGTCGTGGGGGAGCTGGTGCGGGTCACCGCGGTCATGTTCCGTGACGGCCACGATCCCATCGCCGGTCGGGTCCTGCTCTACGCCGAGGGCCGAACCGACCCCGTGGCCGTGGCCCCGCTCGAGCCACTGGGCAACGACGAGTGGTCGGCCACCGTCGTGGCGTCGGATGTGGGCCCGCACCGCCTGGAGGTCCAGGGCCACACCGTGCGCTTCGGGATGGCAGGCGAGCTGCACGGTTTCGACGACGCCGTCGACCTGACCACCTCCGATCCGGTGCGACTGTGGGTGGACCGCGAACGGGCCCTGGTCGGCGCGTGGTACGAGCTGTTCCCCCGGTCCCTCGGCGGCTTCAGGGGCACCGCCGAGCGGGTCCCGGTACTGGCGGCGATGGGCTTCGACGTGCTGTACGTGCCGCCGATCCACCCCATCGGTCGCACCTTCCGCAAGGGTCCCAACAACTCCCTCGAGGCCGGCCCCGGCGACCCGGGCAGTCCCTGGGCCATCGGGTCGCCGGAAGGCGGCCACACCGCCATCCACCCTGAGCTGGGGACCGAGGACGATCTGGTGCATCTGATCGCCGAGCTGCGAGCCAACGGGATGGAGCTGGCCCTCGATTACGCGCTGCAGTGCTCGCCCGATCACCCCTGGGTGGCCGAGCATCCCGAGTGGTTCCACCACCGGCCCGACGGGACCATCGCCTGCGCCGAGAACCCGCCCAAGATCTACCAGGACATCTATCCGCTCAACTTCTGGCCCGACAGGGAACGCGACCGCCAGGCGATGTGGTCGGCGTGCAAGGCAATACTCGACCACTGGATCTCCTTCGGCGTGCGCATATTCCGGGTGGACAACCCCCACACCAAGCCCGTGGCCTTCTGGGAGTGGGTCATCTCGGAGGTGCAAGCGGAGCATCCCGACGTGCTGTTCCTGGCAGAAGCCTTCACCCGGCCCCACGTGATGGCCCGCCTGGCCGAGGCCGGTTTCTCGCAGAGCTACACCTACTTCACGTGGCGGACCGAACAGCACGGTGAGGAGGGCATCTGGGCCTACATGGAGGAGCTGGCCCACAGTCCGAAGACCGACTACATGCGTCCCAACTTCTGGCCCAACACCCCTGACATCCTCTCCGGGCCGCTGCGCAACGGGCCGCCCAGCGCCTTCGCCCTGCGCCTTGTGCTGGCAGCAACGCTGTCACCTTCTTACGGTCTCTACTCGGGATACGAGCTGTACGAGAACCAGCCGGCGTCGGAGACCAACGAGGAGTACCTCGATTCGGAGAAGTACCAGATACGGCTCCGGGATTTCGACCAGCCCGGATCGCTGATACCGCTCATCACCGCCGTCAATCGCATCCGCCGCTACCATCCGGCCCTCCGGCGACTGCGGTCGATCCGCTTCTTCCCCACGACCAACCCGCAGATCATCGCCTACGCCAAGACCAGCGACGACGGCTCCGACCGGGTTCTCGTCGTGGTGAACCTCGATCCCTACGGTGCCCAGGAGGCCATCATCCATCTCGATCTGACGGCGCTGCGTCTCCCGACCGCGGGTTCCTATCTGGTCTACGACGAGTTGGCGGGGGAGACCTACACCTGGGCCGGTGGCGACGCCTACGTCCGCCTCGAACCGACCCAGCGGGTGGCCCACATATTGTCCTTGAACCTCGGCTCGGAACGCCAGTGAGCACGTGGTTCCAGACGGCCGTCTTCTACGAGGTCCTCGTCAGGGGCTTCTACGACGCCAACGGTGACGGCACCGGTGACCTCGCGGGGCTCACCTCCAAGCTCGACTACCTCCAGTGGCTGGGCGTCGACTGCCTCTGGCTGCTGCCCTTCTACCAGTCACCTCTGCGTGACGGCGGCTATGACATAAGCGACTTCTGGACCATCCTTCCCGAGTACGGGGATCTGGCCGACGTCGTGGAGCTGGTCGAGGAGTCCCACCGCAGGGGCATCAAGATCATCGCCGACCTGGTGATGAACCACACCTCGGATCAGCACCCCTGGTTCCAGGAGTCACGGATGGACCGCTCCAACCCCAAGGCCGACTGGTACGTCTGGAGCGACGACGAGACGCGCTACGGAGACGCCCGCATCATCTTCGTGGACACGGAGAAGTCCAACTGGACCATGGATCCCCAACGGGGACAGTTCTACTGGCACCGGTTCTTCTCCCACCAGCCCGACCTCAACTACGACAACCCCGAAGTGGCAGAGACCATGATCGACGTCTGCCGCTACTGGCTCGACATCGGTCTCGACGGTTTCCGACTCGACGCCGTGCCGTATCTCTACGAGCGTGACGGGACCAACTGCGAGAACCTGCCTGAGACCCACGAGTTCCTGCGCCGACTCCGCAAGGAGGTCGACGCCCTCTACCCGGGCCGGGTGCTTCTGGCCGAGGCCAACCAGTGGCCCGAGGACGTGGTGCAGTACTTCGGTGACGGCGACGAGTGCCAGATGTGCTTCCACTTCCCGGTGATGCCTCGCATGTTCATGGCGGTGCGCCGGGAGCAGCGCTATCCCATAACCGAGATCCTGGCCCGGACGCCCGAGATTCCGCCCAACTGCCAGTGGGGCATCTTCCTGCGTAACCACGACGAGCTCACCCTCGAGATGGTCACTGACGAGGAACGTGACTACATGTGGGCGGAATACGCCAAGGATCCGCGCATGAAGCGCAATATCGGGATCGGCCGGCGCCTGGCCCCTCTCGTGGACAACGACCGGCGCGTCGCCGAGCTGCTCCACGCCCTGCTCTTCTCCTTTCCCGGCTCGCCGATCCTCTATTACGGCGACGAGATCGCCATGGGCGACAACATCTATCTCGGCGACCGCGACGGCGTGCGCACGCCCATGCAGTGGTCCCCGGACCGCAACGCCGGGTTCAGCAGCGCTGACTTCGCCCAGCTGTACCTGCCCCCGCTCATGGATCCCGTCTACGGATTCCAGGCGGTCAACGTGGAGGCCGGGATGCGCAACCCCAGCTCCTTCCTCCACTGGATGAAGCGGATGCTCGAGGTGCGCAAGCAGCACCCGGTGTTCGGCGCCGGCTCGTTCGAGGTGGTCAACCTGGACAACCCGTCGGTGCTGGCCTACGTCCGCACGCTGGAGGAGCCCGATCGACCCCCGGTGGGAGAGGACGGAGAGCCCCGGGAGACCGGCCCGGACATCGTCCTGTGCGTCTGCAATCTCTCCAAGCTGGCCCAGCCGGCCGAGTTGCCTCTGCAGCAGTGGGAGGGTATGACCCCCATCGAGTTGCTCGGGCGGGTCCCGTTCCCCCGCATCGGCGAGCTCCCCTACTTCATCACTCTTGCGCCCTACGGCTTCTACTGGTTCGAGCTGGTGGGCCAACCGGGAGGAGGCCCGTAGCTGTGCCCGAACACTTCCCTTCCGAGCTCGTCGAGCGTCTGCCCGAGTACCTGGCCGCCCAGCGTTGGTACGCCGGTTCGGAGCCACCTCCGGCGGCGGAGGTGGAAGTCACGGCGGAGCGGCTCCTCTGGTCCGCCGGCGCCGATCACCAGATGTGGCAGCTGATCCTCGACGTCGCCGGCGAGACCTACCAGGTGGTGCTCGGCCTCCGGCCCGACGGGGAGCCCGCCGACTTCCTGAACGGCCACGACAGCAGCGTGGTGGGGTCGGCCGAGGGGGTGTTCGCCTACGACGCCACGTGGGACTCCGAGCTGGCCAGGAAGTTGCTGGAGGCGGCCAGCGGGGGAAGGGAGTCGGCCTCCCGGTCCCGCCCGATGACCGCGGAGCAGTCCAACACGTCGATCGTCTACGACGACCGGCTGATCCTCAAGCTGTTCCGGCACCTGCGCCCCGGGCCCAACCCCGACGTGGAGGTGACCTCGGCCCTGGCGGACGTCGGGTTCGCCAACGTCGCGGCGCCGCTGGTGCGTTGGCGGGACGGCACCTACGACTTGGCTTTCGGGCAGGAGTTCCTGTCGGGCGGCAGCGAGGGTTGGGCCCTCGCCCTCACCTCGCTCAGGGACTTCTACAACAGCCCGGAGGTGGCCACGCCGGCCGAGGCCGGTGGCGACTTCGGCGGCGAGGCGGGCCGTCTCGGCAAGGTCACCGCCGATATGCATCTCGGGCTGCAGAAGGCCTTCGGTATCGCGACCCCCGATGCCATGGCCGACTCCTGGGCGGCGTTGGTGGCCGGTCTGGCCGGGCGGCTGGAAGCGGCCGGCCGCCACCTCGGCCGGGACCTGCTCGGGGCGGCCCGGACCTTGTTGCGCCGCCTGGAGGAGGTGAGCGACCCGGGCCCCGGCATCCGGGTCCACGGCGACTATCACCTCGGTCAGGTGATGCGGACCGATATGGGATGGTACGTGCTCGACTTCGAGGGCGAGCCGGGCCGGCCCGTCGAGGAGCGGACCCGGCCGGCGTCGGTCTTCAAGGACGTGACCGGGATGCTCCGCTCGCTGCACTACGCCTCCCGACACGCGCTGGTCGAGCGGGCGGTGGCCGACTGGGCCGAGATGGTCCCCGCGGCGCGCATGTGGGAGTCGCACAACCGCCAGGCGTTCCTCGAGGGTTACCGGCGCCACCCGGAGGTGTCGCAGCTGCTCCCCGACGCCGAAGTGGCCGCCGCCGTGATGACGGCCTACGAGCTGGACAAATGCCTCTACGAGCTCGACTACGAGCTACTTCACCGCCCGGAATGGGTAGCTATACCGCTCGACGCGCTCGAAAGGTTGGTCGAAGGAGGTGGAGATGGTTGATCCGGAGCTGGAACTGGTCGTGGCCGGTCGCCACGGCGACCCGCACCGCATCCTCGGCCGGCACGACGGGGTGGTCCGCTCGTTCCGGCCCGGTGCCGCGGAGGTGCGGATAGTCCCGTCCGACGGTGGCGACCCCGTGGACATGAAGTTGGTGCATCCCGCCGGTTTGTTCGAGGGGCGCCTCGACGGGGACGGCGGCTACCAGTTGGAGGCGGTTTACGCGAGGGGCGGGGAGGCGACGACGTTCCGCTTCGCTGATCCCTACGCCGCCTGGCCGACCATAGGTGAGTTCGATCTGCACCTGTTCGGAGAAGGTCGCCACCATCGACTCTGGGAGGTGCTCGGAGCCCATTGCCGGGTCCACGACGGGCTCCCCGGGGTGGCCTTCGCGGTGTGGGCTCCCAACGCCAAGGCCGTTCGGGTGGTCGGGGACTGGAACTTCTGGGACGGTCGGGTCCATCCCATGCGGTCCCTCGGCGGTTCGGGTGTATGGGAGCTGTTCGTGCCCGGGGTGGAGGCCGGGGCCCGCTACAAGTTCGAGCTGGTGACCGCCGACGAGCGCCTGATCCTGAAGACCGATCCGATGGCCTTCAGCATGGAGGAGCCCCCGGCCACGGCCAGCGTGGTGGTGGGCGAGTCGGCCCACTGCTGGCAGGACGGGGACTGGCTCTCGCGGCGCGCCGAGGCCGACCTTCTGCACTCGCCGCTGTCGATATACGAGATGCACGCCGGTTCGTGGCGGTGGACCACCGACGGGGACGGCAACCGACGTCCCCTGTCCTACCGGGAAATGGCCGAGGTGCTGCCGGGGTATCTCGCCGATCTCGGATTCACCCATGTCGAGTTCATGCCCATGGCCGAGCACCCCTTCAGCGGCTCGTGGGGTTACCAGGTTTCGGGCTACTACGCTCCGACGTCTCGGTTCGGGAGCCCCGACGACTTCCGGGTGCTCGTCGACGCCCTGCACGGCGCCGGGATAGGGGTCCTCGTGGACTGGGTGCCGGCCCATTTCCCGAAGGACGACTTCGCCCTGGCCCGTTTCGACGGGACCGCCCTGTACGAGCATCGCGATCCCCGTCAGGGCGAGCACCAGGACTGGGGCACCCTCATCTTCAACTTCGGGCGCAACGAGGTACGGAACTTCCTCCTCGCCAACGCCCTCTACTGGATCGAGCAGTTCCACGTGGACGGCCTGCGGGTCGACGCGGTGGCGTCGATGCTCTACCTCGACTACTCCCGCCAACCGGGGCAGTGGCTGCCCAACCGCTTCGGTGGCCGGGAGAACCTGGAGGCCGTCGAGTTCCTCAAGGAGGTCAACGAGGCGGTCTTCGGCCTTTACCCGGGTGCGACCGTCATGGCCGAAGAGTCCACGGCGTGGCCGGGGGTGTCGCGCCCGACCTACCTGGGCGGCCTCGGATTCGCCTTCAAGTGGAACATGGGGTGGATGCACGACACCCTCGACTACTTCAGCCACGACCCCGTCCACCGGCGCTACCACCACAGCGAGCTGACCTTCGGGCTGATCTACGCCTGGTCGGAGAACTTCGTGCTCCCCCTGTCCCACGACGAGGTGGTGCACGGCAAGGGCTCACTGCTCAACAAGATGCCCGGCGACCGCTGGCAGCAGCTGGCCAATCTGCGGGCCCTGTACTCGTGGATGTGGGCCCACCCGGGCAAGCAACTGCTGTTCATGGGGTCCGAGCTGGCCCCCGAGCGGGAGTGGAACCACGAGCAGGAGCTCGACTGGTGGATTCTCGAGCACTGGGACGCCCACCGCGGCGTGCGCGATCTGCTTCGAGCCCTCAACCGCGTTTACCAGTCCACACCGGCGCTATGGCGGGCCGATGACACCCCTGAGGGCTTCGAGTGGGTGGACGCCGACGACAGCGACCAGAGCGTGCTGTCGTTCCTGCGCCGGGCCGGCTCAGGCTCGGGCTCGGAAGACGAGTGCGTGCTCTGCGTGGCCAACCTGACGCCGGTGGCCCGTCACGACCACCGCGTGGGGGTGCCCTGTGGGGGCTACTGGCGGGAGCTGCTCAACTCCGACGCCGGCGAGTTCGGAGGGAGCGGCGTAGGCAACCTGGGCGGCGTGGAGGCCGAGCCGACCGCCCACCACGGCCGGCCCTGGTCGGTGTCGCTGACCCTGCCGCCCCTCGGGGTGCTCTGGCTCGCTCCCTCGCCGCCGTCCTAGGCGGGCTCCACCGCCGCGGTCGTAGGCGGGCTCAGGCGTGGGCGAAGCTGGAGCGCAAGTCGTCGGCGGCCCGCTCGGGGGGGACCACGTTTATGAGCACACCCGAACCCATCTCGAAGCCGCCCCGGGTCGAGATCTTGGGGACCACGTGCACGTGCCAGTGGAAGTCGGCCGAGGTCCGGAACGGGGCCGAGTGGAACATCAGGTTGTAGGCCACGTCGCCGAGGCGGAACCGCAGCGAGTCCAGGGCCAGTTGCACCGACCGCCCCATGGCCGCCAGGTCCTCGTCGTCGGCCTCGTAGAGGTGGATGTCGTGGGAGCGGGGCATGAGGAGCATCTCGTAGGGGGTGCCGCTCCAGAAGGGGCAGATCATCACCACCCGATCGTCGGCGTAGACGACCCGGTGGCCCTCCTCGGTCTCGGCCTCCATCACCGCGCAGAGCAGGCAGTTGCCCTGGAAGCGGGCGAAACCAGCCAGCTCGTTGGCCGCCTCGCCGGGAATGAACGGCATGGACAGCAGCTGGCCGTGGGGGTGCTCGATGGATGCCCCGGCCTCGCGCCCGGAGTTGACCACGGCCTGGCTGTAGCGCAGGCCGGGAAGCTGCGAGTGCTCGAGCATCCGCAGCTTGATGGCCGACATGATGCGCGCCGCATGATCCGCTTCGAGATCGGCCCAGCTCACGTTGTGGTCGGGGGAGAGGATGACCACGTCGTGGACCCCGCTCGCCGGCGCCTGGGTGAACACCGGGCCGAGGTGGGTGACCACCATCGGATCGTTGCCGGAGAAGGCCGGGTAAAGGTTGGGGACCACCCGCACGTCCCATTCGCCGTCGGGACCGCGGCACTCGAGCACGGGGTCGAGCCGGGAACCCGGGCAGAAGGGGCAGGGGCGCAGCGGATCATCCTCTACCGGTAGCCGGCGGGGGAGGAAGTCCGACGGACGCTGGGCCCGCTCGCCGGCGATGACCACCCAGCGCCCGGTCATGGGATCGAGCCGGAGCTGACTCACGTGGATAGACCGTAGTGCGTCTCGGAGGGCACCCTGAGACGGTACCGCTGCTCGGACCCCCAACCGCGCGCACCGGTACGCTTCGGGTGTGACGGTCTATCTCGACCACGCCGCCAGCTCGCCCCTGCACCCGGAGGCCCTGGCCGCCATGGAGGACTGGCTGCGCCATGGTTTCGGCAACCCCTCGGGCAGCCACGCCGTGGCCCGGCGGGCCAAAGAGGCCCTGGAGGAGGCCCGCGACGCCGTGGCCGGGTGGATGGGGGTCGAGCCGGCCGGGGTCACCTTCACGTCGGGGGGCACCGAGGCCGACAACCTCGCCGTCCTCGGATCCCTCGGGTTCGCTTGGCCTGCTCCGTCCGGCCCGGGGTCGGCGGCCCGGGGGGTGGTCGTGGTGAGCGCCGTGGAGCACGCCGCGGTGCGGCGCTCGGCGGAGGTCGCGGCCGCCGCCGGCCACGAGGTCCGCACCCTCGGGGTGTCCCCCGACGGCTTGGTGGACATGGGGCAGCTCGACTTGCTGCTCGACGCCGACGTGGCCGTCGTGTCGGTGCAGACGGTCAATCAGGAGACCGGCGTGATCCAGCCCCTCGCCGCGCTGAGCCGCCGGGTCCGGCGCCGGTCCCCCGGTGCCGTACTGCACACCGACGCCGTGCAGGCCGGCCCGTGGATGGCCCTCCCCGAGGTCTCGGCCGTGGTGGACCTGATCAGCGTCAGCAGCCACAAGATCGGCGGCCCCCAGGGGGTGGGCGCCCTCGGGGGTCGGGCCGGGGTCGAGCTGAGAGCCCAGATCCACGGTGGCGGCCAGGAGCGGGAGCGGCGTAGCGGCACCCCGAACGTGGCCGGAGTGGTCGGCTTCGCGGCCGCCGCCCGGGCCCGGGCCCGGGAGGTGGCGGCCCTCGCCGAGCAGGTGGCGGCCCGGCGGGACCGCCTCGAGCAGCTCATTCTCGACGCCGTTCCGACAGCCGTGGTGACGGCACCCGGAGCGCAGCGGGTGCCCGGGCACTGCCATCTGCGTTTTCCCGGCGTGGAGAACGAAGCGCTCCTGTTCCTGCTCGACGCTCGTGGCGTGTGCGCCTCGGCCGGCTCGGCCTGCGCCAGCGGCGGGGTGGAGCCCAGCCCGGTGCTCCTGGCCATGGGGGTGGACCGCCAGGAGGCTTCGTCGTGCCTGCGGCTCACCCTCGGACCGTCGACGACCGACGACGACGTGCGCCGGGCGGCCCTCGCCGTGGCCGACGCGGTCGCCGTCCTCGGGGTCACCCGGGTGGCGTCGTGAGGGTGCTCGTCGCCATGTCGGGCGGCGTCGACTCCTCGGTCGCCGCCGCCCTCGTGCTCGACGCCGGCCACGAGGCGGTGGGGGCGACCATGAAGCTGTGGGGCGGTCCCTCGGACACCGGTTGCTGCTCGGTCTCGGACGTGGAGGACGCCCGCCGGGTGGCCCAGCAGCTCGGGATCAACCACCAGGTGTTCAATTTTTCCGAGGACTTCGAGAGCCGGGTGGTGGGTCCGTACGTCGCCGAGCACGCCGCCGGGCGCACGCCCAACCCCTGCATCGAGTGCAACCGCCACCTCAAGTTCGACCGGTTCCTGGAGCGGGCCGTCCGTCTCGGGTTCGACGCGGTGGCCACCGGTCACCACGCCCGGGTCGAGCGCCGCGGTGAGGGCTGGTGCCTGCGCCGCGGCGCCGACGAGGCCAAGGACCAGTCCTACGTCCTGCACATGCTCGGCCAGCAGCAACTGGCCCGCGTCCTTCTGCCCGTGGGTGGCCTGACCAAGTCCGAGGTCCGGCGGCGGGCCGCCCGCCTCGGCCTGCGCACCGCGGCCAAGCCCGACAGCCAGGACGTCTGTTTCATTCCCCGGCGGGGAGGCCGCAAGGAGTTCCTGGCGGCGCGTACCGAGCTGCACCCGGGCCGGATCGTCGACGAGGAGGGCCGCCGCATCGGGGAGGTCGACGCCGTCGAGCTGGTCACCGTCGGGCAGCGCCGGGGCCTGAGCGGAGCCATCGGCGAGCGCTACGTCACCGCCGTCGACGTGGAGCAGGGACTCGTGCGGGTCGGGCCTCTCGCCGCGGCGCTGGTGGAGCGGCTCGTGGTGCAGGTGCCGGCCTGGGTGGACGGCGAACCGGGCCGGGGGGAGCCTCTCGAGGTGCAGATGAGCGCTCACGGCCGTCCCGTGGCCGGCCGCTGGCTCGGTGCCGGAGAGGTGGCCCTCGGCGAACCCGTCCGGCCCGTCGCCCCCGGCCAGAGCGTCGTTCTCTACCGCGGCGACTGCGTGGTGGGTGGGGGTCTGGCCGCCGGCTGAGCCAAGCGGTCACCCGTCGTGGGTATCTTCGGTCGCGTGGCCGATTCCGAATGGGCCGAGAGGGCCGCCGAGCTGCGCGACCTGATCGAGTACCACAACCAGCGCTACTACCTCGACGACGCTCCGGAGATCACCGACGCCGAGTTCGACGCCCTTGTGAGCGAGCTCACGGCCCTCGAGTTGGAACACCCGGAGCTGGCCGTCGCCGACTCGCCGACCAGGAAGGTCTGGGGCCAGGCGTCGACCCTCTTCTCCGAGGTCCGTCACCTCACGCCGATGATGTCGCTCGACAAGACCACCAGCTACGAGGAGCTGCTGGCCTGGGCCAAACGCATGGAGCGCTTCATATCCGGGGACGTGGCCTACACCTGCGAGCTGAAGATCGACGGGCTGGCCATGAGCCTGCTCTACGAGGGCGGCCGGCTGGTGCGGGCCGCCACCCGCGGTGACGGCGAGGTCGGCGAGGACGTCACCGCCAACGTGGCCACCATCGCCGCGGTGCCGCACGTGCTGGCCGCTCCCGCCCCCGATCGGGTGGAGGTGAGGGGGGAGATATATATGCCGGTGTCGGCCTTCGACCTGCTCAACCGCCGGCAGGCCGAGGCCGGGGCCCGCACGTTCATCAACCCCCGCAACGCCGCCGCCGGCTCTCTGCGCCAGAAGGATCCGGCCGTGACGGCGGGCCGGGAGCTGGCGTTCTGGGCCTACCAGCTCGGAACCGTGGAGGGCGGCCCGACCTTCTCCCACCACACCGACATGCTGCAGTGGATGCGCGACGCCGGCTTCCCGGTCAACCCCAACATCGAGCTGGTCCACGGTCTCGAGGAGGTGGACGGCTACTGCCGGCGCTGGCTGGAGCGCCGCCACTCCCTCGATTACGAGATCGACGGCGCGGTGATCAAAGTCGACGACCTGGCCCAGCGGCGGGAGCTCGGCGCGACGTCGCGCGCCCCCCGCTGGGCCATCGCCTACAAGTTCCCCCCGGAGGAGAAGACGACCCTCCTCGAGGGCATCATGGTCTCCATCGGCCGCACCGGTAAGGCCACCCCTTTCGCCATGCTGAAACCGGTGACCGTCGGTGGGGCCAAGGTCTCCCTGGCGACCCTGCACAACGAGGACCAGGTGCGCATCAAGGACGTGCGGCCGGGCGACACCGTGGTGGTTCGCCGTGCCGGCGACGTGATACCGGAGGTGAGAGGCCCGGTCCTCGGTCTGCGCCCCGAGGGGCTGCCGGAGTGGCAGTTCCCCACCGCCTGCCCGGTGTGCGGCGAGACGCTCGTGCGTCTCGATGGCGAGAGCGACACGTTCTGCGTCAACGACCGCTGCCCCGGTCAGAGGGTGCAGCGCATAGCCCACTTCGCCTCCCGCTCGGCCATGGACATCGAGCACCTCGGTGAGCGGACGGTGTCGCAGTTCTGCCGGGCCGGCCTGCTCGCCGACGTGGCCGACATCTACCACCTCGACTACTCGAAGGTGGCGCAGTTCGAGGGCTGGGGGGAGACATCCATCGCCAACCTGGCGGCCGCCGTCGAGGCCTCCAAGTCGAGGCCTCTGGCCAACCTGCTGGTCGGCCTCTCCATCCGGCATCTGGGCGCCACCGGGAGCCAGATACTGGCCCGCTCCCTCCGTCATCTGGACCGCATCATGGACGCGACGAGCGAGGAGCTGGCCGCCGTCGAAGGCGTCGGGCCCATAATCGGGGCCAGCGTGCAGCGGTTCTTCGCCACCCCGGCCAACCGCGAGGTGGTCGAGCGGCTGCGGGCCGCCGGGCTCAACTTCGAGGGGCCGGCGGCGCCCGAACTCGCGCAGGTCCTGGTCGGCAAGTCGGTGGTGGTCACCGGCACGCTCGAAGGCTGGTCGCGTGAGGAAGCCGAGGAGGCCATCAAGGCCCGGGGAGGCAAGAGTCCCGGGAGCGTCTCCAAGAAGACCACCGCGGTGGTCGTCGGATCGGAGCCGGGAGCGGCCAAGCTGGCCAAGGCCGCCCAACTGGGTGTGCCCATCCTCGACGAATCGGCCTTCGCCGACCTGCTCGAGACCGGTGAACTGCCCGACCCGGGTGACGCTGCGGGGGCGGGTCGCCGAGACGACGAGCCCGCCGGCACCGGAGGCTAGGGTCCACGCCGGGGGGCCGGCCGGGGGGTAGCTTCGAAGGCGTGGCGACGTCGCGCATCGCCGACTCGGTGGGGCGCGTCCTCGGGGACCGCTACCGCCTTCTGCGCCCCATCGGGGTGGGAGGGTCGGCGCACGTCTTCTCGGCCGAGGACGTCCAGCTCCGCCGTAGGGTCGCGGTGAAGGTTCTGCACCCGGCCCTGGCCGGGGAGGAGGCGTTCCTGCGCCGGTTCCGCCGGGAGTCCCAGGCGGTGGCCTCCCTGCGCCATCCCAACATCCTCCGGGTCTACGACTGGGGGGAGGATCACGGTTCGCCGTTCCTCGTCATGGAGCTGCTGGAGGGGGGCAGCCTCCGTTCCATGCTCGACCGGGACGCCCTCTTGTCGCCGGCGCAGGCGGCCGCGGTCGGCGCCGACGTGGCCCGGGCCCTCGACTACGCCCACCGTCAGGGCATCGTCCACCGCGATATCAAGCCGGCCAACCTCATCTTCGACGAGGAGGGCCGGGTCTCGGTGGCCGACTTCGGTCTGGCCCGGGCCCTGGCCGAGGCCACCTGGACCGAGCCCGCCGGAGCGGTGATCGGCACCGCCCGCTACGCCTCCCCCGAGTTGATGCGGGGCGAGCAGTTGGACAGCAAGGCCGACGTCTACTCGCTGGCGTTGGTGCTGCTCGAGGCCGTCACCGGCCAGGTGCCCTTCGTGGCCGACACCCCCCTCGGCACGCTCATGGCCCGCGTCGGACGCCCCTTGGAGGTCCCCGACGCGGTCGGCCCGCTCAAGGCGGTGCTCGAGGCGGCGGGGGCCGCCGACCCGGCGGTGCGCAGCGACGCCCGGGCCCTGGCCCGGGCCCTCGACGAGGTGTCGGCCCGGTTGCCCTTCCCGGCCCCGTTGTCGCTGGCCCCGCCCGACCCCGCCGGGCTGGTCGAGCGCGACGATCAGGACCCCACGGAATTCCCCGGCCGGCCCCGGCTCTTCGACGCCGAGGCGGCGAGTTCCGACCGCGATCCCGATCCGGATCCGGATCCGGACCCGGACCCCGATCTCGACCTGCGGCAGCCGACAGGCCCCAAGCTGTTCGACGGCGAGGAGGGCGCCGACGGTCCTCAACCCGATGGTCGTTCCAAGCTGTTCGATGGAGCCCAGTGGGAGGACCCCGGGGCCGGTCCCGCCGGCGAATGGGTCAAATCCCCGTTTCCCGGTCCCGGCTCCGGAGCGGCCGGGGGGAGCGGCGGGGCCTCGGCCTGGCCCGACCCGGTGGTGGTGCCGGCTCGGCCCCGACGGAGACTCCGGAGGGTCGTCCTGGCAGTCCTGCTGGCGGTCCTGCTGGTCGCCACCGGGGGGAGCGCCTGGGCGCTGACCACGGGCTTCTTCACCCCCAACGAGACGGTACCGGTGCTCGCCGGGCGCACCCAGGCCGATGCCTCGGCCACTCTGGGTCGCCTGCACCTCCACCTGCGGGTCTCCGCCCACGCCTACAGCCCCACGATCGGCGCAGGGAGGGTGCTGACCCAGGCCAGCGCCCCCGGAACCCGCCTCAAGCAGGGCCGGACGGTGGCCGTGGTGGTTTCCGACGGGCCCCGCCCCGTGCCCGTGCCGCCCCTGGCCGGGGTGCCCGTGGCGGTGGCCCAGCAGGACCTGAAGAACCTGGGCCTGACCTGGACCGCCACCCAGGCGTCGAGCATGACCGTCCCGGCCGGCTCGGTCATCAGCAGCACCCCCGACTCGGGCACCCTGGTCCCGGGCCAGTCGGTGGCCCTCGTCGTCTCCACCGGCAAGCCGCAGGTGACGGTCCCGGCGGTGGCCGTCCCGACCGAGACCTACGACCAGGCCGCCGCCGACCTGACCAAGGCCGGTCTGGTGGTGGCCCGCACCGACTCCTACGAGAACACCATCGCCAGCGGGCTGGTCGTCTCGGTCACGCCCCCGCCGGGGGCGACGGTGACGATCGGCTCCACCGTCACCGTGGTGGTCTCCAAGGGGCCCCATTACGTGGCCGTCCCCGACGTCCGGGGGGACTCCGTGGGCGCCGCCAGTGAGGCTCTCGGGTCGCTCGGCTTCAACGTGGCCGGGGTGCAGGGCAACCCCGTCAACACCGTGACCGGTACGTCCCCGGCCGGGGGGACCCAGGCCCTCTACGGAGCCCAGATCACCATCATCACCGGCTGACGGCGGGCCGCCACCACATCGGAGCCCCCCCTGAGCCGGTGACCGCCCCGGAGTGACCAGTGGCACAATAAGTGCCGATTAAGGGTGATAAGTGACGAAAAGGACGATCGCCGTGGAACCGGGTAAAACGTCGGAGGTGTAGAGTTCTCGGCGAGGGGTGCGGTGTGCTGAGGCCGCGATCCCCAGCCGCGGCCGGTGCCGCCGCCCCCTCCCTCTTCCCGGCTCGCCCGGCCCTGATCGTGGGCGGCCGGAGAGCCTCAGGCGGTCATCTCCTGGATCAGCCGGAACACCTCGGCGGCTGCCGGGTTGGGGGCCGCTCCGACCCCTTGCAGGGCGATGAGCTTGGTGATGTCGCCGTCCACGCGGATGCGCCCGCTCATGAAGGCGTTCATGGCCTGGGCCGCGTCGCCGTCGACCAGGATGGCCTTGGCCGTGGCGTAGCTGAGGGTGACCGTCAGGTCCGGCTGGTCGAGATGGCCGATCTCCACGTCGAGGATCCCCGACGAGGTGTCGACGTAGGCGCGGATCACGCCGTCGCCGAACGGCACCTCATTGATCACCTGGTTCATGCGGATGGGCACGCCGATGGCCGGCGTCTGGTCGCGGTACTGCTCCCGGATCCGCCTGGTCTCCTCCAACCACTCGTCGCTAAGGAACTGGAACGGACCCACCTAGAGCGACCTGCCTTCCCCGGAAAAACGGACGTCGATGCCAAGAAGCTAACGCGGGCCGTCACCGGGGTGGGCTACCGCACCGGGGCGGTCTCCTACGATGGCCACCATGTCGGCGCGCATCACCACCCAGGACGTGGCCCACGTGGCCCAGTTGGCCCGGCTCGAGTTGACCGACGAGGAGCTGGAGCGTTTCACCGGCCAGCTCGCCGCGGTACTCGAGCACGCCCGCGATGTCGAAGCGCTCGACACCGCCGGCGTGCCGCCCACGGCCCACCCGCTGCCGCTGCGCAACGTGCTGCGCGACGACGTCGTGGGCCCGAGCCTGCCCCGCGCCGAGGTGCTGGCCGCCGCCCCGTCGGTCGAAGCCGACCGGTTCCGGGTGCCCCGGATCCTCGGGGAGGCGCCGTGAGCGCCCCCACCACAGCCCGCGGCATCGCCGCCGAGGTGCGCTCCGGGGCCCTCCGGGCCGTGGACGTCGTGGAGGAGCACCTGGCCCGCATCGAGGCCCACGAGGGTGACGTGCACGCCTTCAACCTGGTGCTGGCCGACGCCGCCCGGGCCCAGGCGGCGGCCGTCGACGAGGCGGTGGCGGCGGGGCGCTCCCCGGGGCCGCTGGCCGGGGTGCCGGTCGCTCTTAAGGACAACCTGTGCACCCGCGGCATACCGACCACCTGCTCGTCGCGGATCCTCGAGGGGTGGAAGCCCCCCTACGACGCCACCGTGGTGGAGCGCCTGGCCGCCGCCGGGGCGGTGTTCGTGGGCAAGACCAACCTCGACGAGTTCGCCATGGGCTCCTCCACGGAGAACTCGGCGTTCGGCCCGACCGCCAATCCCCACGACCTCAGCCGGGTCCCGGGAGGGTCCTCAGGGGGCAGCGCCGCGGCGGTGGCCGCCGGGTTCGCCCCTCTCGCCCTCGGCTCCGACACCGGCGGCTCCATCCGCCAGCCGGCCGCGCTGTGCGGGGTGGTGGGCGCCAAGCCCACCTACGGCCTGGTGTCGCGCTACGGGCTGGTGGCGTTCGCCAGTTCGCTCGACCAGATCGGGCCCTTCGCCCTCGACGTGGCCGACGCCGCCCTGCTGCTCGACGTCCTGGCCGGTCCCGACCGGCGCGACTCGACCTGCCTGGCCGAGGCCGCGCCTTCGGCGTCGGCCCGCCTCGCCGAGGGCGTGGACGGACTGCGGATCGGAGTGGTGCGCGAGCTGGCCGACGCCGAGGGCCTCTCGGCGGAGGTCCGGGGTCGCCTGACGGAGGCCGCCGACGCCCTCTCGGCGGCAGGAGCCAAGGTGGGCGAGGTGAGCATCCCGGCCGCCGTATACGGCCTGTCGGCCTACTACCTGATCGCCCCCGCCGAGGCGTCGTCCAACCTGGCCCGCTACGACGGTGTCCGCTACGGCCTGCGGGCCGGGCGGGCGGCGGGCACCGGCGACGACCCGGCCGACATCCTGGCCATGTACACCCAGACCCGCTCGGCGGGCTTCGGGGCCGAGGTCAAGCGGCGCATCATGCTCGGCACCTATGCCCTCTCGGCTGGTTACTACGACGCCTACTACGGCAAGGCCCAGCAGGTGCGCACCCTGATGGTCCGCGACTTCGAGGCGGCCTACCGTGACTTCGACGTGCTGCTGTCACCGACCGCCCCCGGCACCGCCTTCGAGCTCGGGGCCAAGACCGCCGACCCCTTGACCATGTACCTGAACGACGTATGCACCATCCCGTCCAACCTGGTCGGCCATCCGGCCATGAGCGTGCCCTTCGGTGGGGGGAGCGACGGCCTACCGCTCGGCGTGCAGGTCCTGGCCCCGGCGTTGGGCGAAGCGGTGATGTTCCAGGTGGCGGCGGCCCTCGAGGCGTGCGCCCCACCCGTACCTGTCAGCCCCATGCGAGGAGGCGGCCGATGACCACAGACGAGGCCCGGACCGACTGGGAGACGGTCATCGGCTTGGAGGTCCACTGCGAGCTGCGCACCCAGACCAAGCTTTTCTGCGCCTGCCGCAACAGCTTCGGGGAGGAGCCCAACACCAACATCTGCCCGGTCTGCCTGGGGCTTCCCGGCTCGCTGCCGGTGCTCAACCGCACGGCCGTCGAGTACGCCATGCGCATCGGCACGGCCCTGCACTGCCGCATCCAGGCGTCCCAGTTCCACCGGAAGAACTACTTCTATCCGGACATGCCCAAGGACTACCAGATCAGCCAGTACGACGTGCCCATCAACGCCGACGGGTGGCTCGACCTGCCGAGCGGTCAGCGGGTCGGGATCGTGCGGGCCCATCTCGAGGAGGACACCGGCAAGACCACCCACATGGGCGGGGGCGGGCGGATCCACGACGCGGCCCACTCGCTGGTCGACTACAACCGTTCGGGGGTGCCGCTGGTCGAGATCGTGAGCGCCCCCGACATGCGCAGCGCCGAGGAGGCCCGGGCCTACGTCGACGAGCTGCGCGCCATCCTGGTGGCCACCGGGGCCTCGGACGGGAAGATGGAGGAGGGCTCGCTGCGCGTGGACGCCAACGTCTCGGTCCGCCGTCGGGGTGAGACCGCCTTCGGCACCCGGTGCGAGATCAAGAACATGAACTCCCTGCGCAGCCTCGGGCGGGCCATCGACTACGAGGCGGGGCGCCAGATCGCCCTCATCGAGGGCGGCGGCGCGGTGACCCAGGAGACCCGCCACTGGGACGAGAACGCCGGCCGTACGGGCTCCATGCGCTCCAAGGAGGAGGCCTACGACTACCGGTACTTCCCGGAGCCGGATCTGGTGCCGGTGGACCCCTCCCCCGAATGGATCGCCGCCGTCGCCGCCGAACTGCCCCGCTTGCCGGCCGAGCGCCGGGCCGCTCTGGCCGCGGCCAGCGGGCTGCCCGGCGATTCCGAAGCGGTGGCCACCGTCGTCCGCTTGGGCCTCGACGACCTGGTGGAGGCGTCCGCCGCCTCCACCGCGACGGCGTCGGTGGCGGTCCGGCGGGTCGCCAACGAGGTGGCCTCCGATCCCGAGGCGGCGGCCCGCCTCGATCGCGCCGCCTTCGCCCGCCTGATCGCCATGGAAGCCGGCGGGGAACTGACCTCGGCTCAGGCCCGGACCGTCCTCAAGGCCATCATGGACGAGGGAGGCGATCCGGCCGCGGTCGCCGGCCGACTGGGCTTCGAGGCCATGGATTCGGGCGATCTGGACCGGGTGGTGGACGAGGTGATCGCCGGGTCCCCCGACGAATGGGCCCGTTTCTGCGCCGGCGAGGAGAAGCTGCAGGGGTTGTTCATCGGGGCCATCAAGAAGGCCACCGAGGGTAAAGCCGACCTGAAGGCGGCCTCGGCCCTGCTGCGCGCCCGCCGCGGCGGCTGAGCCGCTAGGGCACGAGCCGGGCCGCGCCCTTATCCGCGGACTGGGCCAGGGCGGCGTAGGCGCGCAGCGCCGCCGAGACCTTGCGGTCGCGCTTGGCGGGCTTCCACCCCTGCTCGTCGCGGACCCGGCGGCGGGCTTCGATCACCTCGTCGGCCACGTCGAGGGTGATGGCCCGGTTGGGGATGTCGATGGAGATGGGGTCGCCGTCTTCGACCAGGCCGATCAGACCTCCCGACGCGGCCTCGGGGGAGACGTGACCGATGGACAGCCCGCTGGTCCCCCCGGAGAAGCGTCCGTCGGTCACCAGGGCGCAGAGAGGCCCGAGCCCCCGGCCCTTCAAGAAGCTGGTCGGGTAGAGCATCTCCTGCATGCCGGGACCGCCGCGCGGTCCCTCGTAGCGGACCACGACCACGTCGCCGGGGTGGATGTCGCCGGCCAGGATGGCGTCCACCGCCTCCTCCTGGCTCTCGGTCACCCGGGCCGGACCGCGAAAGACGAGCTGGTCGTCGGGCACGCCGGCGGTCTTCACCACGCAGCCGTCCACGGCCAGGTTGCCGCGCAGCACGGCCAGGCCGCCGTCGGCGCTGTAGGGACTGTCGGCCGAGCGGATGCAACCGGTCTTGCTGTCCAGGTCGAGGCTCTCCCAGCGGGCCGTCGAGGAGAACGCCTCGGTGGTGCGCACACCGCCCGGGGCGGCCAGGTACAGCTCGACGGCCCGCTCCGAGCGGGTCTCGGCCCGCACGTCCCATTCGGCGAGCCACTCGTCGAGGCTGGCGGCGTGAACCGCCCTCACCGACCGGTCCAGGAGGCCGGCCCGGGCCAGCTCGCCCATGAGCGCCGGGATGCCACCGGCGCGGTGGACGTCCTCCATGTGGTAGGAGGAGCTGGGAGCCACCTTGCACAGGCAGGGCGTGGATCGGCTCAGGCGGTCGATCTCGTCCATGTCGAAGTCGACCCCGGCCTCCTGGGCGGCGGCCAGCAGGTGCAGGACGGTGTTGGTCGAGCCGCCCATGGCGATGTCGACGATCATGGCGTTGGAGAAGGCCGCCCGGTTGGCGATCTGGCGGGGCAGCACGGAATCGTCGTCCTCGTCGTACCAGCGCCGGGCCAGATCCACGACCAGCCGCCCGGCGTCGAGGAACAGCTCCCGGCGGGCCGCGCTGGTGGCCAGCGTGGAGCCGTTACCGGGAAGCGACAGGCCCATGGCCTCGGTCAGGCAGTTCATGGAGTTGGCGGTGAACATTCCCGAGCACGAGCCGCACGTCGGGCAGGCCGACCGTTCGATGCTGCTCAACTCGTCATCGGAGACGCTCTCGTCGGCGGCCGCGGTCATGGCGGTGATCAGGTCGATCCCGGGCCGGGCCACCCCGTCTCGGACCACGGCCCGACCCGCCTCCATGGGGCCACCGCTCACGAAGACGGTAGGGATGTTGAGCCGCATGGCGGCGATGAGCATCCCCGGCGTGATCTTGTCGCAGTTGCTGATGCACACGAGGGCGTCGGCCTGGTGGGCCTCGACCATGTACTCCAGGGAATCGGCGATCAGCTCCCGGCTCGGCAGGGAGTAGAGCATCCCGCTGTGGCCCATGGCGATGCCGTCGTCGACGGCGATCGAGTTGAACTCCCGTCCGACCCCCCCGGCTTCGGCTATCGCACCGGCGACCAGCGCCCCCATGTCCCGCAGGTGGACGTGGCCGGGCACGAACTGGGTGAAGCTGTTGGCGATGGCCACGATCGGCTTGCCGAAATCGTCGTCGGTCATACCGGTGGCCCGCCACAGGGCGCGGGCACCGGCCATGTTGCGACCGTGGGTCGTGATTCGCGAGCGCAGAGCGGGCATGCTCCGAGGCTACCGCCGGTGGCCGGCCCCTGATCGATTCCCGCGCCGGCCCGATACCGCGCCGACCCGCCGCGTCGGCCCGCCTGGGTGCGACGAGACGGGGGTGGCCGCCGGGTCCCGGAGCCCGATTCCGGCCGGAGTTCTCCGGTAGGGGTAGATTCGGACGGTGGGGAGGTCCGGCTCGAGCCGCCAAGATTTCCGCCGGCAGACCGACCGGGCCATGCTGGTGCTCTACGCCAACGTGGTGGAGAGCCTCGGTTGGGCCACCGTCGCCCTGCTCGACCAGGACCTCGAGGTCGCCGAGCGGGTGATCGAGGGTGACCGCAAGATCGACGATCAGGCCGGCGAACTGACCGGCCTGATCAAAGAACGCCTGGCTGACGTCGCCGTCGAACCCGATGAGCTCGAAGAGCTGATCTCGGTGCTCCAGATGGTTCCCGAACTCGAGCGCAGCGCCGATCTGGCCGAGCACATCGCCCAACGGGCCCGCCAGGACCTGGGAGGGGCCATCAGCCCCCGCGCCCGGGGCATCATCCAGTCGATGTGCGACGTCGGCATCCGGATGTGGCAACTGTCGACCCGGGCCTTCGCCGAGCGGTCCCGCGACCTCAGCTTCGACATCAACGAGGCCGACGACGAACTCGACAGTCTCTCGGTCGCCCTGCTGCGGGAGGGGGCGGCCGGCGGGGTCGAACCGGCCGTGGCCGCCGAACTGGCCCTGATCGCCCGCTTCTACGAGCGCCTCGGCGATCACGCCGTGAACCTGGCCCGCCGGTCGTCGGCCATCGCCGCGCCGGCCCGCCTGACTTCGGGGCGGTGGGCGCCTGGTCGGCGGACTTCGGGGCGGTTGTTCCGGCGGCGCCCCGCCCGGGAGGCGGCGGAAGCGGCCCGGGGGCTCGGCGGGCGACTCGTGCGCGGGCTGGGCCGGCTGGGTGCCTTTCCCGGCGACGACCGCTTCTTGGAGTTGTTCGAGCGGCTCGCCGCCAACATCGACAGGTGCGGGGCCGTCCTGGTCGAGCTGGTCAACGACCCGTCGAACATCGACGAGCGCTGCGAGGAGACCCGCGGCTACGAGCGGCAGGGCGACCAGCTGACCATCGAGGTCCTGCGCCGGCTCGATTCGGCTCTCGTCACGACCCACCGCCGCGAGGACATACACGCCCTGGCCGAGGCTCTCGACGACGTGCTCGACGCCATGCTGGCGTCGGCGGCGTTCATGCAGGCGGTGCGCATCGACGGGGTGATCCCCGAGGTGAAGCAGCAGGCCGAGAACCTGGCCGCCATGGCCGTCGAGCTCGGATGCCTGATCGGCTGCCTGCGCAGCCGCCAGGGGGCCAGGCGACGCCTGGAACGCATAGGGGAGTTGGAGCACGACGGGGATGTCATCCACCGGCGCAGCATGTCCCGGCTCTTCAGCGGGGACTACGACGCCCTCGAGGTGTTGAAGTGGAAGGACATCGTCGCCTCCCTCGAGGAAGCCATGAACCAGATCGAGGAGGCGTCCGACGTCGTCGAGTCCATCCTGGTCAAGGCCCGGTGAGCTCTCGCCGACCGGGATCGGAGGCCGCCGCGACGCGTCCGAGATGGTGTTATGCTACGGCTGTGGCTCTGCGCCTGACCCTCGTAGTAATCACCTGACACACACGCCCGCAACCGGCGTGTGTGTCCAACGACCTCCCAATCGGGGGGTCGTTCTTTTTTGTCCCGGAAACTGACCAGTCGACCGTGAAGGAACCGAACAGATGAAGATGACCGGAGCTCGAGCCCTGATCAAGAGCCTGGAGATGGAGCAGGTCGAGGTGATCTTCGGCCTTCCCGGAGGGTGCATCCTTCCGGCCTACGATCCGATCCTCGATTCGCCCATCCGCCACATCCTGGTGCGCCACGAGCAAGGGGCCGGCCACATGGCCGAGGGCTACGCCCACGTCACCGGCCGTCCCGGGGTGGCCATGGTGACCAGCGGCCCAGCCGCCACCAACCTGGTCACGCCGCTGTGTGACGCCTACATGGACTCGGTGCCCATGGTGGCCATCACCGGCCAGGTCGGCCGGGCCGTGATCGGCACGGACGGCTTCCAGGAGTGCGACACGGTCGGCATCACCCGGTCGGTGACCAAGCACAACGAGCTGATCATGGATCCCAACGAGATCCCCCTCCTGGTCCGGCAGGCCTTCCACCTGGCCACCACCGGGCGGCCCGGGCCGGTCCTGCTCGACGTGCCCAAGGACGTTCTGCAGGTCGAGATGGAATGGTCCTGGCCGACCGACGACGAGGTGGCAGCGTCCCTGCCCGGTTACCGGCCGAACATGAAGGGCCACCCCCGCATGATCAAAGAGGCGGCCCGGATGATCGGGGAGGCCCGTCGGCCGGTGATCTACGCCGGCGGCGGGATCCTCAAGGCCCGGGCGGCGGAGTCGCTGCGGGAGTTGGCCGAGCGCATGGGCATCCCCGTCGTCACGACCCTGATGGCCCGCGGCGCCTTCCCCGACGACCACGAACTGTGCCTCGGCATGCCCGGTATGCACGGCAACTACACCGCCATCACCGCCATGCAGGAGTCCGACCTGCTCATCACCCTGGGGGCCCGCTTCGACGACCGGGTCACTGGACGGGTGGATTCGTTCGCGCCGCACGCCAAGGTCATCCACGTCGACATCGATCCCGCCGAGCTGGGCAAGATCCGCCAGCCCGACGTCCCCATCGTCGGGGACTGCAACCAGGTGATCACCGAGATCGTCAAGGCGCTGGGGGCGGCCGGGATAGAAGCCGCCGACCTGTCGGAGTGGAGGAGTCGCATATCGGGGTGGCAGGAGCGCTTTCCGTTGCACTACGACCCGCACGTCGAAGGCGATGCCCTCAAGCCCCAACACGTCATGGAGGTGCTGCGCGACAGCGCCCCCGAGGGCACAATCCTGGCTTCGGGTGTGGGCCAGCACCAGATGTGGGCCAGCCAGTTCTGGCACTTCAACGAGCCCTATACGTGGGTGAACTCCGGGGGGCTCGGGACCATGGGCTTCTCGGTGCCGGCGGCCATCGGGGCCAAGGTGGGCCGTCCGGACCGGACGGTCTGGGCGGTTGACGGTGACGGCTGCTTCCAGATGACCGCCCAGGAGCTCGTCACCGCCTCGAGCGAACGCATACCCATCAAGGTCGCCATCTTGAACAACGCCTACCTGGGGATGGTCCGCCAGTGGCAGGAGATGTTCTACGAGGAGCGCTACAGCGAGGTCTACCTCTCCCCCGACCTGCCCGACTACGTGAAGTGGGCCGAGGCCATGGGCTGCGCGGCGTTCCGCGTGGAGGACCCCTCCGAGGTCCAGGCGGTGATCGACAAAGCCAACTCGATAGACGACCGACCGGTGGTGATCGACTTTCGTACCGACGCCCGGGAGAAGGTCTTCCCGATGGTGCCGGCCGGCGCGGCCAACGATGACGTCGTCGTCCACCCCTCCCAGAAGCCCACCGACAAGAAGGTGGTTCAGTGATGGCCGGGTCGTCCACCCACCAGACCCTGTCGGTGCTGGTCGAGAACAAGGCGGGAGTCCTGGCCCGCATCAGCGGGCTGTTCGCCCGCCGGGGTTTCAACATCATTTCCTTGGCGGTGGCGCCGTCCGACGACGAGCGCTTCAGCCGGGTGAACCTGGTCATAGACGTCGAGGAGACCTCGGTCGAGCAGATCACCAAGCAGCTGTTCAAGCTGGTCAACGTGGTGAAGATCACCGAGCTGCACCCGGCCGACTCGGTCGAACGGGAACTGCTCATGATGACGGTGTCGGCGACCCCCGACGACCGGCGGGGGATCATCGAGCTGGTAGGGGTCTTCGACGGCAAGATCGTCGATGTCGGAGCCACCGTACTGAGCGTCATGGTGGCCGGGGACCCCGACCGGCTAGACGACTTCGAGGACCTGATGAGACCCTATGGGATCATCGAGATTCAGCGCACCGGCCGCGTCGCGCTGCCCAAAGCCCGAAAGGCAAGCTAGGAGAGAATCAATGGCTGCAACCGTCTACTACGAGAAGGACGCCGACCCCGGCATTATCTCCGGCCGCAAAGTGGCCATAATCGGCTACGGCTCCCAGGGCCACGCCCATGCCCTCAACCTGCGCGATTCGGGGGTCGACGTCCGAGTGGCCCTGCGCGAGGGGTCGTCGTCGCGGGCCAAGGCCGAGGCCGCCGGGCTGCGGGTGGCGTCGATCGCCGACGCGGCGCGCGAGGCCGACCTGATCATGCTCCTCGCCCCCGATACCGAGCAGCAGGCCATATACGAGTCGGAGATCGCGCCCAACCTCAAAGCCGGCGACGCCTTGTTCTTCGCCCACGGCTTCAACGTCCGCTTCGGTCTGATCAAGGCGCCCGAGGGCGTGGACGTGGGTATGGTCGCCCCCAAGGGACCCGGGCACCTGGTGCGCCGGACCTATGAGGGGGGCGGGGGCGTACCGGCCCTGATCGCGGTGGAGCAGGACGCCACCGGTAAGGCCCGCGACCTGGCCCTCTCCTACGCCTACGCCATCGGGGCGACGCGCGCCGGCGTGCTCGAGACGACCTTCACCGAGGAGACCGAGACCGACCTCTTCGGCGAGCAGGTGGTCCTCTGCGGGGGCCTGACCTCACTCATCCAGGCCGGGTTCGAGACCCTCGTGGAGGCGGGTTACCAGCCCGAGTCGGCCTATTTCGAATGCCTGCACGAGGTGAAGCTCATCGTCGACCTCATGTACGAGCACGGAATCGCCGGTATGCGGTACTCCATCTCCGACACCGCCGAATACGGGGACCTGACGCGTGGGCCGCGGGTCATCAACGCCGGCGTGCGCGAGGAGATGAAGAAGATCCTGGGCGAGATCCGCTCCGGGCAGTTCGCCGACGAGTGGGTGGCGGAGAACCGCTCGGGTCGGCAGCACTTCGAGGAGCTGCGGGCTGCCGGGCGGGCCCACCCCATCGAGCGGGTCGGGGAGCAGCTGCGGGGCATGATGCCGTTCATCAATGCCGGCTCGGCGCGGCCCCAGGACGTCTCGGGCGGGTAGACGGGCATTTTGCTCGGTAGTGGGCGGCCCCGCGGCCGGTGCCGGTGGGCACCGGCCGCCCGCCTCCCCGGCACCGGGGCGCGGCCGGTCGGGTGGTGGCCGGTCGGGCGGTGGCCGGTCGGGTGGTGGCCGGTCGGGTGGTGGCCGGTCGGGTGGTGGCCGGTTGCTGACGGGTCAGCCGGCCAGGGCGCCCACCACATGGTCGATGCAGCGGGTGAGGGCCTCGACGTCGGCGGGGTCGACGGCGGGGAACATGGCGACGCGCAGCTGGTTGCGCCCGAGCTTGCGGTAGGGCTCGGTGTCGACCACCCCGTTGGCCCGGAGGACCTTGGCCACCGCGGCCGCGTCGACCTCGTCGCTGAAGTCGATGGTGCCGACCACGTTCGAGCGCTCGTCGGGCTTGGCCACGAACGGAGTGGCGTACTCGGAGGCCTCGGCCCAGCCGTACAGCACCCGCGCCGACGCCTCACAGCGGCCGGCGGCGAAATCCAGACCGCCACCGTCGAGCATCCAGTCCAGCTGGGCGACGAGCATGATGATGGTGGCCAGCGCCGGGGTGTTGTAGGTCTGGTCGAGGCGGCTCTGCTCGATGGCGATCGACAGGTCGAGGGAGGCCGGCACCCATCGCTGGCCGGCGTGAATCCGCTCGGCCCGCTCCAGCGCCGCCGGGGACAGCAGCGCCAGCCACAGGCCGCCGTCGGAGGCGAAGCTCTTCTGCGGGGCGAAGTAGTAGGCGTCGACCTCGGCCGGATCGAAGCGCAGCCCGCCGGCGCCGCTCGTGGCGTCCACGGCGACGAGGGCGCCGTCGGTGCCCTCCGGGCGACGCAACTGCATCATCACCCCGGTCGACGTCTCGTTGTGGGTGAGCGCGTAGAGATCGACACCGTCGCGGGGCTCGGGCCACGGATGGGTGCCGGCGGGGGCCTCGATCACCTCGGGTGGGTCGAGATGGGGGGCGGCGGCAGCCGCGGTGGCGAACTTGGAGGAGAACTCGCCGAAGCTCAGGTGCTGGCTGCGCCGCTCGATGAGCCCGAAGGTGGCCACGTCCCAGAACGCGGTGGCGCCCCCGTTGCCGAGGACCACCTCGTAGCCGTCGGGGAGATCGAACAGCTGAGCCAGGCCCTCGCGCAACCGGCGCACCAGCGACTTGACCGGCGCCTGGCGGTGGCTCGTGCCCATCACGGTGCGGGCCGCGTCGCGCAGGGCGTCCATCTGCTGGGGGCGCACCTTGGAAGGCCCCGAGCCGAAGCGGCCGTCCCGGGGCAGGAGGTCGGGGGGGATACGGATGGCGGCCGTATCGGTATTCGGCGGAGTGGGGTTGGTCACTGTGAAACTATTGCAGGCGATGGCTCGTATCTCACAGCGCATATCGTCGGTCGCCGAGTCCGCCACCCTGGCGATCGACGCCAAGGCCAAAGCTCTCAAGGCGGCGGGGGAGGACGTAATCGGGTTCGGGGCCGGTGAGCCGGATTTTCCGACCCCGAGCCGCATCGCCGAAGCGGCGGCGGCGGCCTGCCTCGACCCCAAGAACCACAAGTACACCCCCGCCGGCGGGCTCCCCGAGCTCAAGGAGGCCATCGCCGTCAAGACCGGGAGGGACTCGGGCTGGGCCGTCGGGGCCTCGCAGGTGCTGGTGACCAATGGCGGCAAGCAGGCCGTGGAGGAGACCTTCGCCACCCTTCTCGACCCGGGCGACGAGGTGCTGATGCCGGCCCCCTACTGGACCACCTATCCCGAGAGCATCCGCCTCGCCGGTGGCGTCCCGGTCGAGATCCCCACCACGTGGGAGTCCGGGTTCCGGGTGTCCATCGACCAGCTCGACGCGGCGTGCACCGAGCGGACCAAGGTCCTGCTGTTCGTCTCACCTTCCAACCCGACGGGAGCGGTGTACCCCCGTGACGAGGTGGAGGCCATCGGGCGCTGGGCGGTGTCGCGGGGCATCTGGGTGGTCACCGACGAGATCTACGAGCACCTCGTGTACGGAGATGCGGAGTTCACCTCCATGCCGGTGGTCGTGCCCGAACTGGCCGACACCTGCGTGGTCATAAACGGGGTGGCCAAGACCTACGCCATGACCGGCTGGCGGGTGGGCTGGATGATCGGTCCCGGCGATGTGATCAAAGCGGCCGCCAACCTGCAGTCCCATGCCACCTCGAACGTGTGCAACGTGGCCCAGCGGGCCGCCCTCGAAGCGGTCGGGGGGGACCTGTCGGCGGTGGCCGAGATGCGGGCCGTGTACGACCGCCGCCGGCGCACCATATTGACCATGCTCAACGAGATCGAAGGGGTCCACTGCGTCGAACCCGAGGGGGCGTTCTACGCCTTCCCGAGCTTCGAGGGCCTCCTCGGCCGTCCCCTCGGTCCGTCGGGGCGTAGCGCCGGGTCCACCCTGGAGTTGGCCGCTCTGGTCCTCGACGAGGCCAAGGTCGCCTTCGTGCCCGGGGAGGCGTTCGGCGCGCCGGGGTACGCCCGCTTCTCCTACGCCCTGTCCGACGACGCCATGGTTGAAGGCGTCAGCCGCATCGCCAAGTTCGTGAGGGGTTGAAAGCGGTGGCCAAGGTGCTCGTGACCGAGGAGATCGCCGAGCCGGGACTGGATCGGCTGCGGCGGGCCGGCCACACCGTCGAGGTGGCTCTCGGTCTCACGCCCGAGCAGCTGGAGGTCGCGGTGGCCGACGCCGCTGCGCTCGTCATCCGTTCGGCGACCCAGGTGAGCGCACCGGTGCTGGCCGCCGGGCGGAAGCTGGTGGTGGTGGGAAGGGCCGGCATCGGTCTCGACAACGTGGACGTGGCCGAGGCCACCCGTCGCGGCGTGATGGTCGTGAACGCCCCGCAGTCCAACATCATCTCCGCCGCCGAGCACACCATGGCCCTGCTCCTCGCTCAGGCCCGCAACGTCCCCCAGGCCCACGCGGCGCTGGTGGCGGGGCGATGGGAGCGCTCCAAGTGGGAGGGAGTCGAGCTGTTCGGCAAGGTCCTCGGCGTGGTCGGCCTGGGCCGGGTGGGGGCCCTGGTGGCCCAGCGGGCGGCGGCTTTCGGGATGCGCCTCGTGGCCTACGACCCCTACATCAGCGCCGAGCGGGCCCGTCAGCTCGGTGCCGAGCTGGCGTCGTTGGACGAGGTCCTGTCCGAGGCCGACTTCCTCACCATCCACCTCCCCAAGACCCCCGAGACGGCCGGGCTGATCGACGCCGACCGCCTGGCCCGGGCCAAACCCGGCCTGCGCATCGTCAACACGGCGCGGGGCGGAATCATCGACGAGAAGGCGCTGGCCGCGGCCATCGAGGCCGGGACGGTGGCCGGTGCCGCGTTGGACGTGTTCTCCTCCGAGCCGTGCGTGGACTCTCCGCTGTTCGAGCTGCCCTCGGTCGTCGCCACGCCCCACCTCGGAGCCTCCACCCGGGAGGCCCAGGACAAGGCCGGTCTCACCATCGCCGAGCAGGTGGAGCTGGCCCTCGCCGGTGACTTCGTGCCGTTCGCGGTCAACATCGCCGCCGCCGAGGTCCCCGAGGCGGTCCGCCCGTGGCTACCCCTGGCCGAGAAGCTCGGTCGGCTGTGGGCCTCGCTCGGTGGTATCGGCTCGTCGGGTCCGGGGTCGGCCGAGCTGCCGTCCGTGCTCGACGTCGAGTTCGCCGGCGACCTGGCCCATCACGACACCCGCATCCTGGCCCTGGCCGTCCAGAAGGGCTTGTTCGCGGTGTCGACCGACGAGCCGGTCTCTTTCGTCAACGCCCCCCAGATGGCCGACGAACGGGGGCTGTCGATCCGGTCGGTGTCGGGGGGCGCCCCGGCCGGGTACCGCAACCTGATCACCGTGCGCGGCGGGGCCCACTCGGTGGCCGGCACCACCTTCGACGACGGACTGCCCCGCGTGGTGATGGTCGACGGCCACGACATCGAGCTGCCCTTCGCCCGGTGGATGCTGATGGTCCACAACGATGACCGGATCGGCATGGTCGCCGCGGCCACCGGCCTGGTCGCCGAAGCGGGGCTCAACATCGTGGACCTGAAGCTGGGCCGCCGCGCCTCGGGCGGCACGGCCATGATGGTCTTCTCCTTCGAGCAGGCCGTTCCCGCCGAGGTGGTGACCGCCCTGGCCGCCACCCCGGGGATCATCGACGCCCGAGCCCTGGCGGACGTCTAGCCCGTCCCTTCTCGACCGGGTCCGGGGGCCCGTCAGGAACACGCGCCCGCCCGTCAGGATCCCGGACCGCGGTCAGGGGCGACTCACGTCACCTGGGGTAGCCAGCCCGGTCGCGTGGATTCGTGGCGGGCGATGTCGTCGGCGTGCTGCATGGTCAGCCCGATGTCGTCGAGGCCATTGAGCAGGCGGTGCTGCGTGAACTCGTCCAGGGGGAACGGGGCTTCGATCCCCGCCGCCGGGGCCGAAACGGTGAGGCGCTCCACGTCGATGGTGATCTCCAAGGAAGGGTCGGCGGCCACCGCCTCGAGGAGCCTTCGCCCCACCTCGCCGTCGACCTGCACCGGGAGCAGTCCCGATTTGGTGCAGTTGTTGCGGAAGATGTCGCCGAAGCGGGGCGATATCACCGCGGCGAAGCCGTAATCCATCAGGGCCCACACGGCGTGCTCGCGTGACGAGCCGGTGCCGAAGTTGGGTCCGGCGACGAGGATCGTCGCGCCGGCGTGCTCGGGGCGGTTGAGCACGAAGTCTCGGTCGTCGCGCCACTCCGCGAAGAGGCCCTTCCCGAACCCCGTGCGCTCGACCCGCTTCAGCCAGTCGCTCGGGATGATCTGATCGGTGTCGACGTCGGAACGATCGACGGGCAGGGCGGTACCGGATACGACTCGTACGGGATTCATGGGCGATGTCCTCTCGCTAGGGGTGCGCGGATCGTCGGCACCCGGTCAGGCCAGGTCTGCTGGTGCGGCGAAGTGGCCGGCGACGGCGGTGGCCGCAGCCACCGCCGGCGACACCAGATGGGTGCGACCGCCGCGGCCCTGGCGGCCCTCGAAGTTCCGGTTGGAGGTCGAGGCGGCCCGCTCGCCGGGCGCCAGCTTGTCAGGGTTCATGGCCAGGCACATCGAGCACCCCGGGTTGCGCCACTCGAAGCCGGCCGCGCTGAATACGCGGTCGAGGCCTTCGCGTTCGGCCTGCTCCTTCACCTGTCCGGAGCCGGGGACGACCAGGGCCCGGACCGACGGGGCCACATGGCGGCCCTCGAGGACCGCGGCGGCGGCGCGCAGGTCCTCGATGCGGCCGTTGGTGCACGACCCGATGAACACCGTGTCCACCGCCACGTCGCGAAGCGGCGTCCCGGCGGTCAGGCCCATGTAGGCCAGGGCCCGCCCGGCGGCTTCGCGGGCGGCGGGATCATCGAAATCGTCGGGACTGGGCACGGCCGAGCCGATGGGCGCGACCTGGGCCGGGTTGGTGCCCCACGACACGTGGGGGGTGAGGCCGGCGCCGTCGATGGTGACGGACCGGTCGAAGGCGGCGCCGTCGTCGGTGGCCAGCGAGCGCCAGTCGTCGAGGGCCTTCTCCCAGGCCGCCCCCGAAGGGGCGTGGGGCCGTCCTTCCAGGTAGGCGAAGGTGGTGTCGTCGGGGGCCACCATGCCGGCTCTGGCCCCGGCTTCGATCGACATGTTGCACACGGTCATGCGCCCCTCCATGGAGAGGGCCCGCACCGCCTCACCGCGGTACTCGATGATGTGGCCCATCCCCCCGCCGGTGCCGATCTGGCCGATCACGGCCAGGATGAGGTCCTTGGGGGTGACGCCATCGGGAAGGCGCCCCGAAACCTCCACCGCCATGGTCCGGGGTCGCTGCTGGGGCAGGGTCTGGGTGGCCAGGACGTGTTCGACCTCGCTGGTGCCGATGCCGAAGGCCAACGCACCGAACGCCCCGTGGGTCGAGGTGTGGCTGTCCCCGCAGACGATGGTCATGCCGGGCTGGGTGAGGCCGAGCTCCGGACCGATGATGTGGACGATGCCCTGATGGGGATCGCCCATGGGAAAGAGCCTTATGCCGAATTCCTGGCAGTTGGCGGCCAGGACCTCCATCTGGCGGGCCGAGACCGGGTCCTCGACCGGTCCGGTGATGTCGGTGGTCGGCACGTTGTGGTCCATCGTGGCGATCGTGAGATCGGGTCGGCGCACCGACCGGCCGTTCAACCGCAGCCCGTCGAAGGCCTGCGGCGAGGTGACCTCGTGAACCAGGTGCAGATCGATGTAGAGGAGATCGGGCTCGCCCTCGGCCGCCCTGACCACGTGGCGCTCCCAGACCTTGTCGGCCAGCGTACTAGGCATGTTCCCACATCCTGAGATAGTGTCTTGGATAGTGAGAACGAGCTTAAGCGGTGTGGGCGTGCTCGACAAGGCCTTCGCGGTGCTGGACGCTCTAGAGGGCGGCCCGCTGGCCCTGTCGGGGCTCATGTCGGCCACCGGCCTGCCCCGGGCCACGGCCCACCGCTTGGCCGCCGCGCTGGAGGTGCACGGCGTCGTCGAACGCGACGCGGCGGGCCGCTACTGCCTCGGGCCGCGTCTGGCCGAGCTCGGGCTCGTAGCCGGGGCCGGCCGCTACCGCTCGCTGGCCGAAACGGCGGCGCCCATCCTCGGACACCTGCGCGACGTGACGGGTGAGAGCTCCCAGCTCTACGTGCGGGCCTCGCAGCCCGGGGGCGACACCCGGGTGTGCGTGGCGGCCATGGAGTCCCCGCACGGCCTGCGGACCATCGTGGCCGTCGGTGCGGTGCTGCCCATGGACCGGGGTTCGGCGGCCAAGGCGCTGGCCGGGAGCCCTGAGGTCCGGGCCCAGGGATGGGCCGAGAGCGTGGAGGAACGGGAACGCGGAGTGGCCTCGGTCAGCGCCCCGGTGGTGGTGGGAGGTTCCATCGTGGCGGCCGTATCGGTCTCGGGCCCGGTGGAGCGGACCACCCGCAATCCCGGTCGGCGCTATTCGGGGGCCGTCAGCGAAGCGGCCGGGGCCCTGGCCGAGGCGCTGTCCGGCCAGGGTTCGAGTGGCCCGGTCGGGTTGCGGGGGTCCCCCTGGTCTGAGGCCGCGGCGGTGTTCTGACCGCCCAGAGTTCTGACCGCCCAGAGTTCTGACCGCCCAGAGTTCTGACCGCCCAGAGTTCCGACACCCGGTGGGACGCCCG
>JAGWSF010000097.1 GCA_028876385.1 Acidobacteriota bacterium | reverse complement strand
CTGTTTGGGTACATGGGTCCGCGGCCGGCTCCGGTGTTGCCTCCGTGGGATGTGTTCGTGTGGCCGAACGCCATCCGTCAGATCGGTTACACGATGATTCCGTGTAACTGGCTGCAGTGTCAGGAGAACGCCGCTGACCCGGTCCACAGCGTCTACCTGCACGGGCACTATTTCCGTTACGTGTTGGAGCGGGAGGGTCTGCTGGCCGAGCGGGCCGCTGATCCCGAGACCCACCGGGCCTTCGTCAGCATGCGGTCCGGTACCGGCTTCGACCGGGTCATCAGCAAGGTCGACGAGTACGGCCTGCAGAAGGCCATGGTGTACCGGAAGGACCTAGGAGCGGCTCGCGACCGCGAAGCGTGGCACTCGTACATGATCTTCCCCAACTACACCCGGCCCGGCGGGGGAGCCGTCCGTCACGAGCTCCAGGTCCGCGTGCCGGTGGACGACACGACCACCCTCCACCTCCTCTACGACATCTACGTCGCGCCGGAGGGAGTAGCGGCCCCCCACCAGGAGGTCGTCCCGTATTACGAGGTCCCCATGACGGGGCCCGACGGGAAGCCCATCTTGGACTACGTGCTGGCCCAGGACATGGTCGCCTGGTGGTCGCAGGGTCCGATCGCCGACCGGACCCAGGAGCGCCTGGGCGCCACCGACGAGGCCATCCGTCGGTTCCGGCGCCTGCTCGAGGAGCAGATGCAGGTGGTGGAGGCCGGGGGCGACCCGATGAACGTGTTCCGGGATCCGGAGGCGGTGGGGGACGTGATCCACCTGAAGCCCCGCATCGACGAACGTAGGGACGACACGGGCCTCGTCGGCTACCGGTCGATGTACCACCGCGGCTACTTCCAGGACGACGCCGACCGGTACGGCCCGGCGCTGCCCCTGGTGGTGGAGCTGATGGCTAAAGCAGAACAGTTGGAATCCGAACAGGGCGTCGCAGCCGAAGGGCCGGCGCCCGACAACAGGGGGGTAACCGCAGATGTCTCATGAGCACTCCAATCCATCCCGGATCGTCGACGAGCGGGCGACCGCCGTCAGACGGTCCGGCCGGGGCACCGCCCGGCTGGTCGCCATCGGGGCCGCCGTGGCCCTCGCCGCGGCGGCCTGCGGGTCGTCCACACACTCGTCGGCGCCGGCCACCACCGCCGCCCTGTCGACGTCGGGGAACGGCGCTTCGGTCACCCCCGACCTGTCCTACTTCAATGGCAAGACCATCACCATGATCGCCCCGGACAAGCCGGGCGGGGGCTTCGATAACTGGGCCCGGACCGTCGCGCCCTACATGGCCCAGTACCTGCACGCGACCATCAACATCCAGAACATCCCGGCCGGCAACACCATTGTCGGCCAGAACACGCTGGCGTCGTCGAGCCCCGACGGACTCACCATCGGCTGGCTCAACTTGGTGGAGGATGTCAGCGACAAGGCGGCCGGAGTGACCGGGATCAACTTCGACCCGACCAAGATGGCGATCATCGGCGCCACCAACCCGATCCCGGTCGTGGTGGTGGACCGGACATCGGCCCCGTACAAGTCCTTCTCCGACCTGGCCGCAGCCCCCGGGCCGGTCAAGACGCTCACCCAGACCAAAGGCTCCACGGCCCTCATCGAGCGGGTCATCATGGCCGCCTTCGGCGTCCACGCCCAGTTCATCGCCGGATACGAGTCCTCGGCCGACCTCAAAGCCGGCCTGACACGCGGTGACGGGGACGTGTCGGTGGACAACGTCAGCGCCTTCGGTCCGCTGATCACCGGCAACGCGGTGCGGCCCCTGCTCGTCACCAGCGCGGTGCCGTCCTCCAGCAGCCTGGCGTCGGCGCTCACCGGGGTGCCCACCCTGGACCAGTACAGCGCCCAGCATCCGCCTGCGGCGGCGGCCGCGGCTGCACTCAAGGCGGTCATGGCCCTCTACACCTACAACGTGACCCTGGCCGCCGCTCCCGGCACACCCGCCAAGGAGGTGGCCGCCCTCCAAGCCGCCATGCAGTGGGCCATCCAGCAGCCGGCGGCCCAGCAGCAGGCCCTGAAGCTGCACCTCGATCCCGGGTACGAGTCGGCCGGCGCCGCCCTCGCCGCCATCACCACGGCCTTCGGTTCGGCCGCCATCATCAAGCCGTATGTGCCCGGCAAGTAGCCGTCGGGCCCCGGCCGGCCGGTCCAGCGGGGTGGGGGTGTCGGGTCGGTGTTGACGGCTGAGGAGAATGAGCGTCTGACCCGGGTGGGTCCGGGGACGCCGATGGGTGAGTTGATGCGTCGTTACTGGCAGCCTTTCCTGCCGGCGGCGAAGCTGGACGAGAACCCGGTGCAGCCGGTGCGGTTGTTGGGTGAGGATCTGGTGTGTTACCGGGATCTGTCGGGCCGGGTGGGTCTGGTGGGCCGGCGTTGCGCGCACCGGTTGGTGAGTCTGGAGTTCGGGATTCCCGACGAGGCCGGTCTGCGTTGCCCGTATCACGGTTGGTGTTACGAGGCGTCGGGTCAGTGTGTGGAGACGCCTTTGGAGCCGGCGCATTCGAAGTTGGCGGAGCGGGTGCAGATCGTTGGTTACCCGGTGCAGGAGATGGGGGGTCTGCTGTTTGGGTACATGGGTCCGCGGCCGGCTCCGGTGTTGCCTCCGTGGGATGTGTTCGTGTGGCCGAACGCCATCCGTCAGATCGGTTACACGATGATTCCGTGTAACTGGCTGCAGTGTCAGGAGAACGCCGCTGACCCG
>JAGWSF010000096.1 GCA_028876385.1 Acidobacteriota bacterium | reverse complement strand
CTGGTAACCCCTCTGGCTGAAGCGTCGCACCTCGTGGTGGACCTTGGACACCAGCGGGCAGGTGGCATCGATGACCTGGAGGTCGCGGTGAGCGGCTTCGGAGCGCACCTCGGGCGACACCCCGTGGGCCGACAGGATCACCGTCGCCCCGTCGGGCACCTGTGACAACTCCCGGACGAATATCGCCCCCCGCTCCTCCAGGTCCTCTACGACGTGGCGGTTGTGGACGATCTGACGTCGCACATAGATCGGGGTGCCGAAGCGGTCGAGGGCCCGTTCGACGGTGGCGATGGCCCGCTCCACGCCGGCGCAGAAGGACCGGGGGCCGGCCAGCAGAACCGTCCGTTGAGCCACGCAGTCAGCCCACGCCGACAGGGCCGGAGCGACCCGTCGCAGGTGGCGCAGAGCGGCCACCCCGCCGCTGAAGGTGCCGGTCGAGAAGAGCTCGCGTTCGGGGGTGTCCACCACGACGCGCACCACGGCCGTGGGGATGTCGTAACCCCCGCCCAGGGCGTAGGCCGTCTCGGTGTCGACCACCACGGCCCCGAGCCGGGCCAGCGCGGCCCGGCGGTCCCGCCCTCTCGCCACCCTTGGCGTCGACACCACACCGCCGACGGCCACCGGCAGGCCCAGGCGGCGCAGGTGCCCGGCCATGAGGGCGGCCGAGTCGACCACGGCGACCTCCCGGCCGTCGTCGGCGAGAACCCGGTCACCGATGACGACCGTCCCCGCCGCCAGGCCGGCCACGAGGCCCCCGCCGACCCCGGCCACGGCCAAGGCGGCCACCCCGCCGCCGTTGAGACGCGACGCGGCACGGGCCGCCCGTTGGGGCCCGGCTCCGCTGCGCACGACGCGCAGGCCGGGAGCGCCCCGGCTCAAAGCCCTGGCTTCGAGGCGAAGCGGGGCGAGGACCGCGGGGGCGGTGCTCAGAGCTGGACCCCGGTTCCGGCCATGGCCTCGAGGTACCGGCCGAGCGCCGTCAGCGGCCACACCAGCCGGTAGAGGTGGTAGTTGATGGTGAAGTCCCACGGAAAGCCCGTGCCGGTGAACTGCGGCTCGTCCCAGGTGCCGTCGGCGGTCTGGTGTTCGACGAGCCAGGCGACGCCCCCGGCGACGGCCGGGGAGGCCGTCTCGCCGGCGGCGATGAGAGCCAGGAGGGCCCAGGCCGTCTGGGAGGCGGTGGAGTCCCCCCGCCCCCGCCACGCCGGGTCGACGTAGGAGCGCAGGTCCTCACCCCACCCTCCGTCGTCGTTCTGGTGGGACTCCAGCCACTGCACCGCCCGGCGGATGCGGGCGTCGATGATGGGCACCCCGGCGGCGACGAGGGCCGGTACGACGGCCCCGGTCCCGTAGATGTGGTTGACCCCCCAACGCCCGAACCACGAGCCCTCCGGCTCCTGCTCCGACCACAGCCACTCGATGGCACCCTCGATGACGTCGTCGGGCACGTCGGGTTCGGCGGCCAGCATCTCGAGCACATGGGCGGTGACGTCGGCCGACGGCGGGTCGGTGACCTCGCCGAAGTCGCAGAAGGGCAGGGCGGCGATCAGCCGGCTGCAATTGTCGGCGTCGAAGGCGCCCCAGGCCCCGTTACGGCTGCGCATCCCGAGCGTCCAGCGCACCCCTCTCCGGCAGGCGTCGGCGGCGGCGGTCGCCGACTCGGGGCTGTGGCCGGCCCGCCGCAGGGCCATGACCACCTCGGCGGTGTCGTCGATGTCGGGGTAGTGGTCGTTGGCGAACTCGAAGGCCCAGCCCCCGGGGTCCAGGTCGGGGCGGCGGACGGCCCAGTCGCCCCGGTAGGTGACCTCCTCGCCGGTCAGCCAGTCGGACGCCTGGCGGATGGCCGGGTGCTCGGGACCCACGCCGGCGTCGCGCAAGGCGATCACGGCCAGGGCGGTGTCCCAGACGGGGGACTGGCAGGCCTCGAGCCGCCGCCCCCGCTCGTCTTCGATGGTGAAGGCCCGCAGCCCCTCGAAAGCGGCGGCGATCACGGGGTGGTCGAGGGGGTAGCCGAGCAGGTGCAGGGCGATGATCGAGTAGACCACCGGCGGCTGTATGCCCCCCCACAGACCGTCGGCCTCCTGCCGCTGCACGATCCAGCTCTCGGCCCGCCGCAGGGCGGCGTGGCGTAGGACCCGCCGGGGCAGAAACCAGTCGGGGAGCCGCTCGTAGCGGTGCAGGAGGCGGTCCAGGGCACCGAAGAAGCCGCCCGGGTGCGGGGCGCTCCGGCCCGGCACCACCAGCTCGTCGATGGCGAAGGGCAGCGGGCGGGCCGGCCGGTAGGCCATGACCACGCTGAGCGCCACCACCGTCTGGCGGGCCCAGCAGCCGAAGTCGTAGATGTTGAGCGGGACCTGCGGGGGCAGGAACATCAGCTCGGCGGGCAGGACCGGAAGGTCCTCCCAACTCCACGCCCCGACCATGGCCAGCCAGATGCGGGTGAACACCCGGCTGGCGGCGACGCCGCCCTGGGCCCGCACCCAGGCCGCCGCCTCCTGCATGTGGGGAAGATCGTCGGGCTCGCCGGCCAGGCGGAGGGCGACGTAGGCCTCCACCGTGGCCGACAGGTCGGGAGGCCCCCCGTAGAAGGTGGCCCAGGTGCCGTCGGGACCCTGGTTGGAGCGAATCCAGTCGGCGGCGCGGACCGCCACGTCGGTGTCGAGCACCCCGAGGAAGTGACGCAGGAGCAGGTCCTCGGCGTCCATGGTGACGTTGGTCTCGAGCTCGCCCTTCCACCAGCCGGCCGGATCCTGGAGGGAGAGCAGGTGCTCCACGGCGGCCTTGGCCGTAGCCGACGCCACCTCCTCCAGTGAGGCCCGGGCCCCTTCCAGTCCGAGGGCCACGGCTAGAACTCCCGCTCCACGACGTAGACCGCCAGGTCGGCGAGGTCGCGGTGGGGGATGGCCGACAGGCGCACCCGTTCGAGCGCGCCCAGGGCGGCGTCGAGGTTGGCCTTGGCTCGCACCGCGGTCCATTCCCGACCGCCGCAGGCCTCCACCAGGTAGCGGGCCCGGTCCACCTCGTCGGGTCCGAGCGGGCCGAGAGGCAGCTCGGCGTCCTCGGGTCCGAGCATGAGCAGGCGCAGCTCGTCGGCTTCGGCCCCGCCGGCGGCCAGAGCCGACACCACCGGCATGGACTTCTTGCGCAACGTGAGGTCGGAGCTGGCCGGTTTGCCGGTCGTGTCGGGGTCGCCCCAGATGCCGAGCAGGTCGTCGATGGCCTGGAAGGCCAGGCCCAGGTGGCGGCCGTAGTCGCGCAGGGCGCCCACGGTGGCGTCGGGGGCGCCGGCCAGGATGGCTCCGATGGCCGAGGCGCACCCGAGGAGGGCGCCGGTCTTGGCCGCCGACATGGCGGTGCACTGCTCCACGGTCACGTTGCGGCGCTTCTCGAAGGCGATGTCGTCGGCCTGACCGGCGATCATGGCCGCGGTGGCGTCGGCCAGCTCGGACGAGGCCGCCGGGCCGGTGTCGGGTGAGGCCTCGAGGAGCACCTGGTGGGCCAGCACCTGCAGCGCGTCGCCGGCCACGATCGCCGGCCCCACACCGAAAGCCGACCACACCGTCGGGCGGTGGTGACGCTCGGTGTCGGTGTCGATGATGTCGTCGTGGATCAACGAGAAGTTGTGGACCAGCTCCACCGCCACCGCTCCGGGGACGCCCACCTCGGAGTCGGCCCAGGCCGCTTCGGCGCCGAGGATGGCCACGGTGGGACGCACCCCCTTCCCGCCGGGCGCGTCGACCGGGCTGCCCGCGGCGTCGGTCCAGCCCATGTGGTAGGCGGCGATCTGGCGTATCTCGGGGGCCAGCCGGTCGATGGCCGAAGTGAGCGCCGGGTGGATGGCCCGCCGGCAGCGGGCCAGGACTTCCTCAACACCGATGGTCGGGGTCACGCCACCTCCTGGGTGATAGGTGCGGAAATGAAGGTCGAAGACAGAGCCCGGACGGCGGCCACGCCGCTGCGCACAGCGCCCTCCATGGTCGCCGGCCATCCGGTGGCGGTCCACGCCCCGGCCAGGACCAGGCCGGGGTGGTCCGATCGGGGGCCCGGCCGGAGAGCTGCGCTGCCGGGGGTGGCCCGGAAGGTGGCCCGGCGTTCCTTGGTCACCGTCGAGTCGACCAGCCGGGCGCCGGCTACGGCGGGCAACAGCCGGGTCAGCTCGCCGACGGTGGTGGCCACGAGCTCCTCGGGGCGGGTCCCGAGGAGGTGGTCGGCGGCGGACAACGATACGGCCAGGTACTGCCCGGACGGGTTGGTCTCAGCCAGGCCCGACGCCGCCGAGCGGTCGAACACCCACTGGATGGGGGAGTCGTGGCCGGCCATGACCTCCCAGTGGGTGACCCGCCGGTCGAACACCAGGTGGACGTCGACGACCGCCGAGGAGCCGAGACCGGCCCACTGGCGCCGCTGCGGGGCGGCCTCGGGGGGAACCACCTCGGCCGCCTCCTCGTGGGGGAGGGCGACCACCACGGCGTCGGCGGTCAGCCGGCCGTCGGGGAGGAGCACCTCGTAGTCGGCCGCCGGGCCGGCCACCACGGCCGAGACCCGCTCGCCGGTCAGCACCCGGACCCCGGCGCGCTCGAGGGCGGCGGCCGCCCGGTCGCCGTGGAGATGCCCGAGGGGGACCCGGCTCCAGCCGATGTCGAGGGCGGCGCGCCCGCCGAGGACCCCGGTGCGGAACACCATGGCCGCCGCCGCGAGTGAAGCCTCGGCCGCCGGCAGGTTGACCGTCGGAACGGTGATCAGGTCCCAGACCGCGGCGATGGCGGCGGGGCTCTGGCCGTGGCTTTGCAGCCAGGCGCCGAAGGTGACGCGGTCCAGGTCCGGGTCGGCCAGGTCCAGTCGGGCCAGGCCGGCGAGGGCCCGGCCGACCATCAGGCGGTCCCCGACCCCGAGGTGGCCGAAGCGCAGCAGGGAGTCGGCCAGGTGGAGCGGTACCGGCAGGTCGCGCCGCCTCAGCCGGGCCGCGACCGGCCCGCGGGGTCCGGGGGCGACCACCGGGATGTCGAGGACCCGCGCCGCCTCCACGTCGCCGCGGCCGCCGATGCGGTCCAAGAAGCCCAGGTAGGCGTCACAGCACGCCAGGAAGACGTGCTGACCATTGTCCATCCAGAGGCCGCCCCGCTCGAACGACCAGGTGAGGCCTCCGAGCCGACGCTGGCGCTCGACGAGGGTCACCCGGGCGCCCTGGTCGGCACATTCGAGAGCCGCCGCCAGCCCCGCCAACCCTCCGCCGAGGACGGCCACGTGGCGTCCCGTCAGCGACGACCGGCCCGGAACGGTGGTGGTGGATATCACGGACGACCCCAGGTGAGCGCCCGGGCCGCCACCGCGGCCTTCTGCCAGGCCGGAAGCGACACCCGGCCGCGCAGCACCGCCGAGGGGTCGCGGCGGATGGTGACGAGCAGCCGGTGGTAGATACCGGCCATCGCCGCGGTGGCCGCCCGGGAGCGACGATCGAGCAGCGGGAGCAGGGTGAAGCCCCGCTCGTACCACTCCTCGGCCCGGCCCGTCTCGAAGGCGATGAGGGCGATGAGGCTGTCCTCGGGGCCGTCGAGGTCGGGGCCGACACCGAAGCGGTCGAGGTCGGCACCGGGCAGGTAGACCCGGCCCAGCGTCCGGCGGTCCTCCAGCACGTCCCTCAAGATGTTGGTGATCTGCAACGCCACCCCGAGGTCGTCGGCGAGCCGCTCGGCTCGAGCCGGCTCCTCGGTGCCGTATATGGCCAGGCTGAGCCGCCCCACGGTGCCGGCCACCCGCCGGCAGTAGCCCACCATGTCGTCGAAGGTGTCGTAGCGGGTGCCCACCACGTCCATCTCGCAGCCCTCGATGAGCTCCTCGAGGGCCGAGACGGGCAGCGGATAGCGCCGGGCCACGTCGGCCACGGCCGTCATCACCGGGTCGTCGGCCTCGACCGCGGGCCGGTCGGCTCGCAGCTCGCCGACCTGCTTGCGGGCCCGGGTCAGGGCGTCGAGCTTCTCGGCGGGGGCGCCGTCACCGTCGCCGATGTCATCGATGCGCCGGGCCAGGGCGTAGAGGGCCGACATGGCCCGTCGTTTGGGTTCGGGCAGCAGTTTGATGCCGTAGGAAAAATTGCGGGCTTCGGTGGCTGTGATGTGCTCGCAGGCCCGGTAGGCCTCGTCCAGGTTCACGCCGCCCTCCCCGCGCCGTGGCGGGCGACGGCGGCCAGGTTGCGGGCCAGCGAACGGGCCTTCGGGCGGGAAGGCTCGACCAGGCAGTCGAAGTCCCGGGCGGCCAGGTCGTCGAGGGCGGCCCGGCCTCCGGCCACGAAACCGGTGACGGCCAACCGGGCCGGGCCGTGCAGAAGACCGATCAGATCGGCGCCGCGGTCCATCCACCGCCGGGCCCGGGCCACCTCGAACACCATCAGGGAGCGCAGCGCCGGGGGGGCCGGGGCAGGCAGGGCCAGGTCGCGTCGATCGACCCCGAAGCGGCGCAGGTCGTCGGCGGGCAGATAGACCCTTCCGGCGAGGGCGTCCTCGCGGACGTCCTGCCAGTGCTCCACCAGTTGCAGGGCGGTGCACACGGCGTCGCTGAGAGCCGCCTTCTCGTCGTCGAGCTGACCGAAGGCGCCCAGCACCAGGCGTCCCACGGGGTTGGCCGACAGGGAGCAGTAGCCCAGCAACTGGTCGAAGTCGGCGTAGGAGGTGACCGACTGGTCCATGACGTTGGCGTCGATCAGGTCGAACAGCGGTTGGGGGTCGAGGCCGAGGGCGTTCACCGACGCCGTGGCGTCGGCCACCAGGGAATGGGCGTCGCTCCGGCCGGCCAGGGACCGGGCGGTCTCTTGGCGTAGCCACTCGAGCGCCGCAACCCGGTCGCCCTGGTAGGCGTCGCCGATCTGGTCGGTGAAGCGGGCGAAGCCGTAGAACGCCAGGAGGTGGCGGCGGGCCGCACGGGGCAGCAACCGGGACGCGACCGCGAAGTTCTCACTTCCGGCCCGGCCGAGGACCTCCCCGGCAGCCGGCAAACCGGGTGGGAGCTGCCTCCCCCCGTCGGTGCAAGACAGTGACCGCGTGGTCACAACTTAGTACGTGGTGCGGACAGGGCCGAACCTTTCCCGTTTGGCGGGGTAGGGGACCGGACGGGGGCGAACTCAGACCAGGTGGTCGGGAGGCCAGTCGGTCCCGACCGACCACTGCAACACGGTCGAGAAACCCGACTCGATGACCCGCAGACCGGCCTGTATGGCCTCCTCCTCGTCGGCGTCATCGGCGCTGAACGGTCGCCCGGCGGTGATGGCCAGGGTGCGTAGCACCCGCCGGGCCAGGTCGGCGCTCGGCTCGTGGCCCTTGGCGGCGCGGGCCCCGAGCTCGAGCAGGATGGGCAGGACGTCGGCCACCACGTAGCCGAGAGCCATGGCCGACTTCTCCGGGTCGACGGTCAGGTCGTCGCCTTCGCCCAGCGCGTCGAGGGCCCCCTGGAAGCGCTCTGAGGTGTCGTCGAGGAGGGTTTCGATGGACGCCGTGAGGAGGGCCTCCTTGGAGGGGAAGTACCGGTACACGTTGCCCTTGGCCATGTGGGCCGCCTCGGCGATGTCGCTCACCGACACCTCGGCGTAGCTGCGGGTCTTGAACGCCTCGATGGCCGCGTCGACGATGCGTTCCCGGCAGTCGTGCTGCTCGGCGGCGGGCTGGGCCCGCAGCGCGTTGATGGCCTCCACGTGACGCTGGTCGTAGACGAAGCGGTTGGCCGCCGCCCGCCGCGGCGCCGGAATCAACCCGCTGCGGCGGTAGTAGTGGATGGTGCTGGCGGGCACCGAGGTGGCGGCCACCACCTCCGACAGGGAAAGGGCGGGGGGCATCGGCTCTTCACCTGCGGCGGAGCTCACCGCCGCAGGTTAACCCCCGGCGGGGGCCGCCGGCACGGTGCCCAACCTTCCCTGCTGGAAGTCCTCGAAGGCCTGGGCCAGCTCGGCCCGGGTGTTCATCACGAACGGCCCGTAGGCGGCGACGGGCTCCCCGATGGGCCGGCCGCCGAGGATCAGAACCTCGAAATTGGCACTGCGGCTGTCCTGGACGGGAGCGGCCTCGACGATCACCGAGTCCCCGTCGCCGAGCACGGCCAGCTGGCCGCCTGACAGCGCCGGGCGGTCGGCCCCGACCCATCCCCGTCCGGCCAGGCCGTATACGAGGGCGTTGGCCGCGGGGTCCCAGGGGAGCTCCACCCGGGCCCCGGGCAGCAGGGAGGCGTGGACCATGGTGATGGGCGTGTAGGTGACCCCCGGGCCGCTCCGGTCGCCGAGGTCCCCGGCGATGATGCGGATCAGGGCCCCGGCGTCGCCCGAGGTGGCCAGGGCCACCCGGTCCCCGGAGATGTCCTGGTAGCGGGGGTCCACCCACTTGCGGGCCGCCGGCAGATTGACCCACAGCTGTAGACCGTGGAACAGGCCACCGCTAGCGACGAGGTCCTCCGGCGGACGCTCGATGTGCAGTATCCCGGCCCCGGCGGTCATCCACTGGGTGTCCCCGTTGGAGATGAGGCCGCCACCGCCGGTGGAATCGTGGTGCTCGAAGGTGCCGTCGATCATGTACGTCACCGTTTCGAAGCCCCGGTGGGGGTGCCAGGCGGTGCCCCGCGGCTCGCCGGGCCCGTAGTCCACCTCGCCCATCTGATCCATGTGGATGAACGGGTCGAGGACCTCGAGGGGAACTCCGGCGAAGGCCCGGCGCACCGGGAAGCCCTCGCCCTCGAACCCGGCCGGGGCGGTGGTGAGAGTCCGGACCCGCCGGCCCCTCGCCTCCCCGCTCGGAGGGGCGATTCTCGGTAGGCGGGTCAAATCCTCGACGGTCACGGCAGGCATGACCCTTGCAACTTCATTGCGGTCGCAACTATTCCGGGGCCCGTACACTTCAGGCGATGACCGAGTCCCGCCTGTACTTCCGCCAGCTCCTCTCCGGCCGCGACTTCGCGACCGGCGACCAGATGGCGGTGCAGATGGTCAATTTTTCGTACCTGATCGGTGACCGCGACACCGGCGAAGCGGTCGTGGTGGACCCCGCCTACGGGGTGGGGGAGCTGGTCGACATCGCCGCCGCCGACGGTATGCGCATCACCGCCGCCCTGGCCACCCACCACCACCCCGACCACGTGGGCGGCTCGATGATGGGCTTCTCCATCGAGGGCGTGGCGGCCCTGCTCGACCGGGTCTCGGTGCCGATCCACGCCAACCGCGAGGAGGCGGCCCTCATCACCCGGGTCACCGGGATCGAGCCTTCGGCGGTGGTGGCGCACTTCGGCGGGGACCGGGTCTCGGTAGGGGCCGTGGACATCGAGTTGCTGCACACCCCGGGCCACACTCCCGGCAGCCAGTGCTTCCTGGTCGACGGCATGCTGATCGCCGGCGACACCCTCTTCCTCCAGGGCTGCGGCCGGACCGACCTGCCCGGAGCCGACGCCGGCTCGATGTACGACTCCCTGCAGCGTCTCGCCGCCCTCCCCGACACCACCGTCATATATCCCGGCCACCGCTACTCGGTGGCCTCGGCGGGGACCATGGCCGCGGTGAAGGAAACCAACATGGTGTTCAAGCCGGCGACCAAGCAGGCGTGGCTGCAGGCCTTCTCCTGAGCCCGACCCGCCGACCGCTCAGGCCCTGAGCCCCAACTCCACCAGGCGGATCTCCATGGCCGTCTCATCGCGCTCGAGGAAACGCCCGATCACCCGCAGGTCCTCGGCCCGGACGGCCATCAGCGGTCCCTGAGGGGCGGCGCGCTGACCCTGTATGGCGTTGACGTAGCGGCGGATCACCTGCCCCTCGATGGATTCGGTGGCCTGCAGCCGGGGCAGGTCCAGCAGCAGCGGGCGGCGCGCTTCGAACGGCTCACCGGCGGAGGGACCTCCGGGCGTCCCCCCGCCCTCGGCGCCGGCTGCCGCGACGCCCGGCCGGGGCAGGACCTGGTCGACGGGCACCCGGTAGAACTGGGCCAGGCGTTGCAGGCGTAGCACCGATATGACCCGCTCGCCGCGCTCGTAGGCGCCGAGCACCGAAGCCTTGAACTCGCGTCCGGAGGCTTCCTCCACGGCGAGCAGCGACAGGCCGCGTTGGCGGCGCAGGGCCCGGAGACGGTCGCCGACCGCCCTCGCGTACGAAACAGGGACTTCTTCTGACACCTGTCCTCCTGACAACCGCGCATCGTAGGCCCTGGGTCGGGACCCGGGCGCCAAACTTGTCTAAACGGTCGACTGGGCCCGCAGAAGAATCAACCGACGTCCCGAAAGGCTCAGCACCGCTCCAGCCGGACGGTGCTCGGCGGGGGCCGTACCGGAACCGGACAGGTACTCGGCGGTGTCGAGCTCCAGCTCCCACGAGGCGGCCCACCGGGGGCCGGGGAGAGTGAACTCGATGTCCTGGTCCCAGGAGTTCAACACGAGGAACAGCGAGTCATCGACGATGGGCCGCCCGTGCTCGTCGAGGTCGGGTATGGCCGAACCGTTGACGAACACCCCGAGGGTCTTGGCGTAGCCGACGGTCCAGTCCCGGTCGGTCATCTCCTGGCCGTCGGGGCGGAACCAGGCCAGGTCGGGCAGGCTGTCGTCGCTGGTCCGCTCCCGCAGGGGCCGACCCTGGAAGAAGCGGCGCCGCCGGAGGACCGGGTGGCGGCGGCGCAGCTCAATCAGGCGGCGGGTCCAGGCCAGCAGGTCCTCGTCGACGTGCTCCCAGTCGTACCAGGACGTGCGGTTGTCCTGGCAGTAGGCGTTGTTGTTGCCGCCCTGGGTGCGACCGAGCTCGTCGCCGCCGAGGAGCATCGGCACCCCCTGGCTGAGGAACAGCGTGGCCAGCAGGTTGCGCTCCTGCCGGCGGCGCAGTTCGCGCACCGCGGGATCGTCGGTCGGGCCTTCGGCCCCGCAGTTCCAGGACCGGTTGTCATCGGTGCCGTCGCGGCCGTCCTCGCCGTTGGCGTCGTTGTGCTTCTCGTTGTAGGACACCAGGTCGCGCAGCGTGAAGCCGTCGTGGGCGGTGACGAAGTTGATGCTGGCGAAGGGGCTGCGCCCGTTGGCCTGGTACAGGTCGGAGCTGCCCGTCAGGCGTTCCGCCAGCTCGCCGATGGACGTCCCGCCCTCCCGCCAGTAGTCGCGCACCGAGTCCCGGAACTTGCCGTTCCACTCCGACCACAGCGGCGGGAAGTTGCCCACCTGGTAGCCGCCGTCGCCGACGTCCCAGGGCTCGGCGATCAGCTTCACCTGGCTGATCACCGGATCCTGCTGGATCAGATCGAAGAAGGCCGAGAGGCGGTCCACCTCGTGGAACTGGCGGGCCAGGGTGGCGGCCAGGTCGAAGCGGAAGCCGTCGACGTGCATCTCGATGACCCAGTACCGCAGCGAGTCCATCATGAGCTGGAGGACGTGCGGATTGCGGACGTTCAAAGTGTTGCCGGTGCCCGTCGAGTCGCTGTAGAGGCGGGGGTTGCCGTCCACCAGGCGGTAGTACGACGGGTTGTCGAAGCCCCGGAAGGCCAGGGTCGGGCCCCGGTGGTCGCCCTCCGCGGTGTGGTTGTAGACCACGTCGAGGATCACCTCGATGCCGGCCCGGTGCAGCGAGCGGACCATCGCCTTGAACTCGTTGACCACCCGGTGGCCGGGCCGCGACGCGTACCCGTTGTGCGGGGCCAGGTAGGCGATGGAGTTGTACCCCCAGTAGTTGCTCAACCCCATCTCGACCAGGCGGTGGTCGTGGACGAAGTGGTGCACGGGCATCAACTCGATGGCCGTCACACCCAGGCTGGTCAGGTGCTCCACCACCGCCGGGTGGGCCACTGCGGCGTAGGTCCCCCGGAGGTGGCGGGGCACCTCCGGGTGGGCCACGGTGAGCCCTTTGACATGGGTCTCGTAGATGACCGTGTCGGCCCAGCGCCTCTTGGGCGGACGGTCGTTGCCCCACTCGAAGGCCGGGTCGGTCACCAGCGCCTTGGGCATGGCCGGCGCCGAGTCGGTGGTGTTGATGACCGTGTCGTCGGCGGCCAGGTCGTAGCCGTAGGGCTCCTGGCCCCACTTGACCCGACCGTCGATGGCCTTGGCGTAGGGGTCGAGCAGGAGCTTGGCCGGATTGCAGCGCAGCCCCTGAGCCGGATCGTAGGGACCGTGCACCCGGAACCCGTAGCGCTGTCCCGGCTCGACTTCCTCGAGGTAGCCGTGCCACAGGTAGGCGTCCACCTCGCGCAGCTCGTAGCGGGACTCCTGGCCGTCCTCGTCGAACAGGCACAGTTCGACCGCTTCGGCGGCCTGGGAGAAGACCGAGAAGTTGGTGCCGAGGCCGTCGTAGGTCGCGCCCAGCGGGTAGGCATCGCCGGGCAGGAGATGCCGGTCGGTCACCCCCACCAGAACGCCGCCGCCAGGATGAAATACAGGGCTATCAGGGCTACTCCTTCGATCCAGGTGTACTCACCGTCGTAGATGATGACCGTAACCACGGTGGTGGAGATGGCCAGGGCGGCGACCAGCAGCGGGGGGAAGACGAGGGTGAGCTTGGCCGGCCCGACAGTGTTGCTCACCAGGACCAGAACCGGGGTCAGGAGGAGGGCGACCTGCAGCGGACTGTTGAGGGTGGTGCTGATGGCGTATTCCGGCTTGGCCTTCCACGCGAAGCGGACCCCGACGGCGTGCTCCACCGCGTTGGACGCCAGCGCCACCACCACCAGGCCGGTGAAGGTCTGGGACAGGCCGAGGGTCCGGGTCGCCTCCTCCAAGGGGCTCACGAACCAGTCCGACACGAGCGCCGCGGCGAGGCTCCCGAAGGCCAGGATGGCCGCCGACCAGCGCAGGGGGAGGGCCGCCGCCGGCTCGTCGGGCTCGCCCTGCGCCACCGATACGCCGTCGCGTCCAGGGTCTCCACCGCCCGCGGGCGGCCCATCTCCGGGATCGGGGTGGGGGCTGCGGCGGAGGTAGTAGGGGATGGAGGCGCCGTAGACGATGAGCAGGACGACGGCCAGCACGTCGCTCAGCTGTCCGGCGTGGGCCGCCGCCGGGGTGCTCAACCGGCTGGCCAGGGTGGGGACCAGCAGGGCGGCGACGACCAGCATCAGGAGGGAGGCGTTGAGGCGGGGCTCCTCGGCGTCGAAGCGCTGGGTCCCGTGGCGCAGCCCCCCGGCCAGGAAGGCCAGGCCCAGCACCAGCACGGCGTTGCCGAGGACCGAGCCGACCAGCGCCGCTCGCACCACGCCGGTGAGCCCGGCGCGCAGGGCGAAGATGCCGACGAACAGCTCCGGCAGGTTCCCCAGGGTGGACTGCAGGAGGCCGGTCGGGCCGGGACCGAGTCGCTCGCCGATCTGGTCGATGGCCTGGCCCACGACGGCGGCCAGCACGGCCAGCGCCAGACCGGCGACGATGAACCGGGCGACGGGGCTGGCCCCGACTGCGACCAGGACCCCGGCCAGGGCGGTGAGCAGTGCCGAAGCGATCAACGTCAGCCGTTGGCCACGGCTGAGGTGGGTCTCGGGGCCCGACCCGGGTCGACCTACCTCACGCCGGTTCACGTCCAGGCAACAGTAGCCAACGGATGTGGGGCGCCCCGGCGGGTACACTCTCCTGGTTGCACGCGCCGGGCGGCGTGGCCGAGTGGTTTAGGCAAGGGCCTGCAAAGCCCTGTACAGCGGTTCGATTCCGCTCGCCGCCTCCAAAGCTCCACCGCAGGTCAGAGGTCCTTTTTGGCGGTCCGATCAATCCGGCGCCGGGGCGGCCATCCCGCGAGAATCCCGCGGCTCGGTTAATTTCCGACGTCGATTCGGCCCGTTCCGGAGGCCAACCGAAGGCCTGCGCGGGGGTGACAGAGTCGGGGCTATCCGGGTCCCGGCGGGTAGGCTGGAGGGCGATGGCCAGGGCCGCTGAGGAGCTACCGATCGAATCCGATGGGGAAGAGGCGGCACGACTCAGGAGCGCGCTCGTCAGAGTCGGCTACCGGCCGGAGGAAGCCGAACGGTGGTGGGCGTCGACTGCTCATACCGTGCTGAGGAGCCGTACCGCGGCGGAGGCGTGGGCGGAGGGCGACGTTGTCTTGGTCCGACGCTTCGTGGAGGTGCATGTCAGCGAGCGGTTTGCCGAGGGACTCGCCGCCCGGCCCGAGGTCATGCAGCAACTCTTTGACGCGGTAGCGCCCTCGTAGTTGCAGAGTTGTCCCTTCCAGACGGCGGTGCCGAGTGGCTGGACCGATGGCGTCGCGACGACCGTGCCTCACAGGTGCAGACCCAGTCCATGACCAGGTGGTTGGAGACGCTTCCGGCTGCGCCCACGCAATGCCCGTCGGCGGCCGTCTCTTGGCCATACCCTCGCGCCACGGGGGAGGCCCGTGCCGCGTTCGCCAGAGCGCACAGCGCCGTGCCATTCTCCCGAAGTGCCCGATGAGGAAAATGCAGAAATCGAGCGCAAACCACGACGCTGTCGTGGGATAACGAAGGGGTGGGTACCCGGGAGCGGCTCGAACTGGCGGAGGCGCTGATCGCCAAGGCGCGGGCGACCCCGTATCAGGCCGAGCGGACGACCTTCGCCGCATCGGCCCGCCAGCAGATCGAGCGCTTCCTCGCCGTCGACTCCCACACGCTTGAGGTGATCGACCTGCGGGACCTGCCGGCCGTGGTGGCGGCGAGAGCAGCGTCGACCTACGGCAGTCAGATGGCCCCGGCGCGCCCGGCGCTGGGCAAGCGCGTGGACGTGGCTCTCTGAGCCAGCACTGCAGGCCGCCGATCGTGCCCCCGACCCCGGCTCTGAGCAATCCTTCAGGTTCTTCTCACAGACGGTCGCCAGCATGGGTTCCCAGCTTCGAGGGAGGGCTATCGGACCATGTGGCACGAACCGTATGACCTGCCGGACGAGTCGGTGCGCCCGACCCGGGATTCCCGCCGCCGTCCCCGGGTGGCCGTGGCCGCCGGGGTCGTCGCCGTGGTCGGCCTGGGGGGCGCCGGGCTGGCCCTGGCATCGAGCGGCGGCAGTCACGGCGCGGCATCGCTCGCCTCGTCGTCTTCTACGACGCCGCCGACGTCGAGTGCCAGTAACTCCCCGGCGGTCACACCGGGCCCGGGACTGGCCGGTCCCATGGGCGCCGGGCGCGGCGGAGTGCTCCACGGTCAGTACACCATCGCCCACGGCACCTCCTACGAGACCATCGACGAGCAGGTGGGCTCGGTCGACACCGTGTCCTCGTCGTCGATCACGGTGGTCAGTCCCGACGGCTTCAAGGCGACCTACAGCGTGGACGCCTCCACCGTCGTGGACTCCCAGGCGGGAGGGATATCGGCGGTTCTGGCCAAGGACAACGTCCGCATCGAAGCCCTGGTGAAAGGCAACTCCTCGGTGGCCACCGAGATCGTCGACGTCACCAAGATCGGCTCCAGCCGGCAGGGTTTCGGGCTCCCGGGCGGTCCCGGGGGTGGGTGGGGTCCCGGCGGTGGGGGAATCCACCGTGACGGTGACGGCCCCGGCGGCCCCGGCGGCCCGGGCTTCCCGGCCTGAGCCACCTCACTCCGTCAGAGCGGGCACCGGAGCCGGCGCCGGTTGGCCCACGTAGTGGGCCGACGGTCGGATCAGTCGCCGTTGCTCGGCCTGCTCGGCGACATTGGCCGACCAGCCGATGAGCCGGCTGAGGGCGAACGTGGTGCTGAACATCTCACGCGGCAGGCCGCAGGCGTCCATGACCACGCCGGCGTAGTACTCCACGTTGGTGTAGATCGGCGCCTCGGGGCGGTCCTCGGCCAGGACCTTCAAGATGGTCGCTTCCACCTCGACGGCCAGCTCGGCGAGAGGTGCGCCGATGCGGACCGCCACCTCCCGCATCATCACGGCGCGGGGATCGAAGGTGCGGTAGACGGCGTGCCCGAAGCCCATCACCCGCTGGCCGCGACGGAGTAGGGCCCGAACGTAGGGTTCGGCACCCTCGGCCGTGCCGATGGCGTCCAGGGTGTCGAGAGCCCGGCTCGGGGCGCCCCCGTGGAGCGGCCCCGAAAGGGCGCCCAGGGCGCCCACCACCGCGGCCGCGGCGTCGGCGCCCGTGGACGCGATCACCCGGGCCGTGAAGGTGGAGGCGTTGAACCCGTGGTCGACGGTGAGGATCAGGTACTGCTCCAAGGCCCGGGCCGCTTCCTCCCCGGGAGCGACGCCGGTGAGCATGTGGAGGTAGTTGGCGGCGTGGCCGAGCGCCGGGTCGGACGGGACCGGTGCCAGGCCGCGGCTCAGCCGGTACAGCCCGGCCGCCAGCACCGGGGCCACCGCGACCAGATCGAGCAGGTCGGCCCGCCGCCGCTCCCCGTCGAGGTCCCAGAGAGGCTGGTAGCCCCGGGCCGAGCCGTATATGGAGAGGGCGCTGCGCAGGGCGTCGAGCGGCGTACCCTTCGACGCCCGGGCGATGTCCGGCAGCGCCCGCTCGACCTCGGGCGGCAGGTGGCGCCCGGCGACCGTCTCGGCGGCGAAATCCTCGGCGTCGGAGCCGGTGGCGGGTAGCTGCCCGTCGAGGAGCAGTTCCCACACGTGCTCGAGGGGGCGAGTGGCCGCCAGGTCGAGGGCCGAGTACTGGCGGTAGTGGTAGAAGCCTTCCCGGCCCCGCACGTCACCGACGGTGGTGTCGGTGACGGCGACGCCTTTGAGGCCGGCGGGGACGTCGATGAGGTGATCGGTGTCAGGGGTCATAGAGTCATATTGACCGCCACGTTGAAGGCGATCAATATTGATCAATGATCAATCGGAGGTTGAGCAGCCGCCAGGCGGCCGAACGTCTGGGGGTGAAGCCGGCCACGTTGTACGCCTACGTGAGTCGCGGCCTGCTCCACCCGGAGCGCACCGGGCGGGGCAGCTTCTTCGATCTGCAGGAGGTCGTCGAGCTGTCCCGGACGTCGCGCCGCCCCGGCGGCCCGGGTCAGCCGGCGGCGCGCTCGTCGCGGGCGCGGGTCCCGCGGGCCGCGCCCGGCGAGGCGGAGACCATCCGCGAGGACCCCGTGTTCGTGACCGAGCTGACCTTGATCGCCGACGGCCATCTCTACTACCGGGGCCGCGACGCCGTGGAGCTGTCCCGGTCGGCCACCTTCGAGGAGGTGGCCGAGTGGCTCTGGAGCGGTCAATGGCCGGCCGGTCCCGTCGATTGGGAGGTACCGGCCGCAGTCGCGGCCCGGGCGGGGCGAGCCCTGGCCGACTTGGATCCGGCGACCGGCCTGCTCGAGCGGTTCATGGTGGTTCTCGTCGCCGGTTCCCTGGAGGACCAGCTCCGCCACGACCTGACCCCCGCCGGCCTGGCGGTGACGGGCCGGGCCCTGCTCTGCCTGCTCAGCCGGTCGCTGGGAGCGGGGGACCGGGAGCCCACCACCGGGGCCGGTATCAGCCACCGGCTGTGGGACGCCCTCACCGGCGGCCGGGGCGCCGGGCCCGGCGACACCGGGCGGGGCGTGGACGCGGTCGAGGCGGCGTTGGTCCTGGCTGCCGACCACGAGCTGGCACCGTCGACCCTGGCGGCTCGGGTGGCCGCCTCATTCCGGGCCGATCCCTACGCCGTGGTGCTCACCGGGCTGGGACCGGCCCGGGGCGGTTCCTACGCCGGTAGTACCGGCGCTCCGACGGAGGTGGAGTTGATGCTGGCCGAAGCGTCTCGGGTGGGCGTCGAGAGGGCCATCGGTGAGCGCCTGCGTCGGAGCGGACGAGTACCCCACGGATTCGGTATGCCCCTGTACCCCGGCGGGGATCCGCGGGGGGCCGAACTGCTGAGCCGGCTCGACGGGATCGGCGACCCGGCGCGCTTGGAGCTGGTCGGCCGCATCATCCAGTTGGGCGCCGAGCGGGGCTTCCCGGAGCCCAACTTCGACCTGGGTCTGGGCGCTCTGTCGTTCTGCGCCGACATGGCCCCCGGCGCCGGCCAGGTCATCTTCACGCTCGGCAAGATCGCTGGTTGGCTGGCGCACGCCATGGAGGAGTACGCCGCCCCCACCCGCTTCCGCAGTCGAGCAGACTACGTGGGCGTGCGTCCGGGGCCTACGGCGGCCTCCTGACCCCCCGTGTCGTCGCCGCCGGGCTTGGCCGCGCTGATGTCTTCCCCGCTCTCGGCGATCCCGTCGGCGGTGGCCCCGGTGGCGGTGGCCCCGGCGGTGGCCAGGCCGGCGGTGGCCAGGCCGGCGGGCGTCTCCTTGACCAGGGGATCGCCGGCGCAGTCCTCGCCGGGCTGGGCCCGGCCGAAGAGCAGGAGGATGGCGGCCGACACCACGAAGACCCCCACGCTCGTCCAGTCGTTCAGCCGTAGCCCGTAGAACCGGTGGGCCGGGTCGATCCGCATCCACTCGGTGAAGAACCGCCCGAAGGTGTAAAGGGCGGCGTAGGCCAGGACCAGGTAGCCGCGGCGGATGCGGTAGCGCCGCTCGACCTGGATGACCATGACGCAGACCAGGAGATCCCAGATGCACTCGTACAGGAACGTCGGCTGGAACGTGGCGGCCGGCGAGTTGGAGCCGTTGGGGTGGTCGATCTGCACCGCCCAGGGCAGATTGGAGTGCCACCCGTAGAGCTCCTGGTTGAAGTAGTTGCCCCAGCGACCCACCGCCTGGGCTAGGGCGAAGGCCGGGGCCACGCAGTCGACCAGGGGAGCCAGGCTCAGCCCGGCCCGGCGGGCGCCGATGGCTCCGGTGGCGATACCGCCGACCACGCCCCCCCAGATCCCCAGGCCACCCCGCCAGATCTCGAACCCCCACAGCCAGTGGCCGGCGGTGTCCACCTGCCAGCTGGTGATGAGGCTGTAGACCCGGGCGCCTATCAGGCCACCCGGTACTCCCCATACGGCCAGCATCGACATGGTCCCGGGGGCGCCCCCGAGTAACGTCCAGCGCCTCTGGGAAAGCCACACCGCGGCGACGATGCCGAGGGCGATCATCAGCCCGTAGACGTGCAGCCGCAGACCGCCGATGCTGATTCCGTTGGCCGGCGGACTGGGGATGTAGGCGAGAAGCGAAGCGGTTAGCACCGGGTTTCAGCCTAGATGCCGATCGGGACCCCAGGTGGTCGGCGCGCCCAGCTGCTATGTTCTATGTCTCCCGGGCGCATAGCTCAGTTGGTTAGAGCGCATGCATGACGCGCATGAGGTCGGGGGTTCGAATCCCTCTGCGCCCACCCAGCCGCTCACGACTTCAACCTGCGGGGTGGCCGTGAGCTCCGCAGGGTTGGTCCCGGCAGCTCGTCAGAGGAGCTGCTCCACCCCGCAGTACATCAGCGAGCCGACGAGGGCGCCGGCGCCCAACGACGCCACCAGGGGGACCAGGAACTCGGCCAGCTCGGCGGCGGTTCCGGCGCCGACGAGCTCGGCCACCGTGGTGCTCGACCCCAGGCTCTCGATCACCTTGACCGACGCCGCAATGGCGGCTGCCGCGGCCGCCGTGTCGGTGTACACCTCGGCCAGCGTGTCGGGCACCTCGATGCCGTAGTTGGACGACATGCACGACCGGAAGCTTTCGAACCAGGACATCTGCCGCACCCCTTCACCGGGCGGCTCCTTCGGCACGTCCCGGCGCAGGGAATGTAGCCGCCCCTCGACCCCGCCCCGCGCCCTCGGCGACCTCGGGGCGGCCCGGGATGCGACCTGGGGTGGTCGAGGCTCGGCGACGGCCCGGACCGCCACTCTGGTGGCGCCGGCGTGGTCAGGCCGGCGGTCCCGCCTGCTCGAGGGGTTGCTCCATGCGATGGGCCAGGTGGTGGAAGCGGCGCCACGCCGCAGGGGTCAGATGGGGTCGGGCGGCGGCGGTTATGTCCGAGGTCGAAGGGAGGCGGTCGAGGACCCAGCGGGCGAACATCCCCTCGTCCATCCAGTCGCACAGGGCGGGGGGCGGCAGATGGGACTCCTCTGTCGTCGCTTCCGGCGTCGACGACTCCGGCGTCGCCATGGCGGCCAGCCGCCTCAGGACATCCCAGCGGGTCGTGGCGTTGGACAGCAGCACCTCCCGCTCGGCTTCTTCCACCGGTAGGAGCGGATCGGCTTCAGCCGCCGGGTTGAGGGCCAGGGTGGCAGACCAGTCGAAGCGGGCCGGGTAGAAGCGGCCGAGCGTGACGATCTCGGTGACCCACAGGTAGAGGAGGAGTCGGGCCGGGCCGGCGGGGGGTGGCGTGGTGGCCAGACCGAGAGCCCGGTGCAGCACGTCGAGCATGAAGCCCTCCTCCGGCACCGGGGCGTAGGTGGAGCCGTCCGGTAGGACCAGGCGCCACCCCACCACCCCCGAGCGCGACACCACGCAGGCGATCTGCAGACCGCCGCCCAGACCGGAGCGCACCTCGGCCGGCGGCTCCGATCCCTGATCGAGGGACCGGAAGCGTCCACTGGCCACCACTGCGACGGCGTCCCACGGCTCGCCGACCGAGACACCGAGCAGGCCGGCGGCGCCGGGTACCGGCTCGACATGGGGAGCCTGGCGCGGACCGGCCCAGCGCAGGACGAAGAAGGACGGACGGTGCAGCCTGGTCACCTCGGCGCCGAAACGCTCGAGGAGTTGGCAGGCGGCGACATGCTCGATGTGGTCCCACGGGGCGTCGGCCACGCAGCGGTACCTCCCATTTGGAGGGCTGCTCCGAGGGCCGGTCGGTGGGAGCGACAACAGAATACACGAAATTACATGTACATGGGTCCGAGATGGCGAATTCCGCTCCGACCGTCAGGTGCGCCTCAGTGCCCGTCGGGGGAGCGCCGGGCCGATCAGGGCTAGGAGTCCTCCCGGATATCGATCACCTCGTGCTCGGCGGCGAGGAGCCGATCCAGCATCCGCCGGATGGAGTCGATGCTCTCGCGGAGATGCAGCACGTCGGTGGCCAGCCGGTTGCGGGGCAGCCGGTCCGAGGGCCCGTCCTCGTCGGAAATCGGAGCGGGGGACGGGGCCGCACTGCCTTGGTGGCCACCGCCCAACCCTTCCTGATCGGCGGCGGTCGTCTCAGCAGCCGCCGTCCGGGCACCCGCCTGGGTGTCGGTGACTGGGCTCGCTTCGGTCGTCCCGCTACTACGACGGGCCCCCCAGAAGTGCCGGTCACGGTCGTCTTCGACGTCTTCTCCATCTTCGACGTCATCGATCCCCTCGACCACCGGGACGTTGCGGATGTCCGGGTCGGCGGGCACCTCGAGCAGGTCCACCCCGCCGCCTTCGAGCACCTCGAGGGCGGCCCGGGCGGCGGCCGCCGCCCCCGGCAGGCTGCTCGACGCTTCGGGGCCGGCCGGGGGACGGTTGGCGGCCGAAGGCCCTTCGGGGCCACCCCAGTGCCGGCGTTCGGACCTCCGCTCGGGGAAGCCGGGCGGGGGATGGGGATCGCTGTCGGTGCGCCGTTCGGGGCGTAGCGAGGCGACCGCCCCCTCGGGGGCGTTGCGCAGCACCTCGTCGGCCCGGCGCTGCTCCCGCCGGGACAACTTCACCGTGTACATGGCCCGGTCGGCCCTATCCACCAGCTCCTCGGCGCTGTCGGGCTCGCGGTCCACGGCCGCTCCGACCGACGCCGCCACCGCCCAATTCTCGCCGTCGAACTCCACCGACTCGGTGAGCGCAGCGGCGATCCTTCTGGCCACCACGTCAGCCTGCTCGGCCGCTTCCAGCCCCTCGCAGAGGACGGCGAACTCGTCGCCGCCGATCCGGGCCACCATGTCCGCGGAGCGTACGGAGTGGCGCAGCCGATGGGCGATGGCGTAGAGCACCCGGTCTCCGAGGGAGTGGCCGCCGCGGTCGTTGACCCGCTTGAATCCGTCCAGGTCTACGTAGACCACGGCGAGGTGGCGGGCCTGGCGGCGCGACCGCCTCAGGGCCTGGTCGATGCACTCGAGGAAATGGCTCCGGTTGAGCAGCCCGGTCAGGGAGTCGTGGGTGGCCAAATGGTAGAGGTTGGCCTGTCGGGCGTAGTCCTCGTCCACGTCGGCGGCGCCGATGGCCACGAGCGGCAGTCCCTCGAGCTCGTGGCGGCTGAGCCACCACCGGGTCCAGCGCCGGGTCGGCGCAGCGCCGATCTGGTAGTCGACGGTCATGGGCGGACCACCGGCGGCGACGGTCATGACGTCGTCGCGAAGCCGCTGCCGGTTCTCCGGGTCGAGGACACTGAGCCAGCCGGGCCCGAGCGAGTTGGCGCGGGTCAACTCCGCCAGGTCCATCCACTTGGCGTTGACGGCGAGAGCCTGGCCGTCCTCGTCGGTGATCAACATCGCGAACGGGACAACCTCGAGGGCTGCAATCGCCGTGTTGTGGGCTCTGCCCCTGAGTTGCTGCTCGATCTCGGCCACTTCCTCGATTCCTCAGGCACCCCCAGCGTGCCGGAGCCTCTCTGAAAGCGATGCTAGACGGCAGGATTCGCCCTGGACATGAGAGGTGGCGGGTAGCAGCGAAACCTCCCACCAAACGCTGTTATCGGCGAAAGAAGGGATATTTGCCCCCGACAGCCGTATTGGTCGACCCGAAAGCCGTATTGGTCTACCCGGCGGCCATCCGCCCCACTTTGCGTCCCCGGGTGTCCGCCACGACATGAGGGCCTTGGCCGGGGCCGGCGGCGGCAGGGCCAGCTGTCGCCCCGAGGGCCTCTTCGGCCACACTGGAGGGCCGTCGACCCGTTACGAGGAGTGCGTTAGCGATGGCAGATATCAAGGACAGTTTCGGCGCCCGGGCCCGTTTCGAGGTCGGGGAGCGCTCCTACGAGATCTTCCGCCTGGATGCCGTCGAGGGCAGCGGGCGGCTGCCCTACTCGCTGAAGATCCTCCTGGAGAACCTGCTGCGCAACGAGGACGGCGTCAGCGTGCGGGCGGCAGACATCGCTCCTCTGGCGGAGTGGGATGCCGACGCCGAACCGAGCCGCGAGATCGCCTTCGCCCCGGCCCGTATCCTCATGCAGGACTTCACCGGCGTGCCCGCCGTGGTCGACCTGGCGGCCATGCGCGACGCCATGCTCGACCTCGGCGGCGACCCGTCCCGGGTGAACCCGCTGATCCCCGCCGAGCTGGTGATCGACCACTCGATCATCGCCGACGTGTACGGCACGCCGGATGCCTACTCGAGAAACGCCGAGTTGGAGTACCAGCGCAACGCCGAGCGTTACCGCTTCCTGCGCTGGGGCCAGGGAGCCTTCGACACCTTGAGGGTCGTGCCTCCGAACACCGGGATCTGCCACCAGGTGAACCTCGAGTACCTGGCCCGGGTGGTCTTCACCAACGAGGCCGGTCAGGCCTATCCCGACACCCTGCTCGGCACCGACTCGCACACCACGATGATCAACGGGCTGGGCGTGCTCGGCTGGGGGGTCGGCGGGATAGAGGCCGAGGCGGCCATGCTCGGCCAGCCGGTGTCGATGCTCATCCCGAGGGTGGTGGGCTTCGAGCTGACCGGGACCCTGCCCGAGGGGTCGACCGCCACCGACCTGGTGCTCACCGTCACCGAGAGGCTGCGCCGCCACGGCGTGGTCGGCAAGT
>JAGWSF010000095.1 GCA_028876385.1 Acidobacteriota bacterium | reverse complement strand
CAACCAGCCCCACCAGCCCTACCAGCCCTACCAGCCCCACCAGCCCAACCAGCCCGGCGCCCACAGGCGGGTTGGAGGACAACGGCCGCCCGTCGGCGGCAGGTGACAACGGGTCCCCGTCGGCGCATGGCGATTCCAGCGGCGGCGGGACCGTCGGAGGTGGTGAAGGGTCCGGCCACTCCGCCGACGACGGCAACCACCAGGGCGGTGGCAGTCCGGCGCCGGCCCCCAAGGCCTCCGGCGGGGACACCACGGGCACCCAGAGCGCAACCGGCTCCGATGGTCAGACGTCGGGTACGGGCGGCGCCTCCCCTTCGGGGCGGCCGGTAACGCCCAACCAGAACTCCCAGCCGTTCCTCTCCGGTTCGGTTCCGGCAGCCTCGTTCAGGGCCCCGGTAGGCGCCCCTCGGCCCGCCGCCCGGTTGGTTGCGACGGTTCCCCCCGTCGTGGATGTGGCCCCCCTGCCCGCTTTCACGCTCCCCCTGCGTCCGGCCGTGGCTACCGCCCCGGTCCAGTCGGCGGCCGCCGGGGCGGGTCCCGCCCCCGGCCCGGCGGCCGGAGCCGACCCCGGCCTGGTGCTGCCCCATGTGGTGCTGCCCGACGCCGCCCGACGGATGTTCCGACTGCCGGGCAACCTCTTCAACGAGGCTTGGGCCAACGAGTCGCTCAAGGCTGCGACCAAGCTCAAGTTCCCGATCGCCTTCCTCGGGGTGGCCGCGGCCTTCTTCCTGGCCCAGGCCCTGATCGACCGTCGTGATCCCAAGCTTTCGGAGGCCCCGGAACGGCAAGGTGAAGACTCTGTGGAGTTCGAATGAGCCCGGCCTCGGCTTTCCGTTCGCGGCCGGCCGATAACGAGCTCACCAGCCTGGACGAACGCCTGGGCCTCCTGCTGCTGGTCCGCATCGCTTTCGTGGTGCTGGTGGTCCTGGCTTCACTGTTCGCCTCCCGGTCCGTCGGGGTGACCATCTCCCAGGTCGGACCGCTCTCGGGCGTGTTCCTGGTCGTCACCGGCGCGGCGGAGGCCTACCGGAGGGCCAAGCTGCCCGGCCGCCTCCTGGTCCACCGCTTCGTGCTGCCCCTCGACGCCGTCTTCCTGGCCGTCGTGACGGCGGTATCGGGTGGCCCTGACAGTCCGTTCCTGATCCTCTTCGCCGTGCAGCTCATCGCCGTGACGCTGCTCGCCAGCGGGCGGGCCGGGCTGCGCACCGCCCTTTGGGACACCTTCCTGTTCGTGCTCATGCCCATCGCCACCCTGACCACCCGGGTGGCCTCGCTGCTCGGGGTGCACGGCGTGTCGATCCCCAACGGGACGCGCGTCACCCTCGCCATTGCCGGGTTCTGGGCCGTGGCCGGGTGTACCACGGTCTTCTCTGCGGTCAGCGAACGTGAGCTGCGCCGAAGCAAGGCCGAGATGGCGGCGCTCGCCGAGCTGGCATCGGGCCTGGAGAAGATGCGCGAGGACGAGGACATCCTGGCGTTGCTGCTCGAGAGCCTCATGGGGGCCTTCCCCATGAGGAGGGGGGTGCTCTGGTACATGCGCGACGGCCGGCCCGCCGGTCTCACCGTCGCGTCGCGCGGCGCCGACGCGGTGAACCGTCTCGTGCCCGCCGCGGCCACCGCCGACCGGGCGGTGACCGCGGCTTGGGAGAGCCGGTCACCCCAGCTGCTCCGCCGGCTGGACCCGCTCACCGACCCCGTGGCCGCCGAGCTGCTGCCCGAGGCGACCAACATCGTGGTGCTCCCACTGCAGGTCGAGGAGCGCAATTCGGGCGTCATCTTCCTCGAGCACGGCGGTCACCCGCTCGGTACCCGGCTGGCCCGCCGGACCCTGGTCGTGCTGGCCCAGTTCGTCGCCCACACGGCCCTGACACTGCGCAACTCGCGCCTCCTGGCCGAACGGGAGCGCCTGGCGGCCATCGACGGTCTCACCGGTCTGGCCAACCGCCGGGAGTTCGACGCCGTCCTGGCCCGCGAGGTGAGCCGGGCCGAGCGCACCCGCGAGCCGCTGAGCCTGATCGTCTTCGACGTCGACCACTTCAAGCGCATCAACGACACCCGCGGCCATCTCGGCGGCGACCAGGTTCTGCGCTCCATCGCCGAGGTGCTGGGGGCGGCGGTGCGCGAAATGGACCTGGTGGCCCGCTACGGCGGCGAGGAGTTCGCCCTCGTGCTGCCCCGCTGCGACCAGCACGACGCCATCCGGGTGGTCGAGCGCATCACCGATAACTGCCGGACCCGCGCCGATCTGCACGGCGTGACCCTGAGCTCCGGTCTGGCGACCATCCCCTTCAACGCCCACGACGGCCTGTCGCTCATCGCCGCCGCCGACGAGGCGCTCTACGAGTCCAAGCGCAACGGGCGGGACCGTTACTCGGTGTCGGCCCGCCGTCCCGACAGCCACCGCTCGTTCGGCTCGCCGGTCGCCTGAGCCCGGCGGGGACGGGGCAAAGGAGTCGGCTCGAAGCGGTCGGCGTGGCAGGCTGGAACCGTGCCGCCGCTATTCGAGGAACTCAGCTGGCGTGGCCTGGTGCACCAGGCCACGGACCCTGCCGTCCTGGCCCAACGCCTGGACCATGACCGGGTGACCGGCTACATCGGGTTCGATCCCACCGCCGGCAGCCTGCACGTCGGCCACCTCCAGCAGCTGTGCACGCTGCGCCGACTCATCGCCGCCGGCCACCGGGCCATCGCCTTGGTGGGAGGCGGGACGGGGATGATCGGTGACCCGAGCGGTAAGAGCGAGGAACGCAACCTCCTGAGCGTCGAGGAGCTCGAAGCCAACCGGGCGGCCATCGGCCGGCAGGTCTCGTCGTTCCTCGACGCCGACGGGCCCGGAACGGCCTTGATCGTCGACAACGCCGAGTGGCTCGGATCAGCCCTGTTGCTCGAGTTCCTCCGCGACGTGGGCAAGCACTTCAGCGTGAACGAGATGATCCGCAAGGACTCGGTGCGCAACCGTCTGGAAGGCCGCGAACAGAGCCTGTCGTTCACCGAGTTCAGCTACATGCTGCTGCAGTCGTGGGACTTCGTGCAGCTGCACGACCGCTACGGCTGCGACCTGCAGCTCGGGGGCAGCGACCAGTGGGGCAACATCACCGAAGGGGTCGATCTGATCCGGCGCCTGCGGGGAGTGACCGCTCACGGGCTCACGTCACCTCTCGTGACCAAGTCCGACGGCACCAAGTTCGGCAAGACCGAGTCGGGAGCGGTCTGGCTCGACCCGTCGCGGACGTCGCCCTACGCCTTCTACCAGTTCTGGTTGCGGACGCCCGACGCCGACACCGGCCCGTATCTGCGCCGGTTCACCATGCTCGACCGGACCCGCATCGAGGAGCTCGAGGCCAGCCTGGCCGAGCACCCCGAGCGGCGGGAGGCCCAGCGGACGCTGGCCCTGGAGATGACCGGCATGGTCCACGGGACCGCCGAGGCCGGACGAGCCGAAGCGGCCTCCGCGGTGCTGTTCACCGACCGGATAGCCGATCTCGACGCGGCGACGATGGCCGGGGCGCTGAGCGACGCCCCCTCCACCGGAGTCGACCGCCGCCTCCTCGACGCCGGCCTGCCCCTCCTCGAGGCTCTGCGCCTGAGCGGGCTGGCCGGGTCCAACCGGGACGCCCGGCAGCTGATCGCCCAGGGCGCGGTCTACGTTAACGGGGTACGGGCCGCCGAGGACCGGGTCCTCGCCTTCACCGACGCACTGCACGGCCGGTGGGTGGTGCTGCGCAAAGGTCGGGCCAACCAGCACGTGCTCGTCGTCGCCGGCGACGGCGGCACTTCGACGCCCCTCTAGCGGGGCGCCCCCCGACCCCGCCTGGCCTTCGGTGGTCAAGGTCGCCGGGGGCCCAGCTCCCGGCGCAGGGCTTCGGCCACCGCTGCCGCCTCGGCCTCGTCGCGGTAGCGCCGGCGGGGCCAGAAGAAGCCCCTGAGCCCGTCCTTGGGCCTCCTCGGTACGACGTGGAGGTGGACGTGGGGCACGCTCTGGCTGACCACGTCGTTGAGTCCGAAGAAGGTGCCGGCCGAGCCCACGGCCCGCCTCTGGGCCGAAGCCACCCGGGTCGCGACCTCCCACAGCCGGGCCGCCTGGCCGTCGGGCAGGTCGGCCACGGTCGGGTAGTGGACCCGGGGCACGACCAGGGTGTGGCCGGGGAACAGCGGTCGATGGTCCAAGAAGGCCAGCACATCCGCCTCGTCGAGGATCACGTGAGCGGCGGCCGACCCCGAGATGATCGGTTCGAAGGCGCAGGATGGGTGGTGCTCCACGACGGTCAGCGTCGCGCGACGATGCTGGCATGACGAACGACTCGTCCGTACCCCTGACCACCGGGCTCCCCGAGACGGTGCTGCCGCCGGCTCCGCCCGATGCCGTGGCCGCCATCGAGCACGCCCTCACCCTCGAAGGTGACGCCCGCCGGGCCGCCCTGGCCCGGGTCGTGGCCGACCGGCCCACCCTCCTCGACGGCTGGGCCCGACTGGCCGGGGCGGCCCGCGACCCGATCGAGGCCTACGCCTACGCCCGGGTCGGCTACCACCGCGGCCTCGACGCCCTGCGGGCCGCCGGCTGGCGAGGTTCGGGCTATGTCCGCTGGCGTCACGAGACCAACCGGGGTTTCCTGCGGGCCCTCGACCAGTTGCGTGCCGCCGCGGCCGCCATCGGCGAGGAGCCGGAGGCGGAGCGCTGCGCCACCTTCCTGCGCCAGCTCGACCCGGCCTGGACGGCGGACGGACCTCCCGCCCCTTGAGCACCACCCCGCCGCCCCGGTCCCGTGGGGCCACCGCGGTACGGGCCCACGTCGAGAGCCACGACGGGCCGGCCGCCGGCTGGTACGCGCCCCGCCCGCCGCGTTCGGGGCGCGGTCCCGGGGCGCTGGAGGCGGTGGGGGTGCACCGGGTCGCCGACGGCGGTCACTGGCACTTGGTCACCTACGGGCTGAGCGAGCCCGGCCCCGGCCGCTCCGGGGCGGGGAAGGCCCCGGGCTGGGGCTTCGAGCTGACCCTGCGGGTGGCCTCCGAGCCCGGTGACGAGCCGCCTCTCTGGGCGGTCGACTTCCTCGCCGGCCTGGCCGCCTACGTCGGCTCCAGCGGCCACCCCTTCGCCGAGGGTCACCTGCTGGACCTGCGGGGACCTATTCGAAGCGGCAGCTCCACGGCAATCACCGCCGGGGTGGTCGTCGCCGACCCGGTGCTGGGCAGCCTGGACGCACCCCACGGGCCACTCCAGTTCCTCCAGGTGGTGGGTCTCACCGCCGACGAACTGGAACTGTGTCGGGCGTGGAACGTGGAGGGGGTGCTGGACATCGTGTCCCGCACGGAAGGGGAGCTGCTGGTCACCCGCCTCGACCGGCCCCCCCTGACCGCCGACTCCGCCATCGCCGCCGAGGTCGCCCGACGGGCGGCTGCCGAGGGTAGCGACCTGCACGAGTTGCGCATCGCCACTTTGCGGTTCCGGGCCCGGCGTAGGGGCCGGGTGGACGTGCAGATGGGCGCCGGGGCCGCCGCCGCACTCGGGCCGGCTCTGCGTCGTGAGCTGGTGGGGGAGGGGGCCAGCTTCACGGTCGTCGGCGACGACTCCGAGCTCCGCTTCACGGTCGGCGCGGAGGCCACCTGGTCGCTCGACGGGACCACCGTGGAGGCCACGGTTCCCCTCGACGGCGTCGACTATGCGGCCGCGCTGTTCGACGGGCGCACCGGTTGGGGCCGGGCCTCGGACTGGCCGGGCCTGCGCTTCAGGATCGTCCGCTGAGCAACTCCCGGCCGCGGGGGGCCGCAACGGCGGTAGCCTCCGCTGCGATGGCCGAACTCGAGAAGGTCGGGCCGTTCCCCGCCGGAGCGGAACCCGACGAGTACGACCGGCGCCGGCGCCGGGTGCTGTGGAGCCTGCCGACCGGGCTGTACGTGCTGGGCAGCTGCGCCGACGGCCGCCGCAACCTGATGACCCTGAACTGGGCGACGCAGGTGGCGACCCGCCCCAAGGTGGTGGCCGTCTCGGTCGAGTCGGGGGCCGTCACCCGCGATCTGGTGGAGCGGGGCGGGGTGTTCAGCTTGAGCATCCTGAGCCGCGACGACCGGGCGGTGGTGCGCAAGTTCGTGAAGCCTCTCGAAGACGGCGGGGATCCCGACAGCCTCGCCGGCCACGCCGTGCACGCCGCGGTCACCGGGGCGCCCATCCTCGACCAGGCGGCCGGCTGGCTGGATTGCCGGGTGATCGAACGGACGGTGTGGGACAGCCACACCGTGTTCTTCGGCGAGGTGGTCGACTGCGGCGAGGCCGACGAACCGGGTGAGATTCTCCGCATGGAGGACACCCGCATGAGCTACGGGGGTTGACGGGTGGACGATGAGGTTCCAGCCGCGCTGATCGACGACCAGCGCGACTTCGACGAGCTGATCGACCGTCTGGGCCAGGCCGACCGCTACGCCCTCGACACCGAGTTCCACCGGGAGCGCACCTACTGGCCGGCCCTGGCTCTGCTGCAGATCAGCTGGAGGTCCGCCGAGGGGTCGACCGAGGTGGCGCTGGTCGATCCGCTGGCGGTGGACGTGACCGGTCTCTGCTCGGTCCTGGCCGGGGAGGCGACGATGGTCGCCCACGCCGCCGAGCAGGACCTGGAAATCCTGGAGCGGGTCTGCGGGCAGGTACCCGGCCGGCTGTTCGACACCCAGGTGGCGGCGGGCTTCGCCGGTCACTCCTCGCCCGGTCTTGGCTCGTTGACGCAGTCCTATCTCGGTCGGGAGCTGGCCAAAGGGGACCGGCTCACCGACTGGAGGGTACGCCCCCTGACCGAGTCGCAGGTGGCCTACGCCGCCGCCGACGTGGACCGCCTGCTGGATCTCGCCGACCTGATCATCGACGAGCTCGACGGGCGGGGCCGCCGGCAGTGGGCCGAGGAGGAGTGCGAGTCGCTGCGCCGCCGGCCTCACGGCGCCCCCGACCCCCGCAAGGCCTGGTGGAAGCTGCGCGACGCCCGCTCGCTCAAGGGGAGCGCCCGCGGCGTGGCCCAGGAGGTGGCCGCCTGGCGGGAGAGGCGGGCCCAGACACTGGACCAGCCGGTGCGGGCCGTCCTGCCCGACCTGGCCCTTCAGGCCATCGCCCACCGGCCCCCCGCCACGGCCGCCGCGCTGTCGCGGATCCGGGGCATGGAGGGGCGCCGTCTCAAGCCGGCGGCCGAGGTCGAGCTGCTCGAAGCGGTCGAGCGGGGACGGACTCTCCCCGTGTCGGAGCTGGTGCCCCCACCAGCCGATGACGTCCCCAAGGAACTACGGGCCCCGGTGGCCCTGGTGATGGCGTGGATAGCCCAGCTGGCTCGCGACGAGCACATAGACGCCTCGCTGCTCGCCACCCGCTCCGATGTGGCCTCGTTCCTCCGTCCGGGGTCGAGCTCGCGCCTGTCGGAGGGCTGGCGTCACGAGCTGGTGGCGGCGCCCATCCGGGGGCTGGTGGAAGGCCGCGCCGCCCTCAGCTTCGACGGGTCCGGCGGCTTGGTCCTCGAGCAGCGATCCGGCCAGCCCTTCGCCGGCTGAGGCCCTACCGGCCGGGCGGGGGGCCGACCACGGTCACTCCCGGGGCCGCAGATCCACCGTCAAGGTCAGGACCCCGTCCTCGACCCGCCCCGTGGCGTCCCCGATGATGGCGTAGTCGAGGAAATCGATGCGCGCCTGATCGACGAAGCGTTTGCGCTCCGGACCTTCCAACGGGGGGATGCCCCGCTGCCGCACCGCCTTGGCTCGGGCCTGGAAGCGGGCGATCATGGCTTCGACGTCCAGTTCCTCCGGCATGGGGCCTCACCCTACCGTTGCTCGTCGCATCGCACGTCCCGGCGATACAATGATTCGCCGGTCACGACTCGTGGCTTTTCTTGCAGACAACGGGAGCTCCAGGGTGAAAAAGGGACGGCATCGGCGCTTCGAAGAAGCGCGTGCGCTCAAGCGGCTCGAGTCGGACGACCACGTCGAGCCCTGCGCCGAGTGCGGCGCCGAGCCCGGGGCTGATCACGCCAGCTGGTGCCGGGCCATGGAAGACCTCGAGGAGGACGAGTACGACCCCGAGCCCGAACCGGAGTCGGAGGCGGCCCAGGCTCACCCGGCCTGATCCGACCCGCCGCGGTCAGGACCGGCGGCGCACCGCCGGATGGGCGAGCGCAACGCTGGGCCGGCGCCGTCCGTCGAGGTAGCGGGCCAGGCGCTCGTAGACGACCGCGCCGACCATGGCCCGCAGCTCGGCGGCCATGGTCTCGTACACCGGATGCCGGGAGGCGAACGCCTCGGGCGCCTCGGTGCACCACCAGTGAAACTCCTCGCCGCCGGCTCCCCAGTGGCGCCGGTCCCATTGGGTGACCGTCGAGGTCACCCGCCCCGTGCTGTCGTCGGTGGTGTCCTCCCGTCGCAGGGGGAGCTGCCAGCACACGTCGGGCTTCAGTTCCGAGGGCTCCCGGCCGGCGTCGACGGCGGCCAGATGGAGAGCGCAGCCCGGGCCGGCGGCGAAGCCCGGGCGGTTCAGGAATATGCAGGCGTCATCCACCAGCCGGGTGACGCGGGTCCCGTCGGCCTGCTTGGCCACGACGCCGCGCCGCCGGCCCTCCTTGCGGAACTGCCACTGCTCGGCGTTGAGCGAGGCCGCCGCCGTCTTGACCCGGTTCACGTCGGCGGTGTCTGTGAAGTGGGCGCCGTAGGAACAGCAGCCCTGGACCAGTTCGGGGGCGGGGCCGGTCAGCACGCCCTGGCATCCGCGGCCGAAGATGCACTCCCAACCCGACAGCAGGAACGTCACGTCGAACACCCAGGTGCGCAGCTCGTCGGGGTCGTCGAAGCTGACCCACTCATGGGTCTCGGCGGGGGCCGCCGGGGAGACCTTGGGGCTCACCTCGATCGGCCGCCGAGCTCGATGAGCAGCTCGCCGGCGGCGAGGAGCCCCTTCCAGAACTGGTCCATGACCATACGCTCGTTGGGGGCGTGGATACGGTCGTCAGGCAGACCCACGCCGAGGAAGAGTACCGGGGCGGCCAGCACCCGCCCCAGGGCCTCCTCCGGTCCGCTGCCCCCCTCCCGGGTGTAGAGCGGGGGCCGGCCCCACACCTTCTCGATGGCCCGGCTGAGGGCGCCGACGGCGGGGTGGTCGACCGGCGTGAGGGCGGGGGCCACGGCCCCTTCGGGGGTGACCACCACCTCGACGCCGTCGGGCACCCGTTCGGCCAGCCAGCGGCGCAACGCCGGCTCGACCTCCTCGGGTCGTTGGTCGGGCACCAGGCGGAAGGCCAGTTTGAAGCCGGCCGTGGCCGGGACGATGGTCTTGATCCCCGGGCCGGAGTAACCGCTGTGCAGGCCGACCACTTCGGCGGTCGGTCGGACCCCGATGCGCTCGAGGGGGGTGTAGCCCTCCTCCCCCTCGAGGTAGGCGACCCCGCCGGCCGAGGCGCGAAAGCCGGCCTCGTCGAAGGGCTGGGCGGCGAGAGAGGCCTTCTCGACGGGGCTGAGGGGGCGCACCCGGTCGTAGAAGCCGGGAAGGGTCACCCGCCCGGAGGGGTCATGGAGCGAGGCCACCAGCCGGGCCGCCAACCGGGCCGGGTTGGGCACGGTGCCCCCCCACATTCCGCTGTGCAGGTCGGTGCGGGCGCTGCGCAGGGCTACGTCGAAAGCGACCAGCCCCCGCATCCCGACGGTCGTGGAAGGCACCTCGGGGCTGATCATCCCGGTGTCGGAGACCACCACCACGTCGCAGGCCAGGCGGTCGGCCTCGCGGTGCAGCAGAGCCTCGAAGTGGGGGCTGCCGACCTCCTCCTCACCTTCGATCAGGAATTTCAGGTTCACCGGCAGACGGCCGGTCTCTCGGAGCAGGCCCCGCGCCGCCTCGATCTGATAGAGCGTCTGGCCCTTGTCGTCGATGGCCCCCCGGGCCCGGCACTCGCCGTCGACCACCACCGGCTCGAAAGGGGGATGGGTCCACAGGTCGAGCGGGTCCACCGGCTGGACGTCGTGGTGCCCGTAGACCACCACGGTGGGAGCGGTGGGTCCGGCCTGGCAGTGCTCGCCGTAGACCGCCGGCAGGCCCCCGGTGTCGAGCACCGCGACGCGCTGCATCCCGGCCTGCTCGAGCAGGCCGGCGCAGAACTCGGCCGAGGCCGCCACGTCGCCGCGGCGTTCGGGTTCGGCCGAGATGGAGGGGATCCGCAGCCAGTCGAAGAGCGTTTCGACGATCCGGGATCGCTCGGCGTGGGCGTAGTCAGCCAGGACCGGTTGGGGCATCCCCGAACGGTACCGGAACCACCCCGGCGGTAGGCTCGCCGCCGCCATGGTGTGGAGACGGGTCGGAGGCGCCGCGGCGGTGGTCGCCTCGGTGGTGCTGGTCGCGTCCTGTACCTCCTCGCCGGCGCCTCGGGGCGCGACGACCACCACCTCGGCGGCGGGACCCGCCGGGGGGAGCGGCGCGGTGGTGACCCCCGCCCTGCGGTGGTCCCCGTGCACCGGCTCGGCGGGCCCGTCAGGCTACGACTGCGCCACCCTGCAGGTGCCGCGCGACCCTCAACACCCGGGGCTGGGCGGAACCATCGGGTTGGCCCTCGACCGCCACCGGGCCACCGGGGCCTCCGACGGGGCGCTGCTGGTCGACCCGGGCGGCCCGGGCGCGTCAGGGGTGGACTTCCTTCCGGACGCGGTGGCCATCATCCCCAAGGATGTGCTCTCCCACTTCGACGTGATCGGCTTCGACCCGCCCGGCGTAGCCCGCAGCTCACCCATCACCTGCCTTGGCACCGCCGAGCTGAAGGCCTACTTCGCCTACGACCCGGCGCCCACCACCGCCGCCGGTATGGCCGGGCTCGACCGGATCAACCAGCAGTTCGCCCAGGGCTGCGAAACCCGTAGTGGCGCCGAGTTGCCCTACGTGAGCACCGTCGACGCGGCCATCGACATGGACTACATCCGCGTGGCGGTGGGCCAGTCCCGCATCAACTATCTCGGGTTCTCCTACGGGACCTTCCTGGGGGCCACCTACGCCGGCCTGTTCCCCAGCCACATCCGGGCCATGGTCCTAGACGGGGCGTTGGACCCCGCGGTGGCGCCGTTGGAGTCGGCCCGCGAGCAGGCTGTCTCCTTCGAAGCGGACCTCGCCGACGCGCTGAAAGCGTGCGTGGCGGCCCCGGCCTGCCCATGGAAGCCGGCCGGCGATCCGCTTCTGGCCTACGAGAGCCTGATGAGCCAGGTGCGGGCCCACCCCCTCCCCGCCAGGGGCCACGCCCGCCGGGCCGGACCGTCAGCTCTGCTCTACGCCACCGCCTACACGCTGTATTCGACGTCGGGGTGGCCCGACCTCTACCAGATGCTCGCCGACGCCTCCCGGGGTGACGGGACCCGGGCCCTGGAGCTGTCCGACACCTACGACGGGCTTCAGCCCGACGGGACGTTCAGCAACGAGCTGGAGGCCTTCACGGCGGTCACCTGCCTCGATGCGCCGGCTCCGTCCCGGGCCGAGGTGCAGGCCGACGTGGCCTCCTTCGCCGCCGCCGCACCGGTGTTCGGGGTGCCCGTGCTGTACTCCGAGCTGGGTTGCGACGGGTGGCCGGTACCGGCCACCGGGAAGGTGGGGCCCATCCGGGCCGCCGGGTCCCCGCCCATCGTCGTGGTGGGTACGACCGGTGACCCGGCCACTCCCTACGCCGACGCCCAGGCTCTGGCCGCCGAGCTGCAGAACGGGGTGCTGCTCACCCGCGTTGGTGACGGTCACACCGCGTACCCCTACAGTTCATGCATCCGCAGCTACGTAGACACCTACCTTCTGCAGCTCCGGCCGCCTCCGAGCGGTTCCCGCTGCGCGACCGGCTCGTGACCACCGACGGCGACCTCGTGGCCCAGCTGACGGCGGCCCTTTCGCCCGAGCGGGTGCGCACCGACCCGATGGAGCTGGGCCTGTACGCCCGCGACGCGTCGATGCTCGTCGGTCGGGCGTCGGTGGTGTGCTTCCCCGAGTCCACCGAGGAGGTCGCCGCCGCCGTCGCGGCCTGCGCCCGGGCCGGGAGGCCGTTCGTGGCCCGGGGATCGGGCACCGGGCTGGCCGGGGGCGCCACCCCGGTCGGCGCCGAGCCGCCGGTGGTGATCGTGACCACCAAGATGAACCGCATCCTCGACGTCGACGCCGACTCGAGGGTGGCGTGGGTCCAGCCCGGCGTGCTCAACCTGGACCTGTCCCGGGCCGTGGCCCACCTCGGGCTGCACTTCGCGCCCGACCCCTCGAGTCAGCAGTCGTGCTCTGTCGGCGGGAACGTGGCCAACAACTCCGGCGGGCCCCACTGCCTGCTCTACGGGGTCACCAACGCCCACATCCTGGCCGTGGAGGTCGTGCTACCCGACGGTCACGTCGTCGTGCTCGGCGGCCTCGACCCCGAGCCCGACGGTCTCGACCTGCGGGGGGCGTTCGTCGGGAGCGAGGGGACGATGGGGATAGCCACCCGCATCGCGGTTCGCCTCACCCCGCTGCCGCCCACCGTGGCGACCCTCCTGGCCGACTTCCCGACCATGGCCGACGCCGCCCGCGCCGTGACCGCGGTGATCGCCGCCGGGGTGGTGCCGGCCGCCCTGGAGATGATGGACGCCACCATCGTCGAGGTGGTCGAGGCGTTCGTCCACGCCGGCTTCCCGACTGACGCGGCCGCCGTGCTGCTCGTCGAGGTGGACGGGCTGAGCGGCGGCCTGGCCGTGGTCACCGACGTCGTCACATCGGTGCTCGCCCACCACGGCGCCCGATCGGTGCGTGTCGCCGCCGACGGGGCCGAGCGGGCGGCGTGGTGGAAGGGTCGGAAGTCGGCCTTCGGCGCCGTGGCCCGGATCGCCCCCAACTACTACCTGCACGACTGCGTGGTGCCCCGCACCCACCTCGTGGAGGTCCTCGAGCAGGTGAGCCGCATCTGCGCCGAGCAGGACCTGACCCTCGGCAACGTGTTCCACGCCGGGGACGGCAACCTCCACCCCCTCATCGTGTTCGACGCCCGGGTTCCGGGCGTGCTCGAACGGGTGCACGCCGCGGGGGAGGCCATCGTCGAGGCGTGCGTGGCCGCCGGGGGGAGCCTGTCGGGCGAGCACGGCATCGGCCTCGAGAAGCGGGACGCCATGCCCCTCGTGTTCGGACCGGCCGACCTGCGGGCGCAGGCCCACCTGCGGGACGCCTTCGACCCGGCCGGCCTGTGCAACCCCGAGAAGGTCCTGCCCCGGGGTGGCACCCGCTGCGCCGATGTGGCCGATCTGCCCGAAGGGGTGTGGATTTGACCGCCCTGGAAGACTTCGCCGCCCGCGTCGGGCCGGCCGCCGCCGGGCCGGTCACCTGCGTCGGGGGCCGCACCCAGTGGGAGCTGGGCGGCGGGCTGACCGGCGCGCCGAGGGAGGTCACGGCCCCGGCCGGGGTGGTCGGCCACCAACCGGGGGAGATGATCGTGAGGGTGAGGGCGGCCACCACCCTGGCCGCCCTCGACGAAGTCACCGCCGCCGGCGGGCAGTTCGTCGCCCTCGAGGCCGATCAACCCGAGCGGGCCACGGTCGGCGGGGTGCTGGCCTCCGGCCGCAGCGGGCTGCGCCGGTTGGGCCGGGGCCCCGTGCGCGACACCCTGCTGGAAGCGACATGGGTCAACGCCGACGGCGAGGTGGTGCGGGCCGGGGCCCCACTGGTCAAGAACGTCACCGGCTTCGACCTGTGCCGGCTGATGGTCGGATCGGTCGGCACACTCGGATTCCTCGCCGAGGTGGTGTTGCGTTGCCACCCCCGACCCGAGCGGGAGGAATGGTGGAGGAGCGAACCTGACAGCGTCGCCGACGCCTTCGCCCTGTACCGGACCCTGTACCGGCCGTTGGCGGTGCTGTGGGACGGCCGCTCGGTGTGGGTCGGCCTGGCCGGCTACGGCGCCGACGTGGACGCCCAGGTGCGGGGCGTGCTCGAACCGGCCGGTCGCTGGAGCCGGGTGGAGGGACCCCCGAGCCCGGTCGGGGAGGTCCGGCGGTCGATCCCCGTGGCCGAGCTACGGGCCACGCTGGAGGCCGTGTCGTCCTCCTGTCCCGGCTCGTCGTGGCTGGCCGAGATCGGGGTGGGCGTTCTCCACTGCTCGGCCGAGGCAGCCCGGGTCGTCCCGGCGCCGCCGCCCGGCGCCGGGGTGGTGGAGCTGCACCGCCGTATCAAGGAGCGCTTCGATCCCGAGGGACGCCTGAACCCCGGCCGCTCGCCGTTGAGCCACCCGCAGGTGACGGCCGCCGCTTCCCCGGGGGCGTCGGCGTGACCCGGGGACGGGTGCTGCCCCTCGATCTCGACGAGCTGGCGGCCTGCGTTTCTTGCGGTTTGTGCCTGGCCCACTGCCCCACCTACCGGGCGACCGGCGAGGAATCACGGTCGCCGCGGGGCCGCATCGCGGCCATGCGGGCGGTGGAGGCGGGGGCCGAGGCCGGCCCGTCGTTCCTAGACATCCTCGGCACCTGCGTGGTGTGCCGGGCCTGTGAGACGGCCTGCCCCTCGTCGGTCCCCTTCGGTCACCTCATGGAGGCCTCCCGCCAGGCGGTCGTCGACCGGGCCGTGCCCTGGTGGCAGCGCCTGGCCTACCGCACCCTGGAGCACCCCCGGCTTCTCGCCGGCCTCACCGCCGCCGGTGCGGTGGCCCAGCGGGCCCATCTGGTGCCCCCGTCGCTGCGCCGCCGCCTGAGCCTCCCCGAGCTGCCGTTGCGGCGCACCCCCCTGGCCGCGACGGGCCGCGATGTGTGGCTGCTCACCGGGTGCGTCATGGACGCCTGGCAGCGACCCGTCCACGCCGACACGGTCTCCGTGCTGGCCGCCATGGGGGTGGGTGTGGCCCTCCCGGGGTCGGGTGCGGCCTGCTGCGGCGCCCTGCACTCCCACGCCGGCCTGCACGAGCGGGCCGCCACCTTGGCCCGGCGGGTGATGGCCGCCCTGCCCGGCCCGGCTCCGGTCCTGGTCGATTCGGCCGGGTGCGGGGCCGCCCTCAAGGAGTACGGCCACCTGCTCGGGACGCCCGAGGCGGCGGCCTTCTCGGCTCGCGTGTTCGACGTCCAGGAGTGGATCGCGGCCCGGGCCGATCTCCTCCCGGCGCCGATGCCCAGTCACCGCCGTTTGCGGATCGCCGTCCAGGACCCCTGTCACCTGCGCCATGTCCAGAAGGCCGAGTCGCATGTCCGGACCGTCCTGCGCCCCTACGGTGAGCTGGTGGAGCTCACCGACGAGGGTCGTTGCTGTGGGGCCGGCGGGGCTTTCAGCGCGCTGCAGCCGGAACTGGCCCGGACCATTCGCGCCGAGAAGACGGCGGTCATCGACGCCGCCGGGGCCGACGTGGTGGCCAGCCCCAACCCGGGCTGTGCCATGTGGCTGGCCGCCGCCGGAGTGAAGGTCCGTCACCCCATGGAGATCGTCGCGGCCGCCGCCGGCCTGGCCGCCCCGCGCTGATGGGTCGGGCGCTGATGGCTCGGGTCTGATGGCGGGTGAGCTGCAGGACATCCGGGCCCGACTCGAGGCCATCTCCGAGGAGCTGGCCGATCTGGCCATCGAGCGTCTGCGCAACTCCATCGACGCCGGAGGCCACGAGCTTCCCCTCGACGAGCGTCGCCTCACCCGCGCCCGGCGGGCGGTGGAGAAAGCCGCGTCCATCCTGGCCGAGCCCGACGACCGGGACTGGTCCTAGCCCACCCGGCCGGGCTGTCAGGCCCGACGTCTCAGGCCCGACGCCGCAGGCCCGACGTCTCAGGCCCGACGTCTCAGGCCCGACGTCTCAGGACTGCGTGGCCCGCCGGGAGAGGTAGGCGAGGAGCTCGTCGGCGGCCTGGGCCGGGCTGAGCGGCCCCATCACCCGGGCCGGCTCACGGTTGGACAGGGCCCCGGTGAGGACGAGCAAGCGGTCGTGGGGGTCGCCCACAGGAGCCGGCACCGGCCGGGTCCGGGGCCGGAAGGGCCGCACCGACCAGGTGCCGCCCGGGCCTGGATGGCCGGCCGGGCCTCCGTCCGCGGCCGCCCGCCCGGCCGGCGGCCCGCCGGCGGCCACTTCCACGTCCACTTCGACGACCGCTTGCGAGGCCTGCAGGGCGTCTTCGAGCCGGGCCCGACGCAGCCGGACTCCGGCCCCCTCCACCGACAACACGGCCGGCCCCTCCACCTGGAGCCGTTCCCGCCAGCCCCCGTCGAGGCGGCGTTCCACCAGCAGACGGCCCGGTCCGTCGATGACCACCGACACCAGCCCGAGCGCCTGGTCCAGGTCCAGTTCGGCGGCGAGGAGGCCCGGTACGGCGCCGACCCCGGTCGCCGCGGAGCGGTCCCCGCACAGCACGAGCGCCGGGCGACCCCGACGTCGGATGACCCGGGCCAGGGCCGCTGCCACCTTCTCCGGGGACCCGGCCAGCTCGGCCGCGGGGCGGGTCCGGCGCGCCGGCCGGAGGTGACTGTCGTGGTCCGCATCGGCCACCCTCACCACTTCCACCCCCAGCCCGATCAGGTCTCTGAGGACGCCGTCGGCGCCGCTCGGTCCGTGGCAGACGACCAGGACCCAGCCCTGCCACGACTCGGCGATGCGCAGGCCGTGCTCGAGCGCCGCGGCTTCGGCGGCGTTGAGATCGCAGCGGCGGTCGTCGGCCTCCACCGCCGCGCTCAGCGGGTCCACCTCGGGGCGCAGGTCGGTGGGCGACACGCACACCACCACCATGGGGCCGGCCCGGTTCACAGGTGTCACCTCACCCGTTGCGGAACACGACGCCGTGGCCGCCGTCGGGATAGGTCCAGGTGATGGCCCCCTCCGAGTTGCAGACCATGTAGCAGGTGCCGCACTCGAAGCACTGCTCGTAGTTGAACAGGATGCCGCCGTCGGAGGTCGGGGCGAAGAGGTTGGCGGGGCAGGCGTGCACGCACGCCTTGGTGGTGCACGACCGGCACACGTCGGAGTCCACCTCGATATGGGCCCGTTCCGACACGCGGAACTCGACGGTCGCCATGCGCTCCTCGAAGGACAGTTCGGCCCAGTCGTTCATGCCGCCCGCCAGCTTCACCGGAAAGTACGCGCCGTGTCCAGCCCGTCACGCAGGAGGTCCCGACCCCGGACGCGGTGGCGGCGCAGGCTCCGCCAGATGATGCGCAGCAGCCCCGGCTTGGGCTCGGGGTTGGTCACGGTGAACAACTCTTCGGCGATGTCACCGAGAACCTTGGTGTACTGGGTCTGCATGCGGTCGGACAGGACCAGTTGCGGAGCCAGGCGCAGCCGCTTGTGGTCGCGCAGCACGAAGGACTTCTCCAGGGCCTGGCGGTAGGAGCCCAGCCCGGCGGCGCTGACGTCGCCGGCCGCCACCGCCTCGGCGGCGGCCCGGCCCGCGGCCAGGCCCGCCCCGATGGCGAAGTTGACCCCCTCCAGCCATATGCCCGCGGCGAGGGTCATGGCCGCCGCGTCACCGGCGACGAGGAGTCCGTCGGCCGCCAACGGGGGCATGGTGGAGTAGCCGCCCTCGGTGATGAGATGGGCCGAGTACTCCTTGAGCGAGGCCCCTTTCAGGTAGGGGGCGATGGCCGGGTGGGCCTTGAAACCGGCGATCAGCTCCTCGGGACGGCGCCGGGAGGCGGCCAGCTCCTCGAGGCTGACGACCACCCCGACGCTCAACGAGTCCCGGTTGGTGTAGAGGAACCCGCCGCCGGCCACCCCCGAGGTCCCGCCCACCGCCTCTATGTCGAGGCCCTCGTGGGGGCCCAGCCCGAAGCGGTCCTCGATGACCTCGGCCGGCAGGGCCAGCACCTCCTTGGCCCCGAGGGTCACATGGGCGGCGTCGGCGCGCGCCATCAGTCCGGCCTCCTTGGCCAGGAACGAGTTCACGCCGTCGCAGGCGATCACCACCTGGGCCCGCAGGTCACCGTCGGGCCGGTCGGTCCGCACCCCGCACACCCGGCCCGAGGCGTCGCGCAACAGACCGGTGGCCACCGTCGAGGTGAGCAGCCGGGCGCCGGCGTCGACGGCGTGGCCGGCCAGCCAGCTGTCGAAATCGGCCCGCAGGACGGTCATGCCGTTGTAGGGTTCCCGCCCCCAGGCCTGGGAACGCAGGTCCAGCGTGACCGCCTGGGTGTCGGTCAGGATCATCGTCGAGCGGCGCACCACCCAACGCTGGACGGGCACCTCCTCCCACCACCGGGGGATGACCTCGTCGAGGATGCGCCCGTAGACCACCCCGCCGTAGACGTTCTTCGAGCCGGGGAACGGTCCCCGCTCGACCATCACCACCGAGCGGCCGGCACGAGCCAGGGCCAGGGCCGCGGCCGAGCCGGCCGGACCGGCGCCGACCACCACGGCGTCGAAGGTCACCCCTCCAGTCCCTTCAGTTCGGTCCAAGCCGCGAGCTCCTTCAGTTCGTCGGGCACGGCCACGTCGAGCCGGTGGGCCAGTTCCACCAGCAGCCCGGTCGCGTCGGTGACCAGGCCCAGCTCGGCCAGGCCGGTCATCGGGCAGGAAGGGTCCAGGTTGACGCTGACCACGCACTCGGGGTCGCCGATGCCGCCGATGTGCTGGCTGGCCCCGGAGATGCCGAGGGCCACGTACAGATCCGGTTGCAGGGTCACTCCGGTCGTGCCGATCTGGCGGTCGTATCCGGCCCATCCGGCGTCGGTGACCACCCGGGTCGCTCCCGCCGAGGCGCCGAGGGCGGCGGCCACCTCGGTCAGCAGGGCGAACACCGCCCGTCCCACCCGGTCGTCGGACCCGGCCGGCACCAGGCCGGCGCCGCCGGCCAGGACCCGGTGGGCGTCGCTCAGATCCATCGTCGCCGGGTCGGGCTCGACCAGTGCCACGCCGCGCACCGAGCCGGAGCCGGGAGCCGGCGCCCCGACGGCCAAGGCCCGAACGACGGGGTCGGGCCGGGCTGAGGCGGCGCCGGGAGGAATCGGCGCCGGGGGCCCCGGCCACAGAGTGGCCACCGCCGGGCCGGCCATGGCGACGGCCACCACGACCCGCCCGTCGATGCGCAGCAGGTCGGCTTCCAGGCGTTCACCGTCGACAGCCAGGCGGGCCGCACCGGCGAGCAGAGGCCGACCCAGGCACGCCGCCAGGCGGGGGGCCAGGTCCCGCCCGTCGGGGGAGGCCGGCAGGATCACCAGACGGCAGCCGGCGAGGCAGGGGGCCAGCTGGGAGGCCAGGCGGCCCGGGTCGGTGGCGGTCTCGGCCCAGTGCACCGAGCAGGCGCTCGCCATCGCCGCCGCCGTCTCGGGGCCGACCCCGCTGCCCACGACGACGGCGTGGCCGCCGGCCTCGGCCACGGCCGGCGCCCAGCCGTAGGGGAGGCGGCCGTCGCGGGCCACGATCACCGCCACCGCCGGGGAATCGGGTATCGACCCGGACAGGGGTGCCCCCTCTTCGGTTTCGGTCACAGGCCCACCGCCACCCGGTGGCCCTCCACCACGGCGGCGTGGGCCCGGCGGGGGGCCAGGCAGTCACCGATGCGGTGGATGGCGGCGTCCAGGCCCGACCCGTTGAGGGCGTGCCACAGCTCGTCGTCGGGCTGCTGGTGGCCGGCCACGACCACCCAGTCGCAGGGAACGGTCCGGTCGGTGCCCGTCGGGTGGTGCTGCAGCGTGAGCGCCAGGGGGACGTCGACGCCGGCCCCGACGCCCATGGGCACCAGGTCCGTCGACTGGCGAATGCCGCGGGCGTGGGCCCGTACGTTCCACGTCTCGAGATCGAGGGTGATCCCGAGGTCCTGGCCGACCACCATGCCGTTGGTGGTGATCTCCACCCGGCATCCCCGGTCGGCGAGCAGTTCGGCCACGGAGGTGGCCTGGTGGAAGCCCAGCTCGTCGACCACCACCACCGTGCCCGTCGGCGCCGCCCGTCCCTCCAGCACGTCGCGGACGTCGACGACGCTCGGGTACTCGTCGGGCGACCCGGCCCACCACGGTCGTACCGGGCGGGCCCCCGTCGCCACGATCACGGCGTCGGGACGCAACTCGGCGACGGTGGCGGGCGTGGCGGCGCAGCCGGTGCGCACGTCGACCCCCAACCGGGCGACGGCGGCCACCAGGTTGCGGGTTATGTCGAGCAACTCGGCGCGCGACGGGACGCTGGCGGCGACGGGGATCTGGCCGCCGAGGCGGGAGCTGCGCTCCAGCAGGGTCACGTGATGGCCCCGCTCGGCCGAGCTCACCGCGGCCTGCAGACCGGCCGGTCCCCCTCCCACCACCACGACCCGGCGCCGGGCCCGCGGGGGCGCCACCGAGGCGGTCACCGACTCCCGACCCGTCCTCGGATTCTCGATGCAGCCCAACCAGCGGTTGAGGCCCATGCGGCCCACGCACTCCTGGTTGCACGACAGGCAGGTCCGGATCTGCTCGGCGTGACCGGAGCGGGCCTTGGCCGTGAAATCCGGATCGGCGATCTGGCCTCTCACCACCCCCACCAGGTCGCACTGGCCCTCGGCCAGGGCCCGGTCGGCCTGCAGCGGGTCCTTGAAACGGCCCACGCCGACGACCGGCAGGGACACCGCCTGGCGGATGGCACTCGGTATGAACATGGCGTATCCGGGGGGGATCCGCATCGACGCCTCGATCATGTAGAGCGTGGCGGTGGCCACCCCGATGGAGGTGTTGATGTAGTCGACCTGCCCGGTCGCTTCCACCAGGCGGGCAACCTCCACCGCGTCGGCGATGGTGGTGCCCCCCTCGATCAGCTCGTCGCCGCACAATCTGACCCCGAGCACGGGGCGGGGGCCCACCGCCTGGCGCACCGCGTCGACGATCTCGAGCAGCAGCCGGGCCCGGTTGGGGAGCGATCCTCCGTAGGCGTCGGTGCGCCGGTTGGTGGCCGGGGACAGGAACCCCCGCACGATCGACGAGTGCGAACACTGCAGCTCTATCCCGTCGAAGCCCCCCCGCAGGCAGTGCTCGGCGACCTTGGCGTAGCCGGCGACGATCTCGGCTATCTCGTGGGCCTCCACCGCCTTGGGCACCTCGCGGAACAGCGGGTCGGGGACCGGCGAGGGGGCCCAAACCGGCAGGCGGGTGTACATGCTCGAGGCCTGGCCGCCGTTGTGGTTGATCTGGGCCAGGATCGGGACGTCATGGGCGTGGACGGCCTCGGTGATGCGCCGGTAGCCAGGGATCACGTCCTCGTGGAAGCCGTGGATCAGCTTCTCGTAGGGCCAGTCGGTGGGGTGGGTGGAGTGCTCCTCGGTGATGATGAGCCCCGCCCCGCCGGCGGCCCGCGCCGCGTAGTAGGCCGCGTGCTGCTCACTCGGGCGGCCGTCCTGGGTGGCGTAGTTGGTGAGATGGGCGGAGAACACCACCCGGTTACGCAATGTGAGCGATCCGACCCGCAGCGGGCTGAACAGGTGCCGGTAACGGCTTCCCCCGCTCACCGGCGGGTCGATCCGAGCATCGGGCCGGGCCCGGCGCCTACGGGGGCGGTGGCCGGCCCGGGGCTCCCGGTGGGGGAGTCCCGGTCGGCCCAAGAGGTGGCGGCGCTGGTGGTAGGGGGGACGGCGGCGCGGGCCCGGGCCGGCGCGGTGGCCCAACCCAAGAGGCGCAGAGCCACCCGGCGGCCCTCCAGTACGGCCTCCAGCGCCGATCGGGGGGCCACGCAGTCACCGGCACGGGCTATTCCGGGGTCGCCGACGGCTTGGTAGAGAGCCTCGTCGGGCAGGCGGTGACCGCAGTCGATCACCGCCGCCGCCGCCACCTCGGACGCCTCCGCGGTCCAGCAGTCCTCGATGTGGACCGACTCCGGGCCGATCGACCGGACCAGGCTGCGCAGGCGCCGCTGCACCCCGGCCCGCTGCAGGCGGCCGTTGGCGTCGGCGAGGTCGCCGGTGCGCGACAGCTGGGTCCCGGCGACGGGGTCGGGGCAGATCAGCGTCACCTTGCGTCCATGGTCGGTGGCCAACCACTCGGCCAGGTTGACGGCCACGGCGTCACCGACGGGGTCGATCACCGCCACCGGGCCCTCGGGCAGAGCGCCGGGGTCGCCGAGCACGGCCAGCGGGTCGAGTACCGGCAGGGCGGCGGTGGGGTAGCGGTCGGCCACGGGACGGGCCCCGGTGGCCAGGACGACCTGCCACCCGTCGCGTCGGGCCCGGGTAAGCATCCCGGCGTCGACCTCGACTCCGGTATCGATGACCAATCCGAGGCGGTGGGCTTCGGCGGCCAGCCATTCGCAGATCGAGCCGAGGCGCGACCGGCCCGGCCCGACGGCGGCCCGCCGCAGGGCGCCACCGGGTTCCTGGCCGCGCTCCACGACCCTCACCTGGCGGCCCCCTCGGGCCAGGACGGTGGCGCACTCGAGGCCTGCCGGGCCCGCTCCGACCACCAGCACCGGTGGTCCAGAGGACGCCTCGAGACCGGAAGCGCCCGCCGCGCCGGGGTGGACCGGCGGGTCGGCGGGCGTCGAGTCGGCGGCCACCGCCAGGGCCGGTTCGTCGGCCTCGTGACCGCTGGCGGGGTCCACGACACACGAAACGATGGGGTTGCGGGGATCTCTCACCCGGCAGGCCTGGTTGCAGAGAAGGCAGGGCCTGACCGCGTCGGGCCGACCGTTGCGCAGCTTCTCGACCAGCCGGGCGTCGGCGATCAGCGCTCTGGTCATCTCCACCAGGTCGCACACCCCGGCCCCGAGCGCCGCCGAGGCCCGGCCCGGGTCGACGACGCTGCCCTGCAGCACCACCGGTACGTCGCCGGCGACCGCCCGCATGGCCCGGCAGAGATCCCAGTTGAAGCTTTCGGGGATGTGGGCGTCGGGACGGTAGGCGCCGGTCGAGAAGGGTCCGGCCTTGATCACCGTCAACATGTCCACCAGGCCCCAGCCGGTGATCGCCGCCACAGTCGGCGCGGCCTGCTCGGGAGTGATGCCGGCCCACGGGGCCAGTTCGTCGCAGGAGAGACGCAACGCCACGACGAAGTCGGGGCCGACCCGCCGGCGGACCTCCTCCAGCACCAGCCGGATCATGAGCAGACGGTCCTGGCCGAAGCGGTCGGAGCGCTGATTGGTCAGCCCGGACAGGAACTGGCGCAGGAGCGACCACGCCCCGGCATCTATCTCCACCCCGGCCAGCCCGCTGCCGCGGGCCAGGACGGCGGCGTCACCGAAGGCGGCCACGATCTGGTGAATGCCGTCCTCGTCGAGCGCCGCCGGTGGCTCCCTGGTGACGACGTCGGCGACGGGGGAGGGCGCCCACATGACCTCCTGCGAGTAGGCACTGCTGCCCTGGCTACCTGAATGCCCCAGCCCGGCCAGCACCAAAGTGGACCACGGGGCGCAGGCCTCGGCGACCGCTTCCCAACCCGGCGGGCAGGCCGCGGCCAGCGGCGCCCGCTCGTAGGGCCAGTCGTTGGCCGTCACCGAGGCCGTCTCGGTGACGATCACCCCGGCCCCTCCGGCGGCCCGCCTGCGGTAGTAGGCGGCGTGGCCGTCGGAGATGGCCCGACCGCGGGCCAGGTTGGTCTCGTGGGGTCCGAACATCACACGGGACGGCGCCCCTCGCCCACCGACCGTCACCGCGTCGACGACGTTCGGGCTCAAGGTCGGGACACCGCCACCGCCGGCGGGGCGCTGTCGAGGCGGTTCAGGGCGTCGATGAGCTGGCGCAGCCGCGAGTAGGAGAAGCGGTCGAAACGCGGGGCGACCCGCGGCAGATGGGGGAAGTCGTCGCTGCGCCGCTCGGCCGGCAGGGGGCCGTCGAGCACCCGCAGGCTTCCGGTCATGATGTCGGAGAACTCGCCGGACAGCCGGGCCGCCTCCTCCTCGGTCGGTCGGCGCTCCAGGCGCAGCACCAGGGTGTCGCCGACCCAGCGCAGCGAGTGGTAGTTGCGGTAGAAGCCGAGCACCTCCGACGCGGCGTCCTCCACCGTCTCGGCGATGGTGTAGAAGTGTTCGTCGCCGGGGCTGATCAGGCCCCGACTTCCCACCTGCTCGCGTACGAAGTCCTCCCAGGCCCGCCAGTAGTGGTCACCGGGCGCCTCGAGCAGGACGACCGGTGCCGGTTCGGCCTTGCCCGTCTGGAGCAGCGTGAGCAGCTCGAAGGCCTCGTCCAGGGTTCCGAATCCGCCGGGCAGCACCGCGTAGGCGAAGGACTCCTTGATCAGCAGCAGCTTGCGGGTGAAGAAGTACTTCATGGAGACCAGCTTCGGGTTGTCCCGGATGAAGTCGTTGGCCTCCTGCTCGAAGGGGAGCCTGATATTGATGCCGAAGGACTTGTCGGGGCCGGCTCCCTCCAGCCCGGCGGCCATGATCCCCGGCCCGGCTCCGGTCACCGTCGACCAATCGTGACGGGCGAGCAGGGCGGCCAGGTCGCGGGCCTGGGCGTAGAGGGGGTCCGACGGATGGGTCCGGGCCGAGCCGAACATGGTGATCTTGCGCTCCGTCTTGTACGGGGCGAACATGGCGAACGCCTCGGTCATCTCCTTGAGTGCGGCATTGGTGATCTTCAGGTCGAGCCGGTCGGTGCCGTTGGTGGCCAGGCGGACCACCGATTCGAGGATCTCGGCCAGCTGGTCGCGGTTGGCCCGGACCCCGAGCGCATCCAACAGGTCGCCGAAGCGGCCCCGGTGGTCATCCATCGACGGGGGCGGCCTCCCGGTCGACCAGCCAGACGACATGGTCAGCGGTGACCCGGGCCGCGGGCAGGTCCTCTCCGCTCATCACCGCTTCCAGAGCGGCCCGCTTGGATGCCCCCGCCACGGTGAAGATGACCAGTCGGGAACGGGAGATCCCCGAGAAGGTCAGGGTCATCCGCGGGTGCTTGTTGCGGCCCGAGGGGTCTTCGTTGAGCGCGACCAGCTGGCCGGGGTCGGCCTCGAGGGCGGGGGAGTCGGGGAAGAGCGAGGCAGTATGGCCGTCGGGGCCCATTCCGAGGTGGACCACGTCGAGCTTGCCGATCTCACCCAGTCGCAGCTGGTAGGCGTCGGGGCCCTCGTCACAGGTCATCGGGTAGACGGCGTTGGCCGCCCCGACGCGCTCGAGCAGCGACTGCCGGCCGAGCAGCTGGTTGGAGTCCGGGTCGTCCGCGGGGACGCAGCGTTCGTCGCCCCAGTAGACGTTGACCGACAACCAGTCGATGGCGTCCGTGCTGTCGGCGGCCAGTCGCTCGTAGCAGGAGCGGGCCGTGCTGCCCCCCGACAGGGCGAAGCTGAATAGGTCGGTCCGGCGCGACTGGTAGGCCGCTATGACCCGCCTGGCGAACTCGCCCGGCAGGTCGTCCACGACGAGCAACTCTCCATTCACCCTGCAAACACTAGGAGATGGCGCAGCAGTTGAAGAATCCCTAGTCGGTGAGGGCGGTGGCGGCCGAGAGGGCCCGTTCCCAGATGGGGTCCGGCTGCAGGTGGGTGAGAGCGTCGGCGAGGGAAGTGGTGAAGGGGTCGTCGGGCAGCAGGCTGGTCGACCGCACCACCGGGGATCCCGGTACCGTCGCCTCGCCGAGCACGATTCGCTGGCCCTCCACCCGCTCGACGGAGAAGCTCGCCTCCTCGTCGTTGCGGCGCGCCACGATGGATATCCCCACATGGCGGCTGTCCTGCAGCGAGATGCGCCGGGGCGAAACGTCGGTCTGGGCTGTGAGCCAGCCGCCGAGCAGTCGACGCGGACCTTCCTTGCCGCAGATCGAGATGTGCTCGATGGAGTCCAGCCAGGCTCGGTGGGCGACCGGTTCGAACTGCCCGGCCAGGGTCTCCCGCCAAGGCAGGAGCCGGCTCCACGACAGGTCCACCAGTGTCCGTCGCCGGGCCAGGGCCAGCAGGCTGCGCAGCTGGCCGGGGTCGGGGGTGTCGCGACTGTCGATCAGGATGGCGCTGGCGACCGACAGCAGCGGGTCGGAGGCTTCGGGGATGGAGTTGACGTACCAGACGGCCACCGGCAGGTCCGAGAGGGTGAACGCCTCCACCAGCGAGTCGAGGTGGCGGGCCGCCTGGCCGCCGATCTCCAACTGGACCTCCTCGAAGTTGACCCGGTTGTGCTCGCTGTCGAGGGCGTACAGCGTGGTCCGGGCGTCGAGGTGGGCCACCGAGTCGGGGTCGGGGCGCAGGATCACGATCCGGGCCGGGTGATGGCCGGCCAGGCTTCTCAGGGCCCCCGTGGCGCCGTACGCCTGGTCGTCGCCGGGAGCCACGGCGATGAGGGTCATGACTGCGGTCCGCGCCGAGGAATGGTGGTCGCTCGACTGATCCCGTAGGTCGGCGAGAGCCCCCACCACGTCGGAGAGGCGAACCCCTTCCCCGGTCCAGTGATCGACCGCTACGGGGTCCGCCACTGCCGCCCGTCCCGCTCGATCAGCTGGTCGGCCTGGCGCGGCCCCCACGTGCCCGCGGCGTATCCGGCCAGGGGCACGGCCCGGCTCTCCCAGGCTTCGAGGATGGGATCGACGATCTGCCACGCCTGGTCCACCTCGTCGCTGCGGATGAACAGCGTGGGATCGCCGACCATGGCGTCGAGGAGGAGCCGTTCGTAGGCTTCGGGCGGGTCCTCCATGAAGGCCGAGCCGTAGGACATGTCCATCAGCACGTCACGGACGTTGAAGGCCTGCCCGGGGACCTTGGCCCCGAAGCGCAGGGCGACCCCCTCGTCGGGTTGGATGCGCAGGACGAGGGCGTTGGGTCGCAGATCCCGGCTCTCGGCCTTGCCGAAGGCCAGGTGGGGCACGCTGTGGAACTGCAGGGCCACCTCGGTGAGGCGCTTGGGGAGTCTCTTGCCGGTACGGATGTAGATGGGGACGCCGGCCCAGCGCCAGTTGTCGCACATGAGCTTCATGGCCACGTAGGTCTCGGTCTGGCTGTTCGGACTCACGTCGGGCTCTTCCCGGTACGCCGGGACGGCCTTGCCCTCGCTCCAGCCGCTGTCGTACTGGGCCCTCACCACGTCGGCGCGCACCGCCTCGGGGGTCGGGATCACGACGGAGCGCAGGGCCTTGACTTTCTCGTCCCGTATGCCCTGGGCGTCGATGGACCCGGGGGGCTCCATGAGGGTGAGGGACAGGACCTGCATCACATGGTTCTGGACGATGTCGCGCAGCGCCCCGGCGGTCTCGTAGAAGCCCCCCCGCTTCTCCACGCCGAGGGACTCGGCCACGGTGATCTGCACGTGGTCGATGTAGCTGCGGTTCCACAGCGGCTCGAAGATGGCGTTGGCGAAGCGCAGAGCCAGGACGTTCTGGACCGTCTCCTTACCCAGGTAGTGGTCGATCCGGTAGATCTGCGACTCGTCGAAGGTGCGGTGCAGGGCGGTGTCGAGCAGGCGGGCGCTGTCGAGGTCGCGCCCGAAGGGTTTCTCGATGACCAGACGGACCGACGTGTCAGCCGTGGGGGGCCGGTTGAGACCGGCCGCGCCGAGGCCGTCGGCGACCTCCTCGAAGACGGCCGGGATGGTCGCCAGGTAGAAGGTGCGGTTGCCGGAGGCGCCGATCTGCGCCTCTACCTCGGTGATCACCTTGGCCAGGCTGGTGAACGTCGAGGGGTCGGAGTAGTCCCCGGTCACGTACCGGCTCTGCTTGACCAGATCGGTCCACGCTGCGTCACCGTCAGGGACGGCGTCGGTCATCAGCTGGCGGAACCCGTCGTCGGTCAGCTCGGTGCGGGCCACCCCGACGATGGCGAAGGAATGGGCCAGCAGCCGGCGCCTCGACAGCTGCTCGATGGCCGGCAGCAGCTTGCGGGCGGTGAGGTCGCCCGAGGCGCCCACCACGACCAGGACTCCGGCCGGCACCCGCCGGGTGGCGTCTATGCCCTCGGAGAGCGGGTTGGGAGGTGGTATCTCGCTCAACGACCGTTCCCGGTGATGGCGTTGGCCTTCTCCGACAGGGACGCGATCAGCTCGTCCCAGCTCTTGGTGAACGAAGCCACCCCCTCCTGCTCCAGTGTCCGTGACACGTCGGTCATGTCCACGCCGGCGTCGGGCAGGTCGTCGTCGAGCAGTCGGCGGGCGCCGTCGACGTCGAGGTCCACCGTCCGGGCCACCGTGCCGTGGTCGAGGAAGGCGTCCACCGTGGCGTCGGGCATGGTGTTGACGGTGTGGGGCCCGATCAGCTGGTCGACGTAGAGGAGGTCGGGGTAGGCCGGGTTCTTGGTGGAGGTGGAGGCCCACAGCGGGCGCTGCGGGTGGGCACCCTGGGCGGCCAGAGCCTCCCAGCGGGGGCCGCTGAACTTCTCCTCGAACAGGGCGTAGGCCAGCTTGGCCTGGGCCACTGCGGCCCGACCGGAGAGGACCGGGTCGGCGCCGGCTTTATCCAGCCTCCGGTCCACTTCGGTGTCGACCCGGCTGACGAAGAACGACGCCACGCTGTGCACCGAGCCGAGGTCGCCGCCGTCTTCGGCCAGGACCTCCAGACCCTCCAGGTAAGCGTCTACTACAGCTTCGTAGCGGGGCAGGCTGAAGATCAACGTGACGTTTATGTTGCGGCCTTCGGAGATCATCTTCCGGACGGCCGGTACGCCCTCCTCGGTGGCGGGAATCTTGACCATCAGGTTGGGCAGGGAGATGCGCTCGTGGAGGTTTCGGGCCGCCTCGATGGTCGGATCGGTCTGATTGGCCAGGCTGGGCGCCACCTCGAGCGATACGAAGCCGTCGGCGCCGCCCGAGGCGTCGTGGACGGGGCGCAGGATGGCGCAGGCGTCGACCACGTCATCGACCGCCATGTCCCAGAAGGCCGCTTCCACCGACTGGCGCTCGATGAGGTGGCGGAACTGCTCGTCGTAGGCGTCGGACCCGGTCATGGCTTTCTGGAAGATGGTCGGGTTCGAGGTCACGCCCCGGACACCCGAGTCGACCAGCTTCTGCAGGCCGCCCTGGTGAAGAGACGGACGGTTCAGGTTGTCGATCCAGGGGCTCTGGCCCTGGGTCAGATAGAGGTCGTGCAGGGTGGTCATTGGTCGTCCTCCTCGTCGAAATCGTCGTCGTATCCCTCGATGGAATCGAGCAGCATGGCGGCCCGAGCCGCCACGTTCTCGGGGGTGAACCCGAAGGCATCGAGGACCTCCTGGCCCGGTCCCGAAGCGCCGAAGTGGTCGATCGACACTGAATCGTCGGCCCAGCGGGCCCACCCGAAGGAGGTGGCCGCCTCGACGGCCAGCACCGGTGCGCCGGGGCCGAGCACGGCGTCCTGGTAGTCGTCGTCCTGTTCGTCGAAGAGGTCCCAACTCGGCATGGACACCACCCGGGCGGCGATGCCCTGCTGGTCGAGCAGCCGGGCCGCGGCCACGCAGACCGACACTTCCGACCCGGTGCCGATGAGCACCACGTCAGGGTCGTCGGCCCCCTCCACGAGGATGTAGGCCCCCCTCTCGAGGTTGACGCCGAGCTCGGCCGTGCCCTCCAGCACCGGCAGGTCCTGGCGGCTGAGGATCAGCGCCGTCGGACCGTCGCGCTCCACCGCCACCCGCAGGGCGTGGGCCGATTCGTTGGCGTCGGCCGGGCGGATGACCCGCAGGCCGGGGATGGCCCTCACCGCCGCCAGCTGCTCGATCGGCTGGTGGGTCGGGCCGTCCTCGCCGAGGCCGACCGAGTCATGGGTCCAGAAATAGATGACCTTGGCCTCCGACAGCGCCGCCAGCCTCACCGAGCCACGCATGTAGTCGCTGAAGGTGAAGAAGGTGCCTCCGATGGGGATGACCCCGCCGTGGAGGGCCATGCCGTTCATGGCTCCTCCCATGCCGTGCTCGCGTACCCCGTAGGCGACGGCCCGGCCTCCAGGCTGCTCGTAGCTCTGGAGGGGCTCGTCGTCGAGCTTGGTTCCGGTGTTGCCGGTGAGGTCGGCGCCCCCCGAGACGAAGGCCGGGACGTCGGGGAGGATGGCGTTGAGAGCCACCTTCACCGAGTTGCGGGTGGCCACCGACTCTCCCGCCTTCCACGATGGGAGGTGGTCCTGCCAGCCGGACTTGCCGGTCCGAGCCCACGACGCGTCCCAGGCGGCCCGGTCGCCGCCGTAGTCACCCAGGCGCGTCTGCCACTCGGCCCGGCGGCTCGCGCCCCTCCGACCCGCGGCGCGGTACATCTCGAGCACCTCGGCGGGGACGTGGAACTCCTCGTCGGGGGGCAGCCCGAGGATCTCCTTGGTGGCCCGGATCTCGTCGCTGCCGAGCGGCGAACCGTGGGCTTTGGGGCTGTCGGTCATGTGGGGGGCCGGGTAGCCGATGTGGCTCCGCAGGATGAGCAGGCTGGGCCGCTCCTCCTCGGCCATGGCCCGGCGCAGGCCGGCCTCGAGGGCGTCGGTGTCGTTGGCCACCTCCCCGAGGTGCTCCACGTGCCAGCCGTAGGCCTCGAAGCGCCGCGCCGCGTCGTCGGTGAGGGCGATCTCGGTGGGACCGTCGATGGTGATGTGATTGTCGTCGTAGACGTAGATCAGCCGGCCGAGCGCCAGGTGCCCGGCCAGGGAGGCGGCCTCGTGGGAGATGCCTTCCATCAGGTCGCCGTCGCTGCAGACGACGAAGGTGTGGTGGTCCGTGAGCTCCGAGCCGTAACGGCTGCGGAGTATGCGCTCGGCCATCCCGAGGCCGACGCCGTTGGCGAAGCCCTGCCCGAGGGGTCCGGTGGTGACCTCGACGCCGGGGAGGTGGTGCACCTCGGGGTGGCCGGGGGTGCGGCTGTGCAGCTTCCGGAAGTGCTCGAGGTCCTCCAACTCGAGCCCGTAGCCGGTCAGGTAGAGCATCGAGTACAGCAGGATGCAGGCGTGGCCGCAGGAGAGCACGAAGCGGTCACGGTCGGGCCAGTCCGGGTCCGAGGCGTCGTATTCCATCACCCGCGTCCAAAGGACGTGGGCCAGCGGGGCCAGCGCCATGGCGGTGCCCGGATGGCCGGAGTTGGCACGCTGTGGGGCGTCCATGGCCAAGCCCCGGATGACGTTGATGCCCAGCTGTTCCAGGTCGCGGTCGCTCATGAGGCCAACCCTACCCACGCCGGCATCCCCTCCCGTACGATGGCCCGTTGGGCCCGGCTCCGGGTGCCGCGGGCGGGCCGGGCGGCCCCAGGTTCTGGGCGGCACGGGGAACCCGGACGGGGGCCCCGGGACGCTCAGACGGGAGGCAGAAGGGTGAGCGGGACGACGGTGGCGGGACCGTCGGGCAGCAGCCGGCAGTGGGCCTCGATCGTCCCGTAAGCGCGGTACTCCAGCTCGCCTCGGACCAGGCGGTAGGTGAACTTCCCGGGCTCGACCTGGAACGGCGACACATTGCGGGCGACCTGCTCGCCCGCCTCGTCCCGGAAGATCACCTCCAGCACCCCCTGACCCTCCTCGTCGGGCCGGCAGCGGATGAAGACGATCAGGTGAGGGCTGACGGCCACGGGCGGCTGGCTCGGGGCGGGCAGGGAGAACATGATCCCCGTCAGGTCTATGCGGGTGGAGGGACCGGGTACCGGTCTCAGATCGATGTTCTCGGCGAACAGTGCTGAGAGGATGTCCATTTGGCGCGGAGGCTAGCCGAGCGACCGGGGTGGCCCGGCACCGGTCAAGCGGCCCGTTGGGCGTTGGCGGTGAGCCGGGGTTCGGCGTGGCGGACGGTGAGCCACTTCAGTCGGCCGGCCAGCGCCACCACCCACCACGCCGGGTCGATCTCGCGCCGGGCGAACGACAGCCGGGCCGAGGTGGGCGCGGCGTGGTGGTTGCTGTGGAGGCCCTCGCCTCCGGTCAGCCAGGCCAGCCACTGGGAGTTGGTGGCCAGACCTTCGAAGGGGCGCTTGCCGAACGTGTGACCCACGGCGTTGACCGCCGAGTTGAGGCCGAGGTAGGCCACCGCGTGCACGCCCGAGGCGATGGCGGTCATCTCCCAGTTCATGCCGAAGACGAAGTAGAGGCCGGCGATACCGATGGCCAGACCGAGCAGGGCGTGGTCGAAAAGGACCCGGTCCCAGCGGTCGGCCGGCATGTCCTTGGCGTACTTCTCTACGGTCACGCCGTCCTTGGCCACCCGCCGGTAGAGCACGACGTTTCCGACCTGGACGTGCCAGAAGCCTTCCAGCTTGGGCGAGTGGGGGTCCCCCTCGATGTCGGTGTAGGCATGGTGACGCCGGTGCACCCCGACCCACTGACGGGGCCGCACCCCGGTGCTGATCCAGGTGAGGAACCGGCAGGCGAAACGCAGCCCCGGCGACATGGTGATGGCCCGATGCGACAGGGTGCGGTGCAAGAAGATGGTGGTGAGGAAGATGGCCACCTGGCACGTGGCCAGACCAACTACTACCGCCACCAAGATGTTTGTCACGGCCGGCAACTTACCCGACCGCCGGTGCACCACCGGGGCAGGCGGCCCGTGTTGAGCCGTTGGTCCCATCCGGGGCAGAATCGGGCCGGCTGCCGGGGCGGAGTGGCGATCGGGGGAGCGGAGAGGGTATTCATCACGGTCATGGAAAGCTTCCTCGACGCCGGATCGGGGTGGGGGGAGGCCGGCGTGCTCGACGTCGGGACCGGAGCGGGACCACGATGAGCCGTTACCTGCCGGTGTTCCCCCTCGGCAGTCCGCTGGTACCTACCCAGATCCTGCCTCTCCACGTGTTCGAGGACCGCTACCGGCTGCTCATGGAGACCCTCACGGCGTTCGGCTCGAGCGCCGAGATGGGGGTGGTCATGATCGAGCGGGGCAGTGAGGTCGGGGGTGGGGACCAGCGGGCGACGGTGGGCACCGTCGCCCACCTGATCGAGTCCGAGCGCCTGGGAGACGGGCGCTGGGTGGCCATATTCGTCGGCTCGCACCGCTTCTCGGTCGAGCGCTGGCTCGACGATGACCCGTATCCGCAGGCCATCGTGGAAGAGCGCGCCGACGAGGACTGGGACCCGGCCGACGGTCCCCTGCTGGACGCCCTCGAGCTATCGGTACGCCACGCTTTGTCCCTTGCCGGGGAGCTGGGGGAGCAGGTTGGGGGTCCCGGCTTCCCCCTCTCCGACCAGCCGGTGGTGGCGGCGTGGGAGCTCTGCGCCCGAGCCCCGCTCGGGCCGCTCGACCGTCAGGGCCTGCTTTCGGCGCCCAGCCGCCACGATCGGCTGCTGCTGCTCGACCGCCTGGTGCGCGATGCGACGGCGCTGCTTGCATTCCGTCTGGAAGGGCGGTAAGGATGACTGGATTGTGACCGGTGCTGACACCCCTGGGACGAGCGGCTCGCCGGGTTCCGGCCGCCCTGATCGAAACGGCGGGGACGGAGACGGGTTCGGGACCCATCTGAGCGAACTGGCGGCGCTCGTCGTCGCCTACGCCAAGCAGGAAACCATCGCGCCCTTGAAGAACCTCGGGCGCTACGTGGCTTGGGGGGTGGCCGGAGCGGTGCTGTTCGCGGTCGGCGGCGCCATGCTGACGCTCACCGCGGTCCGGGTCGTACAGGCCGAGACCGCCCCCCACCTGACCGGCAATCTCACCTGGGTGCCCTATCTCGGCGGGGTGGTCGTCGCCGTGAGCGGTCTGGCCTGGGCCGTTCTGCGGATCGTCAAGGGCGATGACGCCCTGAGGACCCGGCGCGGATGAGCCCCAAGCTTCCCAGCCGCCCGGTGCAGGGCTCGGGTCCCGGGGGCCGCATCGAGCTGCGTGACATCCAGTCCAAGCTCGAGGACATCCGCGGCGACGCCGACGAGACCACCGAGAAGGCCAAGCCGGTAGTGGTCATAGGAGCCGTGGTCGGCGTGGTGGTGCTCGTCGGTGTGGCCTTCTACCTGGGTCGGCGCAAGGGTCGTCGCAAGTCGACCTGGGTGGAGATCAGGAGGCTGTGATCAGCGGGCGAAGTGGTGCTCCCGGGGGCCGTTCCGGCTCGGCCCACCCCGTGACGAGGAGCCTGATGAGCAGGTTGGTCCTGCGGGGGATGCGGGAGGGCTGGCGTCGCGGCGTCATGGACGGCAGCCCGTTGTGGGCCGGCGTCGGAGGCTTGGCCCTACTCGGCTTCCTGGCCGGCCGGGCCTGGCGCAAGGAGGCCGAGCTGGTCTTCTCGGAGAAGCTGGGCCCCGGCCAGGTCATCCGTATCGCCCACGAAGCCGCCCCGCTTCCCTAGCGGGCCCGTGAGAGTTCAGCTTCGCAACCCGTCGCGGGAGATCGACGTCCCCGGGCCGATGACGGTGACCACCCTGCTCGGCCGCCTCGAGCTCAACCGGGAGTCCGTGCTGGTGATCGTGGACGGAACCCTGGTCACCGGCGACGCCCGCATAACCGACGAGTCCACCGTCGAGGTGCGCCCCGTGATCTCGGGGGGCGCGCAGTGAAGTGCCGGGTGTGCCGGGAGCCGGCGGTCATCGATGTCCGACGCCACAACGCCGGCTTCTGTGGCACCTGCTTCGTCAAGCACTGCCGCGACCAGGTCGTTCGGGCCATCGAGTCCTACACCATGTTCGGGCCGGACGACCGGGTGCTCGTGGCCGTATCGGGCGGCAAGGACTCGTTGGCTCTCTGGGACCTGCTGCTCGACCTCGGCTACCGCGCCGACGGGCTCTACATCGGCCTGGGGATCGGTTCGTACTCCGATGAGTCGGGCGGCTACGCCCGCCGGTTCGCGACGGCGCGGGGCGCCGAGCTGGTGGAGGTGGACCTGCGCGAGTCGTACGGCTACGACATCCCGGCGGGCGCCGCGGCGGCCCGCCGGGCGCCGTGCTCGGCGTGCGGCCTCTCCAAGCGTCACCTCTTCAACCAGGCGGCCCTCGACGGTGGCTACGATGCCGTCGCGACCGGCCACAATCTCGACGACGAGGCAGCCGTGCTGTTCGGCAATACCCTCCGGTGGGACGTCGCCTACCTCGGGCGCCAGCACCCCGTCCTGCCGGCCGGCAATGGGTTCGTCCGCAAGGTGAAACCGTTGGTACGCCTGGGGGAGCGCGAGATGGCCGCCTACTGCGTGCTGAGGGGGATCGACTACATCGTCGAGGAGTGCCCGATGGCCGAGGGCAACCGTCACCTCGGTTACAAGAACGCCCTCAACGAGATCGAGGACCGTTCGCCCGGGTCCAAGGCGGCCTTCCTGTTCGGGTTCCTGGACCGGATAGCTCCCCTGGTCGCACCGGTCGCCGAGGCGGAGCGGGATGGCCTCCACCCCTGCCCGGGGTGCGGGTCGCCGACGGTGAGTGAGGTGTGCGCCTTCTGCAAGCTGGTCGAGCGGGCCGGCGGGCGGGTCGGCCCCGCCGAGCCCGGGCCCGCCGGCGCTTCGACCCCGGCCGAGGTGGCGGTGGCGCCGCCCGTCGTGCGGCGCAGCACCGAACCGGCCCGACCGTGAGCCGCCACTTCCGCGCCGGCGAGCGGATCCTGCTCTTCGACTCCAAGGGCCGGCGCTATCTCGTGACCCTGGCCGTCGGGGGGGAATTCCACACCCACTCCGGGCCGGTGGACCACGATGTCCTGATCGGGGCGCCGGAGGGAACCACCGTCAGGTCCAGTCGCGGGGCCCGCTACGTGGCCGTCCGGCCCACGCTCGCCGAGGTGGTGCTGAAGATGCCCCGTGGCGCCCAGGTCATCTATCCCAAGGATCTGGGTCCCATCCTGATCATGGCCGACGTGTTCCCCGGGGCCCGGGTCTTCGAGTCGGGCCTGGGCTCGGGGGCACTGTCGATGACGCTGCTGCGGGCCGGGGCGGTAGTCACCGGCTACGAGTTGAGGGAGGACTTCGCGGCCCGGGCCCAGGCCAACGTGGCCGGGTTCCTCGGTCCCGAGGCCCTCGAGCGCTACCAGGTGACCGTGCGCGACGCCTACGAGGGCATCGACGAGCAGGACTTCGACCGGATGGTGCTCGACCTCCCCGAGCCGTGGCGGCTGGTGAAGGCCGCCGAATCGGCCCTGCGCCCGGGCGGCATCCTGGTCTCCTACCTGCCCACGATCGGCCAGGTGAGCACCTTGCGCGAGACCCTGGCGAGAAGTGGCTTCGGCATGGCCGAGACGGTGGAAATCCTGCAGCGGGGCTGGCACGTCGAGGGGCAGTCGGTGCGCCCCGATCATCGCATGGTGGCCCACACCGGTTTCCTCACCTCGGCCCGTCTCCTGACCCCCGCCGGGTCGGAAGGTGACCCCGCCGACGCCATCGACCCCGCCGACGCCATCGACCCCGCCGACGCCATCGACCCCGCCGACGCCATCGACCCCGCCGACGCCATCGACCCCGCCGATCCGGGCGGCGGCGTTGACCCGATCGAACCGCATGACGCGAGCGACGGCACCGATGCTACCGACGGCGTCGAGCCGGGCCGGTCCGCCGAGCAGGGCTCACGGTCCGGTACGGGAGGGTACGGATAGATGGACACCCTCGACCTGGTGATCCTCGGCGTCGCCGTAATGGCCGCCGTGGGGGGTTACCGTCTCGGCTTCCTCGCCCGGGTGATCTCCTGGCTGGGGATGGCCCTGGGCGTCTACCTGGCGGTGAAGCTGCTGCCCACGGTCGTCTCCCACCTGAGCAACAGCTCGCCCACCACAGTGCTGGTCGTGGCGGTGGTGATCCTGGTGGGGGGCGCCATGGTCGGCCAGGCGGTGGGCCTGCTCGCCGGAGGGCAGCTCCACCGGATTCTGCCCCTCGGACCGGTTCGTCTCGTCGACCGGGCGGTGGGCGCGGTGGTCGGGGCGGCGGGGGTGTTCGCGATCCTCTGGCTGCTGATTCCTTCCCTCGCCCAGGTCTCCGGATGGCCGTCCCGGGCCGTCATCGGCTCTTCCATCTCCCGGCTGGTGTCGCGCGACCTGCCGCCGCCGCCGTCGGCGCTGCAGCTCCTGCGCCGGGTCATCGGCAACGGCAGTCCCGAGGTGTTCGCGGTTCTCCAGCCCAACCGGGCCTCCGGGCCGCCGCCCGCCAACATCCCCCTCAGCCAGGCGGTCGCGGCTGACGTCCAGTCCTCCACGGTGAAGGTCCAGGGCCAGGCGTGCGGGCAGATCATCGAGGGGAGCGGCTTCGCCGTCGGGACCGACCTGGTCGCGACCAACGCCCACGTGGTGGCCGGAGAGCCCATCGGAGCCACGTCGGTGCTCCTCCCCTCGGGGACCACCGCGGCGGCGAGAGTGGTCATGTACGACCCCAACCTGGACCTGGCCCTGCTCGCCGTACCGCACCTGGGCGAGGCCCCGCTGCCCATCGCCACCCCGAGCCTCGGTCAGCTCGGCGCGGTGTTCGGCCACCCCGAGGGGGTGGACCAGGTGAGGATCGCCCCGGCGCAGGTCTCGACCAAGGAGAACGCCGTCGGTACCGACCTCTACGACACCCACAATGTCCAGAGGGCCATTCTCGTGCTGGCCGCCTCCCTGGCCCACGGGGACTCGGGCGGGGCGCTGGTCGACACCTCAGGGCAGGTCATCGGCGTGGCGTTCGCCATATCGGCCAACTCACCGGGCACGGCCTACGCCATCGACTCGAGCGAGCTGCGCCAGGCCCTCACCGAGCCCAGGAATCCCGACGCTTCCACCGGGCACTGCTTGATCACCGGCTGACGCCCGGGAGGTGACCCGACGGGGCGCTGTCAAGCGCCCGCGGTCAGCGCCGTGTTACTCCTCGATGAAGATGCACTCGCCGGGGCACTCCTCGGCGGCTTCCTTGGTGGCGTCCTCCATGCCGTCCGGCACCACCGCCAGCCCGTCGTGGCCGCCGGGGTTGTCGAACACCTTGTCACCCTCCTTGACATAGGAGAGCCCATCGTCGAGGAGCGTGAAGACTGCAGGAGCGATCTCCTCGCAGAGACCGTCGCCGGTGCAGAGATCCTGGTCGATCCAAACCTTCATCGCTGGCTTTGCCTCGCATTCGGGGACTACTAGGGGGCAGGAAGGGGGCCGCTCGCGCGGTCTAACCGTTCAAGTGTATCGGCCGAAGGTATCGACGGCCGTAGACCAGTGTCAAACATTGCTCTACCGGCCGGAGCGACCCGGGCCGGCGCGAGGGTAATGGCCTCCACTACCCGGGGGATCGGGGTAAGGTCCGCTACGGGCCAAGCCTGAGACAGGGAGGTGTTCCCTTTGAGCGATAGTCCTTTCGACGGCGGTACGGAGCGGCCGGTCCGCTCCGGAGCGAGCCGCAACCCCGATGGGGAGATGGAGCTGGAGGACCTCCGAGAGCACGCCCGCGCTCTCGAGGACGAGCTCATGGCCCTGCGCCGACGCATCCAGGACGCGCCCAAGAGGGTGCGCACCCTGGAGGAGAAGCTGCTCGAGACCAAGGGGCAGCTGCAGCAGGCCATCTCCCAGAACGAGCGTCTGACCTTCACCCTCCGGGAGGCCCGCGAGCACATCGCCGCTCTCCGCGAAGAGGTGGACAAGCTCACCCAACCTCCCTCGGCCTACGGGACCTTTCTAGCCCGCAACGACGACGGCACGGTGGACGTGTTCTCCGGGGGGCGCAAGATGCGCGTCGCCCTGCACCCCGAGCTGGCCGAGCTGGCGGGTGGCCTCGAGCGGGGCGCCGAAGTCGTGCTCAACGAGTCCCTGAACGTCGTCCTGGCCCGAGCCGGGGAGAAGTCCGGCGAGATCGTCACCTTGAAGGAGATGCTCGAGGACGGCCGGGCCGTCATCGTCGGGCGGGCCGACGAGGAGCGGGTGGTCGAGTTGGCCGCCCCGCTGGTCGGCACCCGGCTGCGGGCCGGGGACTCGGTGCTGATGGACTCGCGCACCGGGCTCCTGCTCGAGAAGCTCCCCCGCCCCGAGGTCGAGGAGCTGGTGCTCGAGGAGGTCCCCGACATCTCCTACGCCGACGTCGGAGGCCTCGACCAGCAGATCGAGGCCATCACCGACGCCGTCGAGCTGCCCTTCCTGCATCGGGACCTGTTCGTGGAGCACAAGCTCCCGGCGCCCAAGGGCATCCTGCTCTACGGTCCCCCCGGCTGCGGCAAGACCCTCATCGCCAAGGCGGTCGCCAATTCCCTGGCCAAGAAGGTGTCGGAGGTGACCGGCGACCGGGCGGCGCGCAGCTACTTCTTAAACATCAAGGGTCCTGAGCTGCTCAACAAGTACGTGGGCGAGACCGAGCGCCAGATCCGACTGGTCTTCCAGCGGGCCCGGGAGAAGAGCGAAGAGGGCGTCCCGGTGATCGTCTTCTTCGACGAGATGGATTCCCTCTTCCGCACCCGCGGCACCGGGATCAGCTCGGACATGGAGTCGACCATCGTCCCTCAGCTGCTCGCCGAGATAGACGGTGTCGAGACCCTCCGCAACGTCATCGTCATCGGCGCGTCCAACCGGGAGGACCTCATCGACCCGGCCATCCTGCGCCCCGGCCGCCTGGACGTGAAGATCAAGATCGAGCGACCCGGGCGCGAGGCCGCCCAACAGATCTTCGGCCGTTACCTCACCTCCGACCTGCCCCTCGACGCCCGGGAGGTGGAGGAGCTCGGCGGTGGCGACCGGGACAAGGCGGTCCAGGGCATGATCGAGAAGACCGTGGCCGAGATGTACCGCGACGACGAGTCCAACCAGTTCCTCGAGGTCACCTACCAGAACGGTGACAAGGAGATCATGTACTACAAGGACTTCGCGTCCGGTGCCATGATCGAGAACATCGTTCGGCGGGCCAAGAAGCTGGCCATCAAGCGGGTCATCGCCGGCGACACCCCGGGGATCTGCACCCAGGACCTCCTCGACTCGATCCGCCAGGAGTACAAGGAGCACGAGGATCTGCCCAACACGACCAACCCCGACGACTGGGCCAAGATCTCCGGCAAGAAGGGCGAGCGCATCGTCTACATCCGGACCATCATGTCCCAGGGCGACGAGACCACCGGCGGGCGTTCCATCGAGCGGGTCGCCACGGGCCAGTATCTGTAGCGCCCGGTCAGCCAATAGGTCCCGTCCCGAGGATAAGGTCGGCCTGTGATCCGAAGGACGCCAGGGCCCCGCCGGGTTCCCGCCAGCCGGCGGTCGGTCGCGCCCGGTCGTCCCCCTGCCGCCTGGCGGCGCGCCCACTGGTCCGTTCCTGGGAGGGCGCCATGGCCATCGTGAAGGTCCTCGGCATGGAGACCGAGTTCGGGATCATCATCCGGGGCTCGGCCGATCCCAACCCGATCGCCGCCTCGTCCACCCTCATCAACGCCTACGTGGCCGAGTTGAGCCGCCGGGTGGCCTGGGACTTCGAGGACGAGTCGCCGGGCCGTGACGCCCGCGGGTTCGCCCGGGAGGGGTCGATGCCACCCGAGGTGGAGACCCACCTGGTCAACGCCGTGCTGACCAATGGGGCCCGCTACTACGTCGACCACGCCCACCCCGAGTACTCGACGCCGGAGTGCTCGAACGTCTATGAGGTGATCCGCTACGACAAGGCGGGGGAGTTGATCCTGGCCGACTCCATCGAGGCCGCCTCCCGTGCTCTGCCGCCTGGCCAGAGCTTGGTCGTGTTGAAGAACAACTCCGATGGCAAGGGCAACTCCTACGGGACCCACGAGAACTACCTGATGGACCGGTCGGTTCCTTTTTCCCGGATCGTCAGCCACGTGATGCCCCACTTCGTCTCCCGCCAGATCTTCACCGGCGCCGGGAAGGTGGGCAGCGAGGCGCCCAGCACCGGCCGCGACCCCATCGAATTCCAGATCACCCAGCGGGCCGACTTCTTCGAGGAGGAGGTCGGCCTCGAGACCACCCTCAAGCGACCGATCGTCAACACCCGCGACGAGCCTCACTGCGACGCCCACAAGTACCGCCGGCTCCACGTGATCGTCGGCGACGCCAACATGTCCGAGGTCGCCAACTTCTTGAAGATGGGTACCACCGCACTGGTGCTGTCCATGATCGAAGACGACTGGTTCGCCCGGGCCAATCGGGACTTCTCCATGCAGTCCCCGGTGGCGGCCATGCGCCGGGTGTCCTACGACCTCAGCTTGAGCGAGCCTCTCGAGATGGCCGACGGACGGACCATGACGGCGCTCGAAATGCAATGGGAGCATCTGGATCTGGCCAAGAAGTACTCAGAGGTAGTGGGACTCGACGCGGTGGGTGGTGAGGACATCGGTCGAGACATCCTGAGGCGCTGGGAGCAGACTCTCGGTGCCCTCGAATCCGACCCCATGTCGCTGGCCCAGCAGCTCGACTGGGTGGCCAAGTACCGCCTGATCGGCGCCTACCGCGATCGCCACGGCCTGTCCTGGCAGGACCACAAGCTGGCGGCCATGGATCTCCAGTACCACGACGTCAACCCGGCCCGATCCCTCTTCGCCCGCCTCGGGATGGAGAGGATGCTCGACCCCGACGAGGTTCGGCGGTCGGTGAGCGAGCCGCCGGAAACGACCCGGGCCTACTTCAGGGGCAAGTGCCTCCAGAGGTGGGCCTCGGCTATAGCCGCCGCCAACTGGGATTCGGTGGTCTTCGACCTCGGAGGGGATCCCCTCCGCCGGGTCCCGATGATGGAACCACTAAGAGGTACGCGGGCCCATGTCGAAGAATTGCTGGGTAGCGTGTCCAGTCCAGCCGAGTTGCTCGAGCGTCTGGGCTCGTAAGAGAAGAGGCATTGCGAATGGCAGAGCGAGAACAGATCAAGAAGTCCGCACCGGCTCGTACCGAGGAGACCGGGGTGGAGGAGGTTCCTACCTCCAACAAGAAAGGCGAGGAGCTCAAAGCCGAGCTCGACGACCTCCTCGACGAGATCGATGAGGTCCTGGAGGAGAACGCCGAGGAGTTCGTGCGCAGCTACGTCCAGAAGGGTGGTCAGTAACGCACCCGGCCCGGTAGGGTTTCGGGTTCTATGAGCCTTCCGATGTTCGACCCGACAGAGGCCCCGGGTCCCAGCTTCACCGACGTCCTGCGTCGGGTGGGTTTGGACCCCTTCGCCCCGGTCCAGGAGGCGGCCGGCGGCGCTCCTTTCGAGATCCGCCACGGGACCACCATCGTGGCGCTGCGCTACGCCGACGGAGTGGTGATGGCGGGGGACCGGCGGGCCACCGCCGGGTCCTCCATCGCCCACCGGGCCATGGACAAGGTCCATCCCGCCGACCGCCACAGTGGGGTCGCCATCGCCGGGGCGGCCGGGCCGGCCATGGAGATGGTGAAGCTGTTCCAGCTCCAGTTGGAGCACTACGAGAAGGTCGAAGGCTCGGCGCTGAGCCTGGAGGGTAAGGCCAACCAGCTTTCGCAGATGGTGCGCTCCAACCTCGGGATGGCCATGCAGGGCTTCGTGGTGGTGCCCCTCTTCGCCGGTTTCGACCTGCGCCGAGGGGTCGGTCGCATCTACTCCTACGACCCCACCGGGGGCCGCTACGAGGAGACCGACTTCCACGCTGACGGCTCCGGCGGGCGCGACGCCCGCACGACCATCAAGCTCGGGTGGCGGCCCGATCTGGAGCGCCACGAGGCCGTCGAGTTGGCCGTTCGGGCCCTCTGGAACGCCGCCGACGAGGACTCCGCGACGGGCGGGCCGGACACGGCCCGGGGTATCTACCCGACCGTCGCCACCATCACCGATTCCGGATTCGAGTACCTGCCCCGCGACGAGGTGGCCGACCGGTTTGCCGCGGTGCTGAGCACCGGGGAGGCCCTCCAATGAGCATGCCGTTCTACGTCGCTCCCGAGCAGTTCATGAAGGACAAGGCGGACTTCGCCCGGAAGAACATCGCCCGGGGTCGCCCGCTGGTCGCCGTCGTCTACGCCGACGGCATCCTGATCTGCGCCGAGAACCAGTCCAAGAGCCTCCACAAGGTGAGCGAGATTTACGACCGGATCGCCTTCGCCGGCGTCGGCCGGTACAACGAATTCGATTCGCTGCGCCGGGCGGGGGTGCAGCACGCCGACGTCAAGGGCTACCAGTTCAGCCGGGAGGACGTCGACGCCCGCTCCCTCGCCAATCTCTACGCCCAGTACATGGGCAACGTGTTCACCCACGACATGAAGCCTCTCGAGGTGGAGATCCTGGTGGCCGAGGTGGGCACCGATCCGGGCGGCGACCAGCTGTTCCACATCCTCTACGACGGGTCGGTGGTCGACGAGGACCGCTACACCGTGCTCGGCGGTGAGGCCGAGGCCATATCGGGGCGGCTGGAGGAAGGCTTCGAGCCGACCTGGCCGCTCGACGAAGCCATCCGCCGGGCGGCCAAAGCCCTCGCCGGTGACCGGGAGCTGGTGTCGTCCGACCTCGAGGTGGCGGTGCTGCTGCGCTCCGACGGCCGGCGGGCCTTCCGGCGCATCGAGGACGCCGTGGTGGTTGGCGCTCTCGGCGTCACCGCTTCGTAGTCCCCCCGCTGCGGGTGAGCCGCGGGTGTCGGTGCTCAACCGGCCCGCCGGCGTACCTCCTCGGGTAGGTGGAGCACCAGCATCTTGCGCATCACGTCGTGGGGGAGGCTGCCCTTGCTCAGCCGCGACCCGACGATCATGGTGGCGAAGGCCAGCGGCACCGTCCACAGCGCCGGTACCTGGAGGAGCACCGCCCACCAGCCGCGCTCTCCGACGCCGGCGAGTGAGGTCACCACGGCCGCCGATGACGCCCCTCCGCCGATGATCAGGCCGGCCAGCGCCCCCCGCCAGGTGAGCCCGGGCCACCAGATGCCGAGGACGAGCAGGGGGCAGAACGACGAGGCGGCTATGGCGAAGGCCCATCCGACCAGGACGTTTATCGACGTTCCGGCCACGGCCAACCCGGCCAGCGTGGTGGCCGTCCCGGTGCCGATGGCGGCCCAGCGGAAGGCCACGACGCCCCGCCCGAGGATGTCGTGGGACACCGCTCCCGACATGGCGATGAGCAGCCCCGACGACGTGGAGAGGAACGCCGCGAACGCCCCGCCGGCGGTGAGGGCGGTGAGGATGCGCTCGCCCACGCCGGCGCCCACCAGGCGGGGCAGGACCAGTACGACGGTGTCGGTCCGCCCGGTCAGGTAGAGCGACGGGGCCTCGAGACGGCCGAGGACGGCGAAGACCGCCGGCCACACGTAGAAGACCGACAGGAGCAGGATCACCAGCGCAGTGGTGCGCCGGGCGGCTTGGCCGTCGGGGTTGGTGTAGAAACGCACCAGGATGTGGGGCAGCCCGAGGGCCCCGAGGAAGGTGGCCAGGATGACCCCGTAGGTGGCGGCCAGCGGGTGGTCCGACCGGCCCCCCAGGCGCAGCAGCGGCGAAGCCCACTGAGCCGCTGACAACGTCTGCGGGCCGGCCACGGCCGGAGCCGGCGACCCGGCCGGGAACACGATGCGCGTCGACGCGGCGATCCGGTGCGGCCCCGGAGCGAGGACCAGGTAGCCGTCCACCGCCGCCCCGTCGAGGCCGCCGGCGACGCGTACCTCGACGGCCGAGGACACCTGCACGTCCTCGGCGTGGGGGAACTCGACGGTGGTGGCCTGGGCGAAGGTGGCCGGAGCCCGGCCGTCGAGGTGGGCGACGGGCGGATGGTGGAAGATCAGGGCCAGGGACAGCGCCGGCACGGCGATAGCCAGCAGCTTCAGCCAGTAGAGGAAGGACTGGACGAAGGTGATGCCCTTCATCCCGCCGCTGGCGATGGCGCCGGTCACGAGGACCCCGAGGGTCACCACCCCGACCCAGTAGGGGCCTCCCCCGACCGCCTGGAGCGTCTCCCCGGCGCCTTCCATCTGGGGCAGCAGGTAGAAGGCGCAGATGAGCACCACCAGCACGGTGGCCACCCGGCGCAGGAGCGGAGAGTCGAGGCGTCCCTCGGCGAAGTCGGGGATGGTGTAGGCGCCGAAACGGCGCAGGGGGGCGGCCACGACGGCGAGGAGGACCAGGTAGCCGGCCGCGTAGCCGACGGCGTACCACAGGGCCCCCACCCCGTCGGCGAGGGCCAGCCCCGCCACACCGAGGAACGAGGCGGCTGACAGGTACTCACCGGAGATGGCCGCGGCGTTCAGGCCGGGAGGCACCTGGCGGGCGGCGACCAGGAAATCGGCCGGGGTGCGCGAGACGCGAAGCCCCCGGGATCCGACCGCGATGGTGGCCGCCGCCACCGCCACCACGCCGCCGATGGCCGCCGGGTCGGTCACCGTTCGTTCAGGAGGTCGACGAAGCGGTCCTCCACCCGGCGGGCCCGCCGTACGTAGAGCAGGGCCAGTCCGACCAGCGGAGGGTAGATGGCGAAGCCGAGGATGACGACCGACAGGGGCAGTGGACCCACCGACGCGCTGGCCAGCCCCGGCAGGAGGGAGGACAGCACCGGGTAGGTCGCGACCAGGGCCGCGGCCGGTAGGAGCACGGCTATGGTCACGCCGAGCTGGGCTCGCATCAGTGACCGCAGCAGGTTCTGGCCGTACTGGTCGGGCTGGTAGAGATCCTCGGGGTCGGGGACGGCCCGGGGGCGATGGGGGAGCGGCGATCCCGACCTCACCGCCACCCGCCGGGTCGCGGGGTCGGCGGGGCGGTCGGGGTCGGGGTCGGGCCCGGTCCGGCTCATCGGTGGGGACGGGCCTGGCGCACCAGGCGGTCGCGCAGCTCCCGCACGTGGCGCCGGCTGACGGGGAGGGTCGTGCCGGACACCTCGACGAACATCTGGGCGCCGTCGCTGCGCAACTCCCGGATGGCCTTGAGGCACACCAGGTACTGGCGGTGGATTCGGGCGAAGCCGTCCTGGCCCCAGGCCTCCTCCATGCGGGTCAGGGGCAGGCGCACCAGGAACGACCGCTGGTCGAAGGTGTGGATCCGCACGTAGTCACCCGCCGACTCGACCCAGGCGACCTCGCGCCGGGAGAGCATGAGCGTTCGCCCGGGAGCCTCCACCGGGACGAACTCGAGCGACTCGTCGGGGCCGTGGGGGCGCGGTGGGGTCAGCCGGCGCAGGACGTGGCCCAGCCGTTGCTGGTCCAACGGTTTGAGCAGGTAGCCCGCCGCCCCGACCTCGAAGGCTTCCAGGGCGTGCTCCTCGTGGGCTGTCACGAACACGATCGAGGGGGGCTCGGAGAACTGCGCCAGCACCGACGCCAGCTCCATGCCGCCGAGACCGGGCATGGCGATGTCGAGGACCACCACGTCGAAGGCCCGGTCGCGCAGTTGGCGCAGGGCTTCGGTGGCGCTGCGTACCGCCACCACGTCACCCACCAGGTCCGACGAGCGCAGCAGGTACTCGAGCTCGTCGAGGGCGGGGGCCTCGTCGTCCACGGCGAGCGCGCTCAACAGGACCATTTCACGGCCTCCCGTTGGCTGCCGTGGCGGGCTGGAACTTGGGCACGCTGAAGGTCACCTTGGTGCCGGCGCCCGACGCCGTCTCCACCAGCAGGCCGTGGTCCTCGCCGAAAGTGGCCCGCAGCCTCTCGTCGACGTTGCGCAGCCCCACCGACTCGGTGCGCCCGGTCAGGGCCCGCTTGAGGTGACCCGGCTCGGCGCCCACACCGTCGTCCTCCACCGAGATGACCGCCTCGGTGTCGGCATCGGCCAGGTCTATGCGCAGGCGCCCGTGCCCGAGGGGCTCCAGGCCGTGGCGGATGGCGTTCTCGACGACGGGTTGGAGCACCAGCGAGGGGACGTGGACGGCCAGCACCTCGGGCGCCACCCGCAGGGTCACGTCGATGCGGTCGCCGAAGCGGGCTCGCTCGAGGTCGAGGTAGATGTCCACCAGGCGCAGCTCCTCGGCGAGGGTGGCGGTCTGGGCGTGGCTGGCGAAGCTGTACCGGGTGAAGTCGGCGAAGGAGACCAGCAGCTCCCGGGCCCGTTCGGGATCGGAGCGGACGAACGACTCGATGGCGGTCAGGGAGTTGTAGATGAAGTGGGGGGAGATCTGGGCCCGCAGGAATCGCAGCTCGGCTTGCACCGCCCGGCGCTTGGAGCGGTCCAACTCGGCCAGCTCGAGCTGCGTCGACACGAACCGGGCGACCTCCCCGCAGAGACGTTGGAGTCCGGCCGAGGCCCCTCCGTCGAGGGCGACGAGGGCCCCCACCACGCCGCCTTCGACATGGAGCGGGGCGACCACCCCGGCGGTGAGGCTGCACCCCTCCCGCCCGCACTGCAGCTCGTCGGTGGAGATGATGGCCGGCCGGCCCGAGACCATGGCGGCCTCGATGTGGGGGGCGAGCAGGCGGCAGTGCTCGTCGTCCACGCCCTCGGCGGCCACCGTCCCCTGGGCGTCGGAGATCACCAGGCCGCGGGTGGCGATCAGGGACCGCAGCGGGGTCAGGGCCCGGTTCATGGCGTCGGCGGTGAGGCCCGACCGCAGCGGTGGGGCCGCCTGGTTGGCCGTGCGCAGGGCCTCGTAGGTGACCCGCTGGCCGGGGGTTACGAGCCGTCGCCCGGCCTGGCGGGCGTAGAGGGCGGCGGCGGCCAGGGTCGCCACCATGACGGCCAGGACGGCCCATGTGAGATCCCTCGTCACTGCCCGACCTCATCCTCCCCGATCGTGGTCGATCCCCGAGCACGACCCGCAGGAGTGTGCCACAAGGGACCGGCGGGGATCGGGGAGCACCATTCACCGCCGACCAGTGACCGTTCGGCGCTTCGGAGGGACCGTTCAGCGATTGGTCGGCCGGGAGCCTTTCGGATGGTGGGCGGACCGGCTCAAAATCCGTGCGGCGGGGGCCGCTGGGGTCACCGCAGCAACAGATGGGGGATTAGATATGGCGATCGACAGCGCAAACGATGTCGTGGTGGCTCCGACGGTCATGGAGGTGACCTCGGTACCGCCCCCTGCGGATCCGGCTCCACTGGGTCTGGCGGCCTTCGCGCTGACCACGTTCCTCCTGTCGGCCCAGAACGCCAACTGGACGAGGGGGACGGCGCCGTTCCTCGGGTTTGCCTTCGCCTACGGCGGGCTGTGCCAGCTCCTCGCCGGGATGTGGGAGTTCCGTAACCGCAACGTCTTCGGGGCTACGGCGTTCTCGACCTACGGCGGCTTCTGGATCGGCCTGGCCGTCTACGTGGAGTTGGTCGCTCCCGGCGCCAAGAACGTGGTGCAGGTGCACAACGACGAGGCGTGGATCCTGCTCGCCTTCTTGATATTCAACACCTACATGCTGCTGTGGAGCTCCGCGGTGAACCTGGCCGTGCTCGGCGTGTTCCTCACTCTCGAGATCACCGAGATCGTGCTCGTGTTCGCCAACTTCCAGAACAGCACCGGACTAGCCCACTGGGGCGGCTACCTCGGCGTGGTCACCGCCGCAGTGGCCTGGTACACGTCGGCCGCCGGCGTCATCAACGGCATGCGGGGCCGGCCGGTACTGTTCGTGGGCGGCCCGTTGATGAGGCCGGTCTCGAACATCCAGTTGGGAGAGCGCGCATGAGCGACCAGTCATCTGAACTGTCTGCCCTCTTGAGGGAGGAGCGACGTTTCGCTCCTCCCCCGGAGTTCGCGGCCGCCGCCGTGGCCCAACCGGGCATCTACGAGCAGGCCTCCGCCGACCCGGTGGCGTTCTGGGAGGAGCAGGCCCGCCGTTTGACCTGGGCCGAGCCGTGGACCACCGCGCTCGAGTGGAACCTGCCCTTCGCCAAGTGGTTCGTGGGCGGCCGGCTGAACGTCGCCTACAACTGCGTGGACCGCCACGTCGAAGCCGGCCTCGGGGACCGGGTGGCGTTCCACTGGGAAGGGGAGCCGGGCGACACCCGCACCATCACCTACTCCGATCTGAAGTCGATGGTCTGCCGGGCCGCCAACGCCTTGACCTCGCTCGGGGTGGAGGCGGGGACCAAGGTGGCGATCTACATGCCGATGATCCCCGAGACGGTGGTGGCCATGCTGGCCTGCGCCCGGTTGGGCGCACCCCACACCGTCGTGTTCGGGGGCTTCTCCGCCGACGCCCTGCGGGATCGCATCCAGGACTGCGACGCCCGGTTCGTGGTTACCTCCGACGGCGGCTACCGGCGGGGGGCGCCGAGCGCGCTCAAGCCGGCGGTGGACGAGGCGGTGAAGGCCTGCCCGAACGTGGCCAAGGTGCTGGTGGTGCGCCGCACCGGTCAGGACGTGGCGTGGAACGACGACCAGGACGTGTGGTGGCACGACGTCGTCGACACCGCCTCCGAGCAGCACACGCCCGAGATGTTCGACTCCGAGCACCCGCTCTACATCATGTACACGAGCGGCACCACGGCCAAGCCCAAGGGCATACTGCACACCTCTGGTGGCTACCTGACCCACACGTCGGCCACCCACCGGCTGGTGTTCGACCTGAAACCCGACCAGGACGTGTTCTGGACCGCCGCCGACATCGGTTGGGTGACCGGTCACAGCTACATCGTCTACGGCCCGCTGGCCAACGCCACCACCTCGGTCATGTACGAGGGGACCCCCGACACGCCGACCAAGGACCGTTGGTGGCAGATCGTGGAGCGCTACCGGGTCAACATCCTCTACACCGCGCCCACGACCATCCGAACGTTCATGAAGTGGGGCGAGGACCTCCCCGCCGGCCACGACCTGTCCTCGCTGCGCCTGCTCGGCTCGGTCGGCGAGCCCATCAACCCCGAGGCGTGGATGTGGTACCGCAAGCACATCGGCGGGGACCGCTGCCCGATCGTGGACACCTGGTGGCAGACCGAGACCGGGGGGATCATGATCGCCCCGCTGCCGGGGATCACCGCCACCAAGCCGGGCGCGGCCATGACCCCGCTGCCGGGGGTCACCGCCGACGTGGTCCACAACGACGGCAGCCCCGTGGCCGCCGGCGAGGGGGGCCTGCTGGTCATCAAGGAGCCGTGGCCGGGCATGCTGCGGGGCATCTGGGGTGACGATCAGCGCTACAAGGACACCTACTGGTCGCGCTTCGAGGGGATGTACTTCGCCGGCGACGGGGCCAAACGCGACGACGACGGCGACATATGGCTGCTCGGCCGGGTCGACGACGTCATGAACGTCTCGGGTCACCGCATCTCCACCACCGAGGTGGAGCACGCCCTGGTCGGCCACCCGGCCGTCGCCGAGGCGGCCGTCGTCGGGGCCAGCGACCCGACCACCGGTCAGGCCATCGTCGCCTTCGTCACGGTCAAGAGCGACGGGGTGCAGGGCGACGACCTGGTCACCGACCTGCGCAACCACGTCGCCCGCGAGATCGGGCCCATCGCCAAACCCCGCCAGATCATGCTCACTCCGGAGCTACCCAAGACCCGGAGCGGCAAGATCATGCGGCGGCTCCTGCGTGACGTGGCCGAACAGCGCGAGCTCGGAGACGTCACCACCCTCCTCGATCCCACCGTCGTGAACGCCATCCGCGACCGTCTGGTGCCCGGCGCCGAGGAAAAAGAGCAGGGCTAAGACCGCCGAGCGCCCCGTATGGCGCTAGCGTGCGCCTGGACATGGACCGGCGCATCTTCGGCTTGGAGAACGAGTACGGAGTCACGTGCACCTTGCGGGGCCAGCGCCGGCTGAGCCCCGACGAGGTGGCGCGCTACCTGTTCCGCCGGGTGGTCAGCTGGGGCCGGTCGTCCAACGTCTTCCTGGAGAACGGGGCGCGTCTGTATCTCGACGTGGGCAGCCACCCCGAGTACGCCACGCCCGAATGCGACTCGATCCTCGACCTGGTCGCCCATGACAAGGCGGGCGAGCGCATACTCGAGCAACTGGTCGGCTCCGCCGAGGCCCGCCTGCGGGAGGAGGGCATCCGGGGCGTGGTCTTCCTGTTCAAGAACAACACCGACTCGGCCGGCAACTCCTACGGGTGCCACGAGAACTACCTGACCAGCCGACGGGACGACTTCGCCCACTACGCCGAGGTGCTCATCCCGTTCCTGGTGAGCCGGCAGATCTACGCCGGTGCCGGCAAGGTGCTGCAGACGGCGCGCGGTGCCATGTACTGCATCAGCCAACGGGCCGAGCACATCTGGGAGGGGGTCTCGTCGGCCACCACCCGCAGCCGGCCCATCATCAACACCCGGGACGAGCCCCACGCCGACGCCGAGCGTTACCGCCGGCTGCACGTGATCGTCGGTGACTCGAACATGAGCGAGTACTCCACCTTCTTGAAGATCGGCGCCACCAGCATCCTGCTGCGCATGCTCGAGGACCCCGCCGTCATCCTGAGGGACATGACCCTGGAGAACCCCATCCGGGCCATCCGGGAGATCAGCCACGACACCACCCTGCGCCGCCGGGTGCGCCTGGCCAACGGCCGGGAAGCCAGCGCCCTCGACATCCAGACCGAGTACTTCAACCGGGCCCGGCGCTACCAGGAGACCAAGGGCCTGTCGCCGCTCGAGGACCAGGCCCTGGACATGTGGGAGCACTGCCTGACCGGCCTCGAATCCGACCCGTGGTCGCTCGACCGGGAGTGCGACTGGGTCATCAAGCACCACCTGATCGAGCGCTACCGATTGCGCAACGACATCCCCCTCACCCACCCCAAGGTGGCCCTGATAGACCTCCAGTACCACGACGTGAACCGCCAGCGGGGCCTGTTCTACAAGCTGCAGTCGGCCGGGCTGGTCGAGCGCACCTGCACCGACGAGGCCATCGACACCGCCATGGACCAGCCACCGCAGACCACCCGGGCCCGGCTGCGGGGCGAGTTCATCCGCAAGGCCAAGGAGCGGCGCCGGGACTTCACCGTCGACTGGGTACACCTAAAGCTCAACGACCAGGCCCAGCGCACCGTTCTCTGCAAGGACCCGTTCAAATCCCACGACGAGCGGGTCGAGAAGCTGATCGCCTCGCTCTAGGGCCGGTATGGATCGCCTCGAACGACTGGTCAACCTGGTCGCCGCCCTCCTCGACACGCCCCGCCCGCTGAGCCGGGCCGAGATCGCCGAACGCATAGACGGGTACTCCGCCGACCCCGAGGCCTTCCGGCGCAACTTCGAGCGGGACAAGGACCTTCTGCGCCAGATGGGCTTCCCGCTGGTCACCGAGATCCCCGAGGGCTCGGGTCCCGAGGACGCCGGCTACCGCATCCCCCGGGAGCTCTACGAGCTGCCCGACCCGGGACTCGACGAGTCCGAGCTGACGGCCCTGCGCCTGGCCGCATCGGCGGTGCAGATGGAAGGGGAGTGGAGCGATGCCCTGGTGCGCGCCCTGCGCAAGCTGGGCGGGGCCGCCGACGGGGCGGCGGCGGGAGGCCCCCCCGGGGGCGGGGGCACCGCCCTGCCGGCGGGGGAGACGGCGGCCGTGGTCTTCGCCGCGGTGAGCGAGCGGCGCCGCCTCCGCTTCACCTACCGAGGCCAGGAGCGCGTCGTCGATCCGTGGCGGCTGTCGTTCCACCGGGGCCACTGGTACCTGGCCGGGCTGGACCACCACCGTGGTGAGGAGCGTCTCTTCCGCCTCGACCGGGTGGAGGGGCGCCTGGAGCCGAGCGGCCCGCCGGCCGCGTTCGCCCGCCCGGGGCCGGCTCAGGCCCTGCCCCCCCCGCCGTGGCGGATGGGGGAGGAGGAGGAGCAGACGGCGCGCCTGTGGGTGGATGCCGAGCAGGCCGGCTGGGCCGCCCAGGCGTTGGGCGACGCCGCCGAGGTCGAACACCGCCCCGACGGCTCGGCGGTGTTCGAGTTCGGGGTCACCAGCTCGGGGGCCTTCTACAGCTTCGTCCTCGGCTACCTCGAGCACGCCGAAATCCTCGGCCCGGCCCCCCACAGGGAGGGGATGGTGGCCTGGTTGGAGCAGATTGCCGCCGGGGACCGGGCCGCGGCTGGCGGGGGATCCCCGTGAGCCGCGAACCGGCCGACGTGCGGCTGGCCCGGCTGCTGGCCATCGTCCCCTGGATCGCCGCGCACGACGGTCCCTCCCTGGAGGAGGTGAGCCGCCGTTTCAGCGTGGGGGAGAAGGACCTCCTGTCCGACCTGAACCTGCTGTTCATGTGCGGCGTCTACCCCTTCACCCCCGACGTCCTGATCGACGTGGACATCGCCGACGGCCGGGTGTGGATACGTATGGCCGACTACTTCCGCCGCCCGCTGCGCCTCAACGCCCAGGAGGCCCTGGCTCTGCTCTCGGCGGGACGGGCCTTCCTCGCCTACCCCGAGGCCGGCGCCGGCGCCTCCCTGGCCACCGCCTTGGAGAAGCTGGACTCGGTGCTGGGCCTGGCCGGGGGAGACGGGCTGGACGTGGACCTGGCCGACGTCGACCCCGCCGTCCTGTCCACCCTCCGGGACGCCGCCGAGCGCCACCTGAAGGTCCGCCTGGACTACTACTCCTACGGCCGGGACCGCCGTAGCCGACGGGTGGTGCATCCGTGGCGGGTGTTCAACCAGGGAGGGGAGTGGTACCTCGAGGCGTGGTGTGAGAGCGCCCAGGCCGAGCGGATGTTCCGCCTCGACCGCATCGAGACCCTGGAGCCCACCGGTGAGGGCTTCGGGCCCCCGCCGGGCCGACCGTCGCACCCCCCGGCGGCTGTCTTCCATCCCCGCGAGGACGACCCCATGTGGGTCTTCGATCTCGACCCGCCGGCCCACTGGATCGCCGAGCAGTACCCCACCGACTCGGTCGAGCAGCGCCCCGACGGTGTGCTTCGGGTGGGGCTGCGGGCCGCCCGGTCGGCGTGGTTGGAGCGGTTGCTGCTGCGGGCCGGACCCCATCTCACGGTGGTGGAGGGAGACCCGACGGTGGCCCCGCTCGCCGCCGAGCGGGTTCTCGCCCGTTACCGCGCCGGACCGCAGGCGGGCGTCTAATAGGGTGACCCCCCGTGCCCGACGCCCAACCCCCCGACGGCCCCTCCGAAGGGGAGACGGGCTCGCCGGGCCCCTCGTCGCCGGCCGGCCCGTCGCCGGCCGGCCCGTCGCCGACTGATCGGGCGGTCCCGGCTCCGGCCCCGGCGCGGCGGCCCCGACGGAGGGCGCTGATCGAGTGGGCGGCGGTCATCGCGGTGGCGGTGATCGCCGCTCTGGCCTTGCGCAGCTTCGTCGTCCAGCCCTACTACATACCGTCGGGGTCGATGGAGCCGACCCTGAAGATCGGCGACAAGGTGCTCGTGGACAAGCTGAGCTACCACCTCCACGGCGTCCACCGCGGCGACGTGATCGTCTTCAACAAGCCCCCGGCGTTCAACAGTCCCGGGGTGAAGGATCTGATCAAGCGGGTCATCGGGCTCCCCGGCGAGACCATCTCGGCCAGCGGGGGTCAGGTGTATATCGACGGGAAGCTGCTGGCCCAGCCCTGGTTGCCCAAGCTGCACAGCTACACCGCCAACTTCGGGCCGGTCCACATTCCGCAGGGCGACTACTTCGTCATGGGGGACAACCGGGGGGACTCCGACGACTCACGGTTCCAGCTCGGCCCCATACCTAGGAACCTGATCGTGGGCCGGGCCTTCCTTCTGTGGTGGCCCCTCGGCCACTTCGGCACGCTCTAGGCGGGATCGATCAGCGGCCCGGGCCGATGACCCCGTCGGATCAGCGGGTCGGACCGATGACTCCGACCATGCGGTCCACGTGGTCGGAGTAGAGACCGTCGATCCCCATGGCGACCAGCTCGGTGAGGTCGGCGACGGTCTGGGCGTCCCACGCCAGGGCCAGCAGGCCGACGGCGTGGACCTCGCGCACCGTGTCGGCGTCCCATTGGGAGCGGTGCAGGTTGACGGCGTCCAGCCCGGCGGCGGCCAGGGTGGACACCCGGGCCGACAGACCCTCCGACATCCAGGCCAGGTTGGTCGACTCGACCAGCCGGCTCGCCGGGGCCGCCGACCGCCAGGCCGCCATGGTCCGCCAGTCGTGGTGGCACAGCCACAGCCGCCCCGCCGCCCCCACCGAGTCGGCTGCGGCCAGCACCGCCGGGAGGGCCGACGGGTCCTTGATGTCGAGGGACAGCTCGAACTGCGTGCCGCAGGAACGGTACAGCTCCTCCAGGCTCGGGATGTGCCCCGGCAGCTCGTCGCGCCGGCAGGTGGAGATGGCTCTCCGGCGCCACAGCGGACCGATGACCCCGTCGTGGTCGAGCACCGCGATCCCGTCGAGGGTCACCCACGCGTCGCTCTCCAGCCCCGACGCTCCGAGCTCGAGGGCGCGGGTGAACGACCCCAGGGTGTTGTCAGGCCGTTCGGCTCTCGCACCCCGGTGGGCGAAGCCGATGGTCCGTCCGTTAGGTGACATCATTTCGTGTTGGTGTCCGAAAGGTCGTGGTGCAACTCAAGGAATCCCGCACCCTGCCGATCCACCATATGTGAACTACAGCCGGGGTCGTCGCAGGAACGCCGCCGCCATCGTCCGGGCGACTTGTCATACGTGCGGGGACGTGGAACTGACCATCGAGGACGTGCAGGTCCAGTTCTGCGTGACCACGGCTCAGTCCACCTACTCGTTCGTCTGCCCGGGCTGCTCGCTGATCGTCAACAAGGACGCCAACGACGCCGTCGTACAGTCGCTGACCTCGGCCGGTGCCCGGCTCGTGCAGTGGACCATGCCGGCCGAGCTCGACGAGCCGAAGACCGGCCCTCGCATCAGCCACGACGACCTGCTCGAATTCCACCTCCTGCTCGAGAGCGGCGAGTGGGAACGCGAGTTGGCTTACCGCGCCGCCAACGGCTATTAACGATTACGTGCATCTGAACGGAATCTGGCTCATCCCGATGGCCGTGACCGGTATCGGTGCGGCGGCCCTGGCGCTGGTCGCCGCGGCCGTACGCCGCGACGTCGCCGACCTGCAGCGCTCCCTGAGGCCGTTGCGGGTACCAGCCGGCCGGCGTCCGAGGTCGGTACCGCCCGGTTCCGGCTCCGGCCGGGACCGCTAAGCACGCCCCGTAGGTAGGATCGGGCTGTGCTGGATCTCAGCCCGGACAAGCTGCTGATGTTGGCCGTCGTGGCCCTGGTCGTCCTCGGTCCCAACCGCTTGCCCGGCGCGGCCCGGACCCTGGGGCGCTTCATCGGCCAGATGCGGGCCATGTCGTCGTCGCTGCAGGAAGAGGTGCGCGACGCGCTGGCCGAGCCCCACGACGCCTTCACGTCGGCCATCGGCGACTTCCGTCCGGCCCAGGTCCGCCGGGGGGTCCGCCGGGCCGTGACCGACCTGGTCGCGCCGTTCGAAGCCGACTCGGCCGGGGTCAACCAGGTGCGGCCCCAGACCACCAACCTGGCGCCCGGGCCGGCATCGGCGGCCGGCGGCAGCGCAGTGGCCGGGCCGAACCTCGGCTGGAGCCCGGCGCCACCACCCGATGACCCCGGCTTCAACTGACCGCCTGCCCCGGCCGCGGGGCCGCCAGGGCCTAGGGTGGGGATGGGCGGTCGCCGTGGTGACCGCACCGGACCTGAGACCATGACCTCTGCCACTGACGACCGCCTCGACGGGGAGGTGCCCGGGGACCGGTCCCGGCGCGACCGCGAGACGGGCACCATGTCGCTGTTCGAGCACCTCGCCGAGCTGCGCAACCGCCTGATCGTGTCGCTGGTGGCCATCGTGGCCGGGATGGTCGTGATCTGGTTCCTCTACGACTCGGTCATCCATTTCATGCTGGCGCCCTACCGCGACTACCTGATCCACCACGGCAGCAAGGACATCACCAAGGGCAACCTGGTCACGACCGGCCCGCTGGAGGGTTTCACGACCCGCCTCAAGGTGAGCGGATACGGCGGCGTGGTCCTCGCCGCCCCGGTCATCGTGTGGGAGCTGTGGCGGTTCATCACACCGGGCCTCTACAAGCACGAGAAGCGCTACATCGTCCCCTTCGTCGCCGCCGCGATCGTGCTGTTCGCCAGCGGGGTGACCACCGCCGTGCTGGTCTTTCCCAAGGCCCTGGACTGGCTGATCAGCGTCAGCGGTTCGGGCATCGTGCCGCTGTTCTCGCCGTCTCGGTACTCCACCCTCTACATGGCCATGGCCCTCATCTTCGGGGCCGTCTTCATGTACCCGCTGGTGCTGGTCTTCCTGCAACTGGTGGAGGTGGTCCCCAGCCGTAAGTGGCGCCAGTGGCGTCGGCCGGCCATCGTCGTCATCTGCCTGGTGGCGGCGGTGATCACCCCCAGCAGCGATCCGTTCTCCTTCCTCGCCATGGCCGTGCCCATGCTCGTCCTCTACGAGGTGAGCATCGTGGTCGGTCGCCTCCTCGGCAAGTAGGGAGTCAGGCCGACGTCGACCGAGCCCGAGCTCACCCCCACAGCCGATCCGCGGGCCCGTTTCGTCGCCGGGCTCGGCTTCGACCTAGACGCCTTCCAGGTCCGGGCCCTCGACGCGCTCGACGACGGCGGCAGCGTGGTCGTGGCCGCCCCGACTGGTTCGGGCAAGACGGTGGTGGCCCAGTACGCCGTGTCCCGTGCCGTCGCCGACGGGCGCAAGGCCTTCTACACCACCCCGCTCAAAGCGCTGTCCAACCAGAAGTACTGGGAGCTGGTCCGCCGTCACGGCGCCGAGCAGGTCGGGCTCCTGACCGGGGACAATTCGATCAACGGCACGGCTCCCATCGTGGTCATGACCACCGAGGTCCTGCGCAACATGATCTACGCCTCGTCGGGCGCCCTCACCGGACTGCGCTACGTCATCCTCGACGAGGTTCACTACCTGCAGAACGCCTACCGGGGACCGGTCTGGGAGGAGGTGATCATCCACGCCCCGCCCGGGGTCGACCTGGTGTGCCTCAGCGCCACGGTGTCCAACGCCGAGGAGCTCGCCGACTGGATCCGCACCGTGCGCGGTCCCACCGCCGCGGTCATCGAGGAGCGCCGACCGGTGGAGCTGCACGACCTCTACCTGCTCGGGGATCGATCCAGCGACCGCCTCCTGCTCATGCCGACGCTGCTCGACGGCCGTCCCAACCCCGAGGCGGTGGCCCTCGACTCGCGGACGCTGCGCCGCCCCGGCATGCAGGGTCGGCCGCGGGGACGGCTGTTCACCCCCCGGCGGGTGGAGGTCGTCGACCTGCTGGCCGAGCACGAGATGCTCCCCGCCATCTACTTCATCTTCTCCCGGGCCGCCTGCGACGACGCGGTGGCCGCCTGCCGGCGGGAGGGGAAGCGCCTGACCACGGCCGAGGAACGCCGCCAGATCCGGGCCATCGTGGCGGAGCACGTGGCGCCGCTGTCGGAGGAGGACCTGGGCGTGCTCGACTACGGGGCGTGGCTGAGCGGCCTGGAGGCCGGCTACGCCGCTCACCACGCCGGGATGGTGCCGTCGTTCAAGGAGGCCGTGGAGGCCTGCTTCGCGGCCAGCCTGGTGAAGGTCGTCTTCGCCACCGAGACCCTGTCGCTCGGTATCAACATGCCGGCCCGGACGGTCGTCATCGAGAAGCTCACCAAGTTCACCGGGGAGCGCCACGAGTTCCTGACCCCCGGGGAGTACACCCAGCTCACCGGCCGGGCCGGTCGGCGCGGCATCGACGAGGTCGGCTACGCCGTGGTGCTCTGGTCGCCGTTCGTGCCCTTCGATCAGGTCGCCGGGCTGGCCGGGGCCCGGACCTATGCCTTGACCAGCAGTTTCCGGCCCACCTACAACATGGCGGCCAACCTGGTGCGCCGCTACCCGCCCGACGAGGCCCACCACCTGCTCAACCTGTCCTTCGCCCAGTTCCGGGCCGACAGCGACGTGGTGCGGCTCGAGACCCAGTTGGAGCGGGCCGGCGCGGCCCTGCGCGACGCCCGGCGGGCGGCGACCTGTGAGAGGGGCGACGCCGAGGAGTACCGCACCCTGGTGCGGCCCGGCGACGACCCGGGGCGGCCGGGGGTGGCCCCGGCCGCCGAGGTGGTCGCGGCGCTCGAACGGGTGCGCCCCGGCGACGTGCTGGTCGTGCCCGGCAAGCACCACGGCGGCCGCATCGCGGTGCTGTCGACCCGCCACCGACGGGGCGGTGACATCAGGCTGCGGGCCGTCACCGGCGACCGCAAGGTGGTGATGCTCGGGCCGCGGGACTTCGCCGATCCGCCGGTGGCGGTGGGCCGCGTCCAGTTCCCCGCCCCCTATGCCCCCAACAACGCCGGTTTCCGCCGCCAGGTGGCTTCGTCGTTGCTGGCCGTCCGCCTCGCCGAGACCGACGGTCCGGTTCCCGGCGCCCCCACGGAAGGGGCCGGGCTGATCCACGCGGTGGCGGCCGACAGCCATCCCGTGGCCTCCTGCCCTGACGCCCGGCTCCACCTGCGGGCCCTGGACCGGGCCGAGCGGCTGGGTCGCGAGGTGGAGCGCCTCCAGGGGAGGGTCAAGGGGCGCCTCGAGTCCCTCGCCCGCCAGTTCGACCGGGTGCTGCGTGTGCTGGAGGCCTGGGGCTACGTGGACGGCTGGAACCTCACCGACGCCGGGGTGCGCCTCGCCCGGCTCTACCACGAGTCGGACCTGCTGATCGCCGAATGCCTGGGGCAGGGGATCCTCGACGGACTGGGCGAGGCGGAGATGGCTGGGGCGGTGTCGGTCTTCACCTTCGAGAGCCGAGGTCAGGGAGCGACGGGGACGTGGTTGCCCACCCCCCGCCTCCGCCGGCGCTGGGCCGCGGTGACCCAGCTGGCGGGCGAGCTGAACGCCGCCGAGGACGAGGCCGGACTGCCTCTCACCCGTCCCCCCGACCCGGGCTTCGCAGCCCTGGCCTACGCCTGGGCCGAGGGTGAGGACCTGGCCGAGGTGATAGGGGACGAGGAGATGTCCGGCGGCGACTTCGTGCGCAACGTCAAGCAGCTGATCGACCTGCTGCGCCAGGTCGGCCAGACGGCGCCGCAGGTGGCCACCGCTCAGGTCGCCCGGGCCGCCGCCGAACGCCTGATGCGCGGCGTGGTGGCCGCCTCGTCGGTGATACCGGCGTGAGATCGCTCGGCGCACCGGGCCTTTCGCGGGTCCACCTGCCCGGACGCCACGGCCCGTAGATTGGCACCCGGTATGGCCAGCGTCGACCCCGGAATCTACGCCGCGGAGGAGTGGACCGACGACGAGGCGGACGTTCTGCGGCGGTACTTCACCAACCTCGACGGCCCGGTGTTCGCCTTGGTCAACCTGCCCGAGGTGGTCAAAGGCGCCCTGTTCGCCCGTTACTCCCGTTCGGCCAAGAGCCTGCGGCGGCTGTTCCTCGACGAGTTCGTCGGCGACCTCGACATAAGCGGCGACCTCGGCGTCGACGCCACGGTCGGACTGGCCCGGGCCGAGCAGCTCTACGACAAGATCTTCTTCGAGTACGGCGACGATTCGGTGGCCCAGCTCGGCGGGGTGCACCTGGCCTGTGAGCAGGCCTCGAACGTGCTCACCAAAGTCCTCGAGTGGGGCCGGCTCATGTCCTACATGGAGAAGTCGACCCGCTATGTGGCCTACGACAGCCGGCTCCCCAACGGTCGCTACCGCTACTACCGCGACACCGAGATTCTGGACTCGCCGCTAGGCGCCCGCTACGTGGGGGACATGGACCGGCTCTTCGACGCCTACGCCGAGCTGCTCCCGGTGCTGCAGTCGCACTTCGCCGCCGTCTACCCCAAGGGCTCCGGCGACTCCGACTTCGTGTGGCGCCAGTCGGTGCGGGCCAAGGCCTTCGACGCCCTGCGCGGCATGCTGCCGGCGGGGGCCACCTCCAATCTGGGCATCTACGCCAGCGGCCAGGCCTACGAATCGCTTCTCATCCGCATGCGGGCCCACCCCCTCCCCGAGGCCCGCTCCTACGCCGATCTCATGCTGGCCGAGCTGCGCAAGGTGATCCCGTCGTGGGTCAAGCGGGTGGACGTGGCCGACCGGGGCGTGGCCCATTCCGACTACCTCGAGGCCAACCGCTCGGCCATGCAGGCCCTCGCCGACGGCCTGTTCGGACCGGAGCCGGACCCCTCCTCCTCGCCTATGGCCGGCCGGGCGCCCCACGTCGAGCTGCTCGACTGGGACCCTGACGGTGAGGTCAAGGTGGTGGCCGCCATGCTCTACCCCTACACGGACCGGCCCGAGTCGGTCGTGGACGCCAAGGTGGTGTCGATGAGCGCCGAGGAGCGCCTGGAGGTGGTGCGACGCTACGTGGGGGACCGCCAGAACCGCCGCCACCGGCCCGGCCGGGCCCTGGAGCGGTGCGGCTACCGCTTCGACGTGGTCTCCGACTACGGGGCCTTCCGGGACCTCCAGCGTCACCGGCTGCTGACCGTCGAATGGCAGGACCTCACCCCGGCCCACGGGTACAGCCAGCCGGCGGCGGTGATCGAAGCCGGGGGGGAGGACGCTTACGCCGCGGCCATGCAGCGATCGGCCGAGCTGTGGTCAGCGCTGTCCACCCGCTTCCGTCCGTCGCAGGCCGCCTACGCCGTGGCGCTGGCCTACCGGATCCGCTACGTGATGCAGTTCAACGCCCGGGAGGCCATGCACCTGCTGGAACTGCGGACCAGCCCCCAGGGTCATCCCGAGTACCGCCAGGTCTGCCAGCAGATGCACCACCTGATCGCCGAGCGGGCCGGTCACCGCGTCATCGCCGCCATGATGAGCTACGTGGACGGCGCCGACTACGATTCGGCCGGCCTCGAGCGCCTCCAGGCCGAGCGCCGGGCCGAGAGCCGCCGCGCCGAGCGGGCCCCCGCCACCCCCTGAACTTGGAGGGTGGGCGGCACGCCGGAACCGACCGACCCGGTCGTTGATGTTGACGAAGGGGTTGCTGAGGTTGCTGTTGACGTTGTAACTTCACCGTGACGGGCGGAGGGATTGGATCCCTTTCTTCTGCCATGCCTGTGACCCGCCCCATCCGTCTCGTGATCGCCTTGGGCGTCCTGTCGAGCGCCCTGTCGTTCGGGCTGGCCGACTGGTCAGGTAGCAGCGCCGCCTACGTGGTCCAGCCCGGCGACACCCTCTGGGGGATCGCCACCTCGCACGGCCTGACCGTGGCCCAACTGGCGTCGGCCAACGGCATCAACCCGCTGGACATCCTGCCCATAGGGGAGCGCCTGGCCATCCCCGGCGTGACCCTGGCCTCGGCCACCAGCTCGGCTTCGGGGGCCGGCCCGTCCAACGGGTTCGGCTTCTGCGCCGCCTTCACCTACACACCGGGCCCCACCGGCGTGCTGCCGGCCCAGCTGTCCGGTTCGCCGACGTTCTACCAGCTCGATCCCATTTTCCGGCACTGGGCCGCCTACTACGGCCTGTCACCGTCGCTGCTGGAGGCCGTGGACTGGCTCGAGTCGGGTTGGCAGCAGGGTGTGGTGTCGGTGACCGGGGCGGTGGGGATCGGCCAGATAGAGCCCTACACCGCCACCTTCATCGACCAGCAGCTGGTCGGCTTCACCCTCGACTACGTGCACTCCCCGTCGGACAACATCCGCATGTCGGCCGCCTACCTGGCCTTCCTCGCCGGTAAGGAGGCCAACAACCAGTGCGCCACCGTCGCCGCCTACTACGAAGGGCCGATCAACCTGCAGAACTACGGGGTGCTCCCCGACGCCCAGCAGTACGTCGCCGACGTGGAGACCCTCCTGCCCCGCTTCTCCTGAGGACCGCTCGGCGGCGGAGAATTCGGGGGCTGACCCCTTGACGCGACGGTCTCCGGTCCGCGACCGTGTATGGCGCAGTTGCGCCCGCCCGAGTGGTGGAGCGTGGCCAGGGTGGCCTGGCGGAGCCAAGTAGACAACGGGCGTTGCACGCCGGTCGACCCTGCCGGGTACGACCCGCAACGATCGGCCCCAAAGGTTCCCCAGGCCGCCCGGCGCACGCAGGCGGAATAGATGGGTGGCGTCGATGGTTGGGACGTGCCCCGGACCGCGAGTCCGGCGTCTAGTATCCCGCGCCTGACGATGTCGGACGGTTGTCGCGGGTGACTCCCACCGAAGACTTTTTAAGGATCACGAATGGCTAAAGACGAGTTGGACGAAGACGCCCTGGAAGAGTCCGAGGATCTGCCCGACGATCTCGATGAGGACGAGCTCGATGAGATCGACGAGGAGGACGACATCGATGACCTCGGCGACGACGATGAGGACGTCGTGGCCGACATCGAGGGCGACGACGAGGAGGAGGACGACAGCGCCGCCATCGCCCTGAAGGCCCGCACCGACGAGGACGACGACGATGAGGATGAGGACGATGAGGACTCAGACGACGTGGAGGCCAGTCTCGACGTCATATTGAAGGAGAGGCTCGTCGTCCCCGACGACGACGAGGACGACGAGGACGACGAAGACGTGGTCGACGGCGACGACCGCAGCGAGAGCCCGCTGCGGGTCCTGCCCAAGCAGCCTGGTGAGTTCGTCTGCCAGTCGTGCTTCCTCGTCAAGCACCCCAGTCAGCTCGCCGATCCGGTAGCCCAGTTGTGCCGGGACTGTGTCTAGGATCCAGTGGTGACCGAGGAACCGCCCACGCCCCTCGACGTGGCTCTCGACGTGTTCTTCTACGCTCCGGTGGGCCTAGCCATCACCGCCGCTGAGGAGCTCCCCAAGCTGGCCGAGAAGGGCCGCTCCCGGGTGGGAGCCCAGATCGGGATGGCCCGGGTGGTGGGGCGGTTCGCCGTGAGCCGGGGCCGCCAAACCTTCGAGAAGCGGTTCACCCCGCCCCCTTATCCCGGCCCCCCGACGGGATTCGAGACCGGTCCGCGCCGGGACTCGGATCCGGAGGTCACCCTCCCTGCCGACCCCGCCGGGGATCAGGTCCCCGCCGGGACCGGCCCGGCGAGCGCCCCGACCGCCCGAGATCTCGGGGCGGGCCCGCCGCCCCCCGAGGCCGCCGAGTTGGCCATACCCGGGTACGACTCCCTGTCGGCGTCACAGGTGGTTCAGCGTCTGGCCGGTCTGAGCCGATCCGAGCTGGCGTCGGTGGGGGACTACGAGAGGGCTCATCGGGGTCGCCGCACCATCCTCAACCGGATAGATCAGCTGCAGGGCCAGTAGGGCGCCGGCCGGTGGAGCACGGTGCCCGCCCGGCCGCGGCGGCAGATCTGGGCGATCTGCGGAGGTTGTGGGACCAGGCGGTGACCGAGTTGGACGGCCAGCGCGGCGGGTGGTCTCTTGCCGGAGGCCTCTGGAGAGCCGATCTGGACGCTTTCCTCGGATACGCCCTCGCCGGAGGTGACGACGGTGACCGCCTGATGGTCCTCGGCACAGACCGCGGCCGCCCGGTGGGTTTGGCCTCGCTGATGGCCGACCGGGACCGCAGGGAGCCGCTCGGCGTGCTGGAACTCATATACGTCGAGCCTCCGTCCCGTCGGACCGGCATAGCCGCGGCCATGCTGCAGTTGGCCCTCGAACGCTGCGAGGCGTGGGGGGT
>JAGWSF010000094.1 GCA_028876385.1 Acidobacteriota bacterium | reverse complement strand
CGGCCGGACCGTCCGGACCGGGCCCCGCCGGACCGGGCCCCGCCGGACCAGGGCCCGCCGGACCAGGGCCCGCCGGGACGGCCCCGACCAGACCGGCCCGCACCGAGGTGAGCAGCACCCCGGCGGCTACCGCCGCCGTCTCGGCTCTCAGAATCGACGAGCCCAGCCCGACCCGCCGGGAGCCGGCGGCGGCCCGCTCGGCGTCTGACCAACCCCCCTCGGGACCCACCAGCAGCGTGTCGATGCCCGGCGCCAGCGGATGACCCCCCGGGTCGGCCAGGGCCCGGCCCACCCCTGACACCGGGTCGCCCAGCTCGTCGGCCACGCTGGCCGCCGCCACGATCGACGGGATCCACAGCTGCCGGCTCTGCATCACCGCGGCGCGCGCCACCCGCTGCAGGCGGACCAGGTGCGACGCCAGGCGCTCGCCGGCCCAGCGCACCACGGCCCGTTCCGAGGCGACAATGACGATCCGGTCGACGCCCAGCTCGGTGAGCTTCTGCACCGCCCAGTCCGGCCGGTCGCCTTTGACCGGGACCAGCCCGACGGTCAGGACGGGCCGACGGGCCGGCGTGACCACCACCTCCCCGACCGGTTCGAGCCGGCCGCCGCCCCCCCAGGCGCAGCGCCGGTAGCCACCCCGCCCGTCGGTGGCGCCCACCGGCTCACCGGGCCGCAGGCGCAGCACCGACTTCAGGTGGTGGCCGTCCTCGCCGGACAACTGCGGCTCGGCCAGGTCGTCGACGACGACATGAGCCGCCGTCGGCGGCGCCGCTCCGGTGCCCGTCGGGGACCCGCCTGTCATCGGATGGGGCCGACGTCGGCTACTTGAACGCGCCCCGCAGCTTCGACATGAGCCCGCTCTCGTGGGCGCTGACGGCCTCGCCGCGCATCTCAGCCAACTGGCGCAGAAGATCCTCCTGCTCCTTGGACAGGTCGGTCGGCGTGTCCACGATCACCGTCACGATCAGGTCACCGCGGCCTCGGCCCTGCAGCACCGGGACGCCCTTGCCCCGCAAGCGGATCTCCCGCCCGCTCTGGGTGCCGGCCGGTATCGACAGCTCCTCCTCGCCGTCGAGGGAGCTGAAAGCCATGGTGGTACCGAGCGCCGCCTGGGTCACGGCCACGTGGGTGATGGCCAGGAGGTCCACCCCGTTGCGGGTGAGGGTCGGGTGGGGCCGGACCCGCAAATGGACGTACAGGTCGCCGGCCGGACCACCGCGCAGGCCGCCTGCGCCGCGACCGGGCAGGCGCAGCGTGGAACCCTCGTCCACCCCGGCCGGGACGTCCACGACGAAGGAGCGCTCCTCGCGCTTGCGGCCCTCGCCCTTGCAGTCGGCGCACGGGGACGGGATCTCCTCGCCGGTGCCCCCGCAGCGGTTGCACGGGGTGGCCGTGACCATCTGACCGAGGAACGACTGCCGCACCCGGCGGATCTCGCCGCTCCCGCCGCACTCCCGGCAGCTGACCGGGGTGGTGCCCGGACGGGCCCCCGTACCCTGGCAGGTCTCGCAGGTCTGGGGGAGACGGACGGTCAGCTCGTGCTGGACCCCGAAGACGGCCTCGGCGAAGTCGAGCAGGACGGCCGCCTCGGCGTCCTCGCCCTTGCGGGGCCCGCTGCGGCTGCGGGACCCGCCACCCGACATGCCGCCACCGAAGAAGGCGTCGAAGAGGTCGCCGAAACCGGCCGCCCCGAACGGGTTACCCGACCCGAACGGATCCCCTCCCGACCCCCCGCCGCGGCCGGTGGCGCCGAACATGTCGTACTGCCGGCGGCGTTCGGGGTCCCGGAGGGTCTCGTAGGCCAGGTTGACCTGCTTGAAGCGCTCCTCGGTGGTCGGGTCGTCGGGGTTGGCGTCGGGGTGCAGCTCGCGGGCCAGGCGCAGGTAGGCCTTCTTGATCTCGTCCGCCGAGGCGTTCCGGCTGACGCCCAGCACTGCGTAGAATTCGTCGTTGGCGGCCACCAGGAGACCCTACCTGTCCTCGGCGCCCTTGCTCAGGGCTTGCCCCAGGCGGCGACTCACCACCGCCACCGCGGCGAGAGTCTGCTCGTAGTGCATGCGGGTCGGCCCGAGGATGCCGACGGTCCCGGCCGGTTCGCCCTCCACCTCGTAGGGTGCGACCACGATCGAGCAGTCGGCCAACGGCACCACCCCGTGCTCGGCCCCGATGGCCACCGACAGGCCCCGGTCGAGGACGTCTTTCACCAGGCTCACCAGGACGTACTGCTGCTCGAGGGTGTCGAGGACCTGGCGTATGGTGCCGACCGCGTCGAAAGCCGAAGCCATCCGGGAGACCCCGCCGACATAGACCTGCGGCTGGTGCTCGGATTCGGGACCGGGCACCAGGGCCCCCACCGCGGCGTCGACCACGGCGTCCACCTCGGGTGTGGCCGAGGGGGGCACCCGCAGGAGCTGCCCGTAGGTGTCGCCGACCACGTGGGCGGCCAGGCGGGCCGACGCCGCCCCGACGACCACCTCGTCGACGGGTTCGGGCAACTCCAGGGTGCGCTTCTCCACCACGCCGCTGGCCAGCACCACTACGAGCAGCACCACCTGCGAGGTGAGCGAGACGAGCTGCGCCGACTTGATGCGCGCCGGATCCTCGCTGTCGCGCACCACCACCGCGGCGTAGTCGGTGAGGCCGGCGAGGAAGCGGGAGGTGTCGGACAACATCCGTTCCAACTCGCCGTGGGCCCGGGCGAAGAAGGTCCGGACCTGCTCGCTCTGGGAGGGATCGAGGCGCTGATTGGGGGTGAGGGAATCGACGAAGAACCGGTAACCCTTGTCAGTGGGTACCCGCCCGGCGCTGGTGTGGGGCTGCACGAGGTAGCCGTCGCGCTCCAGCGCGTTCATCTCGTTGCGCACCGTCGCCGACGAGACCGCCAGACCGGGGGCGCGCGACACCGCCGCGGAGCCGACCGGCTGGGCCGTCTCGATGTACTCCTCCACCACAGCCCGGAGGATGGCGGCTTTGCGATCGTCGAGCATCGTTGGCACTCAACGATACCGAGTGCCAGCACCAAAAGACACCACCAGCGCCGGACGGGCCGTGGAACTCGGGGCCGAGACGGTGTACAACTCCGGGGTGGAGCGGCGCGACGACCCCGGGCCCGACCGGGTGACGCTCGGGGGACGCCGGCTGGGGCGGCGGGCCCTGACGCTGACGGGGGTCGGCTCGACGGGCATGTGGGGCGAACGGCTCGGGCGCCGCAACGCCCTCGAGACCATCCGCGCCGCCGTCGACCGGGGTGCCGACCTCGTGGAGGTACCGCTGCCGTTCGGCCCCTTCGCCGACCTGGCGCGCGACGCCGACCTGGGCGGGGTGTACCTCGTGGCCCGCCTGACCGGGCCGGTCCGCAGCCTGGAGGTCCTCGAGGCCAGGCTGGGGCGGCGACCCGACCTGCTCCTCGCCGACCCCGGCCTGCTCCCCGCCCTGAGCCGGTGGCCGGTGGACCTCGGCGCGGTCACCGCCGACGGCGGGGTCCCGGCCGTCCCGGGGGTGGATCTGAAAGCCGTGCGCGGCCCCTTCCCGGCCCCCCCGGGGCGCATCGAGAGCTGCCGACACCGGGGCGTCGCCTACCTGGCCCCGTCGCTCGGGGTGCTCGGCGCGGGTCGCGCCACGGTGGCCCTGCTGGCCCCCCACAGCCCGACCGAGGCCGCCGCGCTGTTCGGGCCGCCGGGTGCTACTCCTCCAGACGCAGCGCCTGGATGAACGCCTCCTGGGGCACTTCCACCCGCCCGATGTTCTTCATGCGCTTCTTCCCCTCCTTCTGCTTCTCGAGGAGCTTGCGCTTGCGGGTTATGTCCCCTCCGTAGCACTTGGCCAGAACGTCCTTGCGTTTGGCCTTGACCGTCTCCCGGGCGATGATGCGTCCGCCCACGGCGGCCTGGATGGGCACGTCGAACATCTGGCGGGGGATGAGGCCGCGCAGCCGCTCGGTCATGCGCCGCCCGTACTCCTGGGCTTCGCTGCGGTGCACGATGGCCGAGAAGGCGTCGACGGGCACCCCGTTGAGCAGCACGTCGATCTTGACCAGCTCGGCCTGGGCCCAGCCGGCCGGTTCGTAGTCCAGCGAGGCGTAACCCTTGGTCCGGCTTTTCAAGGCGTCGAAGAAGTCCATGACCACCTCGGCCAGCGGTATCCGGTAGACCAGTTCGAGGCGCTCGGGGGAGAGGTACTCCATGCGCACCATGTCGCCCCGGCGGGACTGGCACAGGTCCATCAAGGTGCCGGTGTACTCGGTGGGGCTGAGGATGGTGGCCTGCAGGTAGGGCTCCTCGATGGAGTCCAGCTTCTGCGGCTCGGGCATCTCCGAGGGGTTGTGCACCTCGACGGTGGAGCCGTCGGTCAGGTGGGCCAGGTACTCGACCGAAGGCGCGGTGGCGATGAGCGACAGGTCGAACTCCCGCTCGAGGCGCTCCCGGACGATCTCCATGTGGAGCAGGCCGAGGAACCCGCAGCGGAACCCGAAGCCGAGGGCCCCCGACGTCTCGGGCTCGTAGGTGACCGAGGCGTCGTTGAGCCGCAGCTTCTCGAGGGCCTCCCGCAGGTTGGCGAAGTCGTCGCCCTCCACCGGGTAGAGGCCGCAGAACACCATCGGCTTGGGGTCCTCGTAGCCCTCGAGGGCCTGGGCCGCGGGGCGGCCGGCGTCGGTGACGGTCTCACCAGAGCGGGCCTCCCCGACGTCTTTGATCCCGGCGATCAGGTAGCCCACCTCGCCCGGGCCGAGGGCCTTCACCGGCACGTTGAGCGGGGTGCGGAGTCCGATCTCCTCGACGTCGTGGGTCCGGCCGGCCTGCAGGAAACGCAGGCGGGCGCCCGCCGCCAGGGTGCCGTTGACGATCCGGATGGCGCTCACCACGCCGCGGTACTGGTCGTAGTAGGAGTCGAAGATCAGCCCCTGCAGGGGCAGGTCGGGATCGCCCTTGGGGGGCGGGATGCGCTCGACTATGGCGTCGAGGAGGTCGGCCACGCCGAAGCCCGTCTTGGCCGAGATGCGCAGTATCTGGTCGGCCGGCACGCCGAGGACCTTCTCGATCTCGGCCGCGTAGCGGTCGGGGTCGGCGGCCGGGAGGTCGATCTTGTTGAGCGCAGCCACGATTTCCTTGTCGTGCTCGAGGGCCTGATAGGCATTGGCCAGGGTCTGGGCCTCGATGCCCTGGGCCGCGTCAACCAGTAGGACGACCCCCTCGCACGCCGCTAGGCTGCGGCTGACCTCGTAGCCGAAGTCCACGTGCCCGGGCGTGTCGATCAAGTGGATGGTGTAGCCCTTCCAATGCACCCGGACGTTCTGGGCCTTGATGGTGATGCCCCGCTCCCGT
>JAGWSF010000093.1 GCA_028876385.1 Acidobacteriota bacterium | reverse complement strand
GTGCCCATGGCCACCTCGAACACGCCGGGTCGGTCGACCCGGCCGCCTACGGTGATCAGGGCGCTCCCGGGGCTCGCATGGCTGCCGACCTGGCGGAACCACTCCGGTCCGAACCTGGCGATGAGGGCCAGGTGGGCGAGGGTCTCGACGTTGTCGACCAGGGTCGGACGGCCCCCGACGCCTCGCTCGAAGGGTCGCTGGCTGGTGGGCCGGCCCGGCCCTCCGTCGATGAAGTCCACGAGGGCGGCCTCCTGGCCGGTGACGTAGCGACGCGGGGTGACCACCACCTCGACGCTCTCGTCGCGCCGTTCGGCCAGGGCCACACGGACCGCGGCGTAGACGGCCTGGTTGCCCCGCTCGATGCAGATGACCCGCCGGCTGGCCCCCACGGCCTGGGCCGCGAGGTCGAGACCGTCGAGCACCAGGTGCGGGGCCTGGATCATCAGGGTCTTGTCCTTGGCCGAAAGCGGCTCGCCTTCGGTGCCGTTGGCCACCACGACGCGCGGCCCGCGCCGGGCGGCTACGGCTTCCAGCTTGCGGTGGGTGGGGAATCCGGCCCCGCCCCGACCGGTCAGGCCGGCCCGGGCGGTCATGGCCTGCATCCCGGCGGCCACCGGGGGGAGCGGGCCGAAGGTGGTCAGATGGCCGGCCAGGTCCGGGCGGCCGGCCAGCAGCCGGGGCAGACCGGTGGGGGCGGGCGCGGCGCGGCGCTCCCTTTGGGCGAGGGTTGTGGTCACTGTGATCTCCGTATCTGGTCGGCGGCCCGGTAGCCGGCTCCGGTGGAAGCCATTGCCGGCTCCCGGTGGTGGGCGCCACGAGCCGGCTGGAGGGGGGCCGAGTTGCGGGGGGACAGGGCGTAGCGGGGTCGGGGTCGGCCCGCCGCCGGAGGGGCGGCCCGACCTTCGAGTGAGAGCCGGATGGCCACCGCGCCGGCGAAGACCACCGCGCAGCCGAGATAGACGGCGGTGGACCACGTGCGACCGGTGTCGGCGCCGGCTCCGGAGCCGGCGCCTATGCCGTGCACGATGGCGCTCGGCCAGGCCAGGTAGGCGAGCCAGTGGACCATTTGCCATGTGCGCCGGCGCAGCCGGCTGCGCAGCAGGCTGGTGACGACCACGGCGATGATCAGGTCGATGGTCAGGGCTCCCAGCCCGACCCACAGCGGGTCGTAGCCGGACTTGCCGGGGACGAGGATGGCGATGGCCGGCACCTTGACGTACTTGTCGCTGATGGCGGTGAGCACATGGACCGCCAAGAAGACCACCGCCAGTAGCGAGACGTTCCGGTGGACCAGGGCGGCGACCATGCGGGTCCAGCCGCCTCGGGTGAGGCGGGCCACATTGGCGATGCCGACGGCCACGGTCAGGGTGAGGAGGATGAGGGCTACGAACCCGCTGGCCCGCATCAGGTACCAGTCCGCTGAAGTGCCGATGAGGCTGCTCATTTGGGGGTTCCTTGGAGTAGAGAGGGTTGTTCGAGGGGCCAGGCGCCGGTGGTCTCGACCGAGCCGTCGGGGCGCACCAGGCGGGCGTCGTGGTGGCGGGCGGCCAGCCAGCCGGGGGCCGCCGCGCCGAGGATCATGGCCGCCGTGGAGGCGGTGTTGGCGGCCACGCAGGAAGGGGCGGCGACGGTGACGGTGCGCCACACCGGGTCGGCTGAGCGTCCCGTCCGGGGATCGACGAGGTGGTGCATGAGGGTTCCTCCCCGGGCCCACTGCCGAGCCGAGGTGCCCGATGTGGCCAGGCCACCGGTGCGTATGGCGACGGTCTGGCCGGGCGTTTCGACCTCGGGTGGGGTGTCGGCCCGGTCGGTGACCCTGACGGGCCAGCCGTCGGCCGGCGGCGGCCCGGCCAGCGCGATGTCGCCACCCAGGCTGACCAGGACCCCGGCCCCGGTCTCCGCCGCGGCCCGGGCGGCGGCCCGGTCGGCGCAGAGGGCTTTGGCCGTGGCCCCCAGGTCGAGCCGCACGCCGGCGGGCACGAAGACCCGGCGGGTGGCTCGGTCGACGCTGACCCGCGACCAGGCCGGCACGTGGGTGGCGGTCACCACCAGCGGCCGGTCGGGGTCGAGGCGATCGAAGCTCTGGTCGTAGCCCAGATCCATTAGGCACTGGCCTATGGTCGGATCGACCAGCCCGGCGGTGGCCCGGGCCGCGTCCAAGGCGACACTGACGGCCTCGCACAGCCATTCCGACACCGGGCCGGGGTGGCCCTCGTTGACCCGGGTCAGGTCGCTGTCGGCCCTGAACCTGCTGCAGGCCCGATCGCACCGATCTATCTCGTCGCGTACGCCGCGGACCACGGCGGCGAGCCGGTCGGGGTCGGCCGCGCCGACCACGACGACGGTCCCGAGCGCGGCAAAGCTGTCGTAGGCGGCTTCGACGTTCATGACGCCCCCGACCGCACCGGGGTCGGCGAGTAGGACGGCACCGGAGGCGAATAGCTCGCATACCCGGACGATCCGCTGCCCGACTGGATGTAGGGGGAGGACGTGGCCGGGCTGGTGGCCGGAGCCGACGAGACGGGGGTAGTGGCCGGACCGGTCGTCGGCGTGGGCGCCGGTGCGGGGTTCGTCGCCGGAGCCACCGTGGTAGGGCTGGTGGTCGGGTTGTCCGCGGCGGGCGGCGCGGGGCTGGTGGTCGGGTCGGCGGCTGCCGGCTGGGTCGCTCCAGTCGCCGGTGTCGAGCCCGGGCTCCCGGTGGGCGTCGCGCTCGGTGTCGAGGGGCCGGCCGACGCTCGGGCCGGGGTGGAGTGGGCCGCCAGATCGGCCAGAACCAGGACCCCGATCACCGACCCACCGGCCAGGGCGGTGGTGACCGCTCGGGCTCGCTGCAGTCGCACGCGGCGCCGGGTGCCGTCTCGGTCGTGACTGGTCATGCTCTGAGATGCTCCGATCGCTGCTGGTCTCCCCACAAGGATCGGCAGAAGTCCTGCGAGCCTTCGCAGGATTGGCTTGGGATTCCCTCGGAATCCGTGGGCGCTGCTCAGGAGGCACCGCTCGACACCTTGGCCGTAGAGGACGACGCGGTCGGAGCCGAATAGGACGAGCTCGACGTGCTACCGGTCGAAGTGGAGCTGGTGGAAGACGAGGACGTGGTTCCCGACGTCGCCTGGGTGGAGGTGGGCGACGCTGTCGACGCCGAGGTGGCGCCGGAGGAGCCCGTTGCGCCCGACGTCACCGCCACGGCGGTCCGGGCGGTGGTATGCGCGGCAATATCGGCGAGTACCACCCCGCCGATGAGGGAACCACCCGCCACTGCGGCGGTTACGGCTCGGGCTCGGCGGACACGCTGGCGGCGGGGGGATGCGGAAGGATCGTTGGGCACGTCTGGCCTCCTTGGCTGGGGACGACTTCGTCATCAGCTTGGGAGGCGTTCCTGGTACCGGCCCGAGAGGGACCTTGGAATGCCCTCGGTATCGTTCAAGGGCCTCCGGCGGTACCCCTGGTGGGGTGCTGCCGGTCAGCCGTAGGTGTCGACCAGGCGGGCCGCGGTGGCCGACGCGCTGGTGGTGGTGGCCCTTCCGCCCCCGGTCGCCACGTAGACAGAGGCGGCCCCCGAGGCCGACCCTGAGCCACTCGCGTAGGGCGGCGGGCTGGCCGGCGGCCCCGACGGGGTGTTGCCGGCCTGGGTGAAGCCCGACCCGGGGTTCTGTCCGCTGCGCTGACCGGAGGTCGACGATCCGCTGGGAGACGGGGCCGGGGTCTGGTCGAGCGCCTGGAAATAGGGATCGAGGGCGCTCACCGACGGCGAGACGGACCCGGCCGGGGGGAACAGGGGGTAGGCCGGCTTGGCCATCGACCCAACGACTGCGATGCTGAGATCCGACATCTTCCTTTCCTTCCGGCTAGTCGATTCGGATGTCTGAAGATACGACGAGGACCTCGACGTGTCCATATACAGATGTCGGTAACCGCCATTCGCGCTATTAGCAACTAAACTGATTTCCCGGGTTTCGGGTTCTTCGGTCGGAATTTCCGCTGACTTCAGCCCAATAAGGACGCTCCCGAAGACGCCGCCCCGTACCGGCGCTCGTCCTCTAATCGTCCCACCTAATCTGCGGCTCGTGCGGTGCTTCGACCCCGTGGTCGGGGCCGCTGTCGGTAGGAAATATCTAGATCAGAGGGGCCTCGTGGTGGACATCAAGAACTACCTTTCCGATGAAGACCAGCGGCGAGCTGAGGAGCGGGCCCGCGAGATAGAGGAGTTCTGGTCTCGCCTGGGGACGATAGACCTCTCGGCCTCGCGCTCCGGTCCCGATCGCCGGGCGCCGGCCGCCCCTACTGCGGTTACCGAAGCCACGCTCGGCGAGGCCCGGACCCAGGCCCGGGCCTTGATGGAGAAGGCCAAGGTCGAGGCCCGCACCCTCCTGGAGGGGGCGCGGGAGGCCGCCGACCAGATGGTCTCCGAAGCCCGCCGCGAGCGCGATGTGGCCCGCCGGGAGCGCGATGTGGCCCGGCGCGAGCTCAACGAGGTGCGCCGCCAGCGGGCGGCTCTGCGTCAACAGGGGCGCCGCCGTCCCAACCCCTCGCACGGGACCAACCCGGGGGGCGAGACCGTCGCCGTCGATTCCGCCATCCCCCGGCTCATGGTCTCGCCCGAGCAGGCCGCCACCGCCCTCGGCCTCAGCCGGGCCCGGGTGCTGGCGCTGGTCACCGACGGGTCCATCGCCTCGGTGACGGTCGGACGCAGCCGGCGCATCCCCGTCTGGGCTCTGGAGGAGTTCGTCGAGGGGCTGCGCGCCGTTACCACCCCCACCCGCCCGTAGAGGCTCCTACCCCGCCGTAGGGCCGGTCCCCGCTGAGGCTTCGGTCAGTCGCTGGGGAGGGGATCGGCCCAGATGTCGGCCAGCTGGGCCCGCAGTTCGGCGAAGGCGGTCTCGTCCACGGTCTCGTCAGCGCGAATGCCGTAGAGGGTGGCCAGACTGCAGCGGGCCCACAAGAGGATGCGGAACTCGAGAGGATCGAGGGTCGTGCCGTCGACCGAGTTCAGAGCCTGCTCGATCTCGACCAGGGCATCCATGGCCTGACCGGTCAGCTCGCAGATGTTGGTCCAGTTCTTGGTCGGCGGATTGGTCACGATGTGATTGCTCGACTCGGACAATCTACATCTTTACCGCGAAACCTCGGAGGCCCCCGGCCCTTCTCAGCTTGCCGGGCCTTCGCATCCTGGAGCGACGTCGGTTGCGCGTCTATACGCCCAGCTCAAGTCCCTCCCACCCTTCGAGCGCCATCTCGGCGGACACCCAGGCCCCCGCCGCGGTGTAGGCCGGCGCCACGTGGCGCCACTGACCGGGGAGCAGGCCGGCCAGGAGCAGCCTCCCGCCGGGGGCCATGAGAGCGGTCACGGCCGGTGCCAACTCGGCGTGGACGGCCGCCGTGACGTTGACCAGAGCCAGGTGGAACGGGCCCCGCAGTTCGGCCATGTCGGTCGTGCAGGTGCCGATCTGGGGGCCGACTCCGTTGGCTTCGGCGTTGGCCCGGGTGACGGCCAGGGCTTCGGGGTCCGTGTCGAGGGCGCTGACATCGGTGGCACCGAGGCGGGCGGCGGCCACCGCCAGTATTCCGCTGCCGCAGCCCACGTCGACCACCCGCTCGGAGGGGACGGGCGGCCGCTGCTCTAAAGCGGTGAGGATCAGTCGGGTGCTCGGATGGGTGCCGCTGCCGAAGCACGGTCCGGGGTCGATGGAGAGGACCAGCCGTCGGGAGCCGATCGGCACCTCTCGCCACGCCGGGGCGATCAACAGGTGCTCGCCGACCGGCACGGGGGTCGCGTACTGGCGCCAGCCGTCGCGCCACGACGGGTCGACGTTCACTGCGACCGCCCCTTGGGCAGCCATTTCCCGGGCCACGGTACGGGTGGCCTCGGCCGTGGGGAAGGAGGCGCAGACGGTGGTCTCGGCCCCCTCCTCGCGCAGCAGCACCGCTGACGCCCCGGCCTGCCACATGGTGTCGGCGGCCAGCTCGGCATCGGCCCGTGCTACCGCCAACTCGAGCATCACATCCGCTTCCACGCCCCCATTGTCGTCGCCCAGCGTCGCCCGGCGCCGCTCGGGGCACCCCGTCGCCGCCCGGTCGTCGCTCGGTCGCCGCCCGGTCGCCGCCCGGGCGGCGAAGGCCTGTCGCCGCCTGGGCGCTCAGTCCCCGGCCAGCAGGCGGTACAGCTTCTGACGGGCCTCGGCCAGGATGGTGCCGGCCGAGGCGATCTGGGTCTCGTCGCCGACCTGGGCGACCTGGCGTGCCGCCATGGCCAGTTGGCCCAGCGTGGCGCGCAGCTCGAGGTGGGCCCGGCTCGGGCCTCCGTGGTTCCAAGACGGGCGCTGGCGCGACGACTCGGCCTCGCCCCGGCCTTCGGCGGTCAACTCGTAGACCCGCTTGCCCTCCTCGTCACGGCCGGTGATACGGCCCTCCTCCTCCAGGAGCTGGAGGGTCGGGTACACCGATCCGGCGCTCGGCCGCCACATACCGCCGCTTCGGGCTTCCAGGCGGTTGATGAGCTCGTAGCCGTGGGCCGGACCTTCGCGCAGGGCGTCGAGGAGGGCGACCCGGACGTCGCCTCGTCTCATCCGCCGGCCCATGGCCCACGGCGGACCGGCTTCGGCCCAGTCGCCCCGGGGTCCCCGGTGGCCTCCTCCGTGCCCGTGCTCATGGTGACCGTGGGGGTGCATGCGCCCGGCCCAGGGAGGGCCACCCCGCTTGTGTTGGGTTTCGTTGATCATGTCGCAATACTACAGCGATATATCGTTACTGTCGACAAAAAAGTTGACTGTTCGCCTGGCGCCGTGCTCCACTGATGACGGTTATGGGGGATGTGGGTCGGACCGCCGGCCCTTCGGGTGCTGATCGTCGAGCCGGCGAGCTGTCGCGCTCTCCGGTCGGGTGAGGTACCGCCCCGACGACGCCGAGCTGCTCGACGCGGTGGCGTCCCTCCTCGAGGGGGACGTGCTGGCCGCCCTGCCCCCCGCCGTCGCCCATCAGGTCCGGGTGGCGGCCAGCCTGTGCCGCATCCTGCAGCGTCAGGCGACCTTGGAGGCCCCCGCCCGCGAGCGGGAACGCCGGGCCCTGATCGAGCTGCTCGGCTTGCCGGAGGGACCGGCATCCGCGTTGGACCTGATGGCCTTGCGAGGAGAGTTGGACGACCGGCTACGGGACCGGGGCGCCCATCTCGACCCCCTGCTGGTCTGGGAGACGCTCGTGGCCGTGGCCCGCGACGACCTGGCCGTCGCCAAACCCGGCTACGACGCCTGGGAGGGCGGTTGACCAGCTCCGGGCTGGCCGACGGGCTGGCCGCCTTCCTCGCCGGGGAGTGGGGCCACCCGGTCGAGGTCGCCGGCCTGACGGCGTCCACGACCGGTGCCCGTCGGGCCAACCTGGCCTTCGACGCCCGGGATCCCGACGGCCGCCTCCGGCGGTTGGTGGCCACCATCGTGCCCACCGCGGTGCAGCTCAATCCCGTCGCCGCCGAGGTCTCGGTGCGGTCCCTCGCCCTCGCCCACGGGGTGCCGGTACCCGCCGTGGTGGCCTGGAGCGACGATCCGTCCTGGGTGGGTGGACCCTTCTTCGTGTCGGAATTCGTAGACGGCGAGACCGTGCCCCGCCGCGTGCTGCGGTTGATCGACGCCGGCGGCCTCGGGGAACAGGTGGCCCGCCAGTTGGGCCTGGCCGTGGCCCGCCTGCACTCCGTCCCGGCCTCCCTCGCCCCCGCCGAACTGCCCGAAACCGGCCAGGGCGGCCCTCCGGCGGCCACCGCTCTGGCCGCGCTGGCCGCTGCCGCGGCCGGGCTGCTCGAACCCCGCCCGGCCCTCACCTACGGGTTGCGGTGGTTGGAGGACCGTCTGCCGCCACCCCCGCCCACCGCCTGCCTGGTCCACACCGACATCCGCACCGGCAACCTGATCGTGGGCGACGACGGGCTGCGGGCCGTGCTGGACTGGGAGGGCGCCCGCCCAGGGGGCGATCCCATGGAGGACGTGGCCTGGTTGGCCACCCGCATGTGGCGTTTCGGCCACGATGCCCTCGAAATTGGCGGCTTCTCCCCCCTGGAGCCTTTCGTGGCCGCCTACGAAGCGGCCGGCGGGTGCTTCGACGCCGCCCGCTACCGGTGGTGGAAGGTGTTCTCCGCTCTCAAGTGGGCGCTCGGACTGGCGGCGCAGGCGGCCGCCCACATCGACGGCTCCTTCCCGTCCATCGTCATGGCCGCCAGCGGCCGGCGGGTCCCGGAGATGGAATGGGATTTGCTGATGCTCACCGACCCGAGGAGATGACCCGTGGATTTCGACCTGCCGCAGGAGCTGATCGACTACCTGGACGAACTGGACCGCTTCATCGACCGGGAGATCAAGCCCCTCGAAGCCGAGGATGACAACATCCGGTTCTTCGACCATCGCCGCGAGGACGCCCGCACCGACTGGGAGCGCGGCGGCCTGCCCAACGAGCGGTGGGAGGCCCTCCTCGCCGAGGCGCGACGGCGGGCCGACGCGGCCGGCCACTTCCGCTACCCGTTCCCTGCCGAGTACGGCGGCCGCGACGGCAGCAATCTGGGCATGGCGGTGATCAGGGAGCACCTGGCCGCCCGGGGCCTCGGTCTGCACTGCGACCTGCAGAACGAGCACTCCATCGTCGGCAACAACGTGGGTCTGCTGCTCATGATCATCTACGGCACCGACGAGCAGAAGGCCGAGTGGGTCGAAGGACTGGCGGCCGGTCGGCGGGGCTTCGCGTTCGGCATCACCGAACCGGACCACGGTTCCGACGCCACCTGGATGGAGACCACGGCGAGTCGCGACGGCGATGAGTGGGTCATCAACGGTGAGAAGACCTGGAACACGGGGATCCACAAGGCGTCCCACGACCTGGTGTTCGCCCGGACCAGCGGGCGGGCCGGCGACGGAGCCGGGATAACCGCCTTCCTCGTGCCCCGCGACGCCCCAGGGTTCGAGATCGTCGAGTACCTGTGGACCTTCAACATGCCCACCGACCACGCCCATGTCCGACTGGACCAGGTCCGTGTCCCCGACTCGGCCATTCTCGGCGGGGAGGGTCGGGGCCTTATGGTCGTCCAGCACTTCTTCAACGAGAACCGCATCCGTCAGGCGGCCTCGTCGCTCGGAGCCGCTCAGTACTGCATCGACGAGTCGGTGGCCTACGCCAAGGCCCGCAGCCCCTTCGGCCGGCCGCTGGCCCACAACCAGGGCATCCAGTTCCCCCTCGTCGAGTTGCAGACCCGGGCCGAGATGCTGCGCGCCCTGATCCACAAGACGGCGTGGATGATGGACCGCTACGGAGCCTTCTCGGTCTCCGACAAGGTCTCGATGTGCAACTACCAGGCCAACCGGCTGTGCTGCGACGCCGCCGACCAGGCCATGCAGGTGCACGGCGGGCTGGGCTACTCCCGCCACAAGCCTTTCGAGCACATCTACCGGCATCACCGTCGCTACCGCATCACCGAGGGGGCCGACGAGATACAGATGCGCCGCGTCGCCGGTTACATGTTCGGATTCATGGGTCAGCGGGCCCCCAAGGGAGTGTCCGAAGGGCCCGACGGGGTCAGCGGCTAGCCGCCCCCCCGAGGTAGCGCTCGGCGTAGGCGGCGAAGCGGGCGGCCACGTCGGCGCCGTCCAAACCGAAGTCGGCGAGGTCGTAGCGGTGGGTCCCGTGCTTGCCCGCCGGGTTGTCGGCCAGGTGCTTCCTCATGGCTTCGGCGCCCGTCGGGTGCAGGTCGCGCCCGGCGAAGCGGTAGATGGCCGCCACGGTGCCCACCGGGTCGGAGACGAGGTCGGTGTAGGCCACATCGACGATCGGGTGCTCGGGGTGGGAGGCCCGGAAGGTCTCGATCCTCTCCACCGAGGCCTCGAGCATCCTCGTCCAGTGCTCGGCGATGTAGGCGGTGTGGTCGGCGTCGCTGAAGGTCCCAGACAGGGTGCGGATCAGGCTGCACACCGAGGCCACCAGGGTGGTCGGCTGGCGGTGCAGAAGGACCAGCGTGGCGTCGGGGTAGACGGCGGTGAGGGCCTCGAGTCCCAGCGCGTGGTGAGGGCTCTTCAGGGCCCAACGACCCCGTACCCCGCCGCTCTGCAGGACCTGCAGGGCCAAGCGGTGGTAGCGGTAGGCCGAGGTCTGGTCGGTTCCCATGAGCCACTCGCTGTAGGTGGGAACGTTGGTCATGGCTTCCCACAGGAGGCTCTTGAAGTCCTGCCCGAGCAGGGTAAGGCACTCCGTCGGCCCGTCGGCCGCCTCGTAGTGGACCGCCGGAATGGCCGGGTTGATCTGGTCCAACATCTCCGACGCGGCTCTCGCCGCGTCGACGCGCGGGCCCTCCCGGAAGTTGCTGTGATCGGGCGGGGGGACGCTGTCTGAGGACTCCCAGCGCAGCAGGGAACGGTTCTCCGGGTCGCAGTCGAGGAGGTTGGACAGCAGGGTGGTCCCCGCCCGGAACATGCCTATGACCACCAGCGGCCGCTCGATGCGCTCATCGGCGACCTGGGGGTGACGCTCGGCCCAGTCGACGATCCTGAGGCGGTTGGCCAGGGAGGCGACCACGTTGGCCTCGACCGCCACCCGGCCCAGGTCGTTCAAGGCCGCCTCGGATTCCACCGCCGAGCAGTAGACCTCCAGGCCCTCGCCGAACTCGGTGCCGCCGAAGTCGTCGAGGCCGGTGGCCTGGCGGGCCGCGTTCATCACCTCTTCGGGGTTCATCGCTGCTCCCTCCCGTCGCCGCCGCTCAGCCGGCCGAACCGTCGAACACGACCACCGTCCGGCCCGTCGTGCGCCGTTGCTCGTGGTCCTCGAGGGCGCCGGCGACCTGCTCCGGGGAGATGCGCTGACCAATATGGGGTCGCACCCGGCCTTCTCTCACCAGTTGGCAGAGGGCCTCGTGCACCCGGGGACCGAGGTCCGGGGGATTGGGAACCACGCCGAACTGGCGCATCAGCTTGGATGGCGGGGCGTAGGACAGGATCACGCCCACCACCGAGAAGTTGCCCATGGAGACCCGGCGGAGGGGTCGGCCGGTCATGCCGGCCTGGGGGTCGTCGTTGAAGCCGACCGGCAGGTAGCGTCCGGCGTAGGCGACGCACGTCCAGAGCTTCTCGGTGAGATCGCCGCCGACGAGGTCGAGGACCACCTCGGCCCCCTGCTCGCCGGTCGCCTCCATCACCCGCTCGAAGATGTCGTCGCGGCCGTGGTCGACCAGCACATCGGCGCCCAGCCGCCGGCACAGCTCGAGCTTCTCGGGTCCGCCGGCGACGGCGATGACCCTGGCTCCGGCCGCTTTGGCCAACTGGATGGCCGCCGTTCCGAGGGCGCCGCCGGCGGCGGTGATCAGTACCGTCTCGCCGGCGGCCAGGCGGCCCCGGGGGTGCAGAGCCAGGTAGGTGGTGTGAAACGGCAGCACGAACGCTGCCCCTTCGGCGTCGTCGAGCTCGTCTGGTACCTCGAAGACCGACGTGACCGGGGCCAGGGCGTACTCCGCCATCCCCCCCATGGCCATGTGGGTGATGGCCATCACCCTCCGCCCGACCAGGTGGCCGGCGTCATCGGGGGCGGCCTCGACGATCCCACAGGCGTCCATCCCCAGCGTGAAGGGCGGCTCGGCCATGACGCTCGCCAGTGTCCCCCGGCTGCGGGCAATGTCCCCGAAGTTGAGGGAGGCCGCGGCCACCTTCACGCGCACCATGCCGGGGGCGGGTTCGGGAACGGCGGTCTCCTGCACCTCGACCGCCTCGGTTGGGCGCGCGTGACGCACCACCCTGACTGCGCGCATGTTCCCCCTCCGGATCGCTTCGATCGGGCCACTTCTTAGCATGCCGGTGCGGGACCGGGCGGAGCCGACTCGGCTTCGGGCCGAGCCGGTGTCTCAGCCCGCGGCCGCTCCCGGTGCCCGCCACATCGGATACAGCGAAGGCCCGTCGGGGATGGTGATCTCGCCCACCTGTGCGAAGCCCAGCCGGTAGTAGAAGGGAAGGTTCCGGGCGTTCGACGACTCCAGGTACGAGGGGACACCGCGGTCGTCGCAGTTGCGCAGCACCGGCTCGAGGATCCGCCGTCCCAGCCCCCGGCCCTGCTGGTCGGGCAGCGAGGCGACGACCCCCAGGTACCAGTGCGGCTCCGCCGGGTGGGACGCCTCCATGGCCGCACCGAGCACGGAGAAACGCTCCATGGCCTGAGGGGTGAGCAGGTGCCACGGCCGATCCGACGGGGGGGTCGGCTCCTCGGGCGCGGGCGGCGGGTCGGGGCCCAGCCAGAGGGCCGTGCACGCATCGTCGAGGACGTCGATGCGACCGCCCCGGGCGGCGAAACGCAGGGCCAGCCGCTCGAAGGACAGCTCGAGGGCGGCGGTCCGGTCGACGGGATCGGGGAAGACCCACGACATGACCGGGTCGTCGTGAAAGCCGCGGGCGGCGATGGCCGCCGCCCGGCGGGGATCGGGCTGCTCGTCCCGGCCCGGGCCGTCATGAGTGGGTGGCACCCCCAAGACCCTATATTTTCTGCGACCGATCACTTTCGCCTGAATGGAACCCGCAGCTTTGGGTATCAAGGAGCCGCCATGGTTGCGACAGATGCGGGCTGGGCCGACAGCAGGCCGCGGATGGGTTTCTTCACCGACACATCGGTATGCATCGGCTGCAAGGCGTGCGAAGTGGCGTGCAAGGAGTGGAACCACGTACCCGACGACGGGCTGCGCTTCTCCGGCTTCTCCTACGACAACTCTTGGGGTCTCGGCGCTGACACCTGGCGCCACGTGGCCTTCATAGAGCAGCGCCACCCCGTTCCGGCGGCCGATGAGGGCCTCCCGGTGGGTGACGGCCTCCCCGCCACCGCCGGGGAACTGCGCTGGCTCATGTCCTCGGATGTCTGCAAGCACTGCACTCGGGCGGCCTGTCTCGACGTCTGCCCCACCGGCGCACTTTTCCGCACCGAGTTCGGCACGGTGGTGGTCCAGTCCGACGTCTGCAACGGCTGCGGTTACTGCGTGCCCGCCTGTCCCTACGGGGTGATCGACCAGCGGAAGGAGGACGGGCGGGTCTGGAAGTGCACCCTGTGCTACGACCGCCTCAAGGTGGGCATGGAGCCCGCCTGCGCTAAGGCCTGCCCCACCCGGTCCATCCAGTTCGGGGAGCTCGACGTCCTGCGGGCCGAGGCCGCCGACCGGGTTGAGGTCCTTCACCGCCGGGGTGCAACCGGGGCCCGCTTGTACGGGGACGACCCCGGCGACGGGGTGGGCGGCACGGGAGCGTTCTTCCTGCTCCTCGACCAGCCCGAGGTCTACGGGCTGCCCCCCGACCCGGTGGTGACCACCCGCGATCTGCCGTCCATGTGGAAGCGGGCCGCCCTGGCGGCCCTGGCCCTGGCTGCGACGGTCGTGGCCGCGGCCCGATGAAGTCGCCTCGGATGTCCCGCCGGCCCGACACCGAAGCGGGGCGCTCCTATTACGGCCAACCCGTCCTCAACCCACCCACCTGGGCTGCACTCGACATAGCCGGCTACCTCTTCCTCGGGGGGCTGGCGGGGGGGTCGTCGGCGCTGGCGGCGGCCACCGACGCCAAAGGGCTCGAGGGGCTGGGCCGGCCCCTGCGCATGGGTGCCGCAGGGGCTATCGGCCTGTCGCTGGTCGCCCTGGTACACGACCTCGGCCGCCCGGGCCGCTTCTACAACATGCTGCGCGTCTTCAAACCGTCGTCCCCGATGAGCGTCGGCTCATGGATCCTTTCGGTGTACGGACCCGCCGCCATAGGCGCCGCCGTCCTTGACGTGGTCCCCCTGCCGGGCCGGCTGGCCGGCGCCCGGCGACCGCTTCAGAAGGCCGCCTCTGTCACCGCCGGACTGATCGGACCGGTGGTGACCACCTATACCGGGGTACTGGTCGCCGACACCGCGGTGCCGGCCTGGCACGGGGGTTACCGCGAGATGCCGTTCCTCTTCGCCGGGTCGGCCGGCTCGGCGTCGGGCGGTTTGGGGCTGCTGACCGTTTCGCCGGCGCGAGCCGCCCCGGCCCGCCGTCTGGCGGTCGCCGGAGCGGTGGCCGAGTTGACCGCCATGCGGGTCATGAAAGCCCGGATGGGCCTGGCCGCCGAAACCTACGATCAGGGGCGGGCCGGCCGCCTGATGAAGGCGGCCGAGGCCTTGACGGTGGCCGGCGCCGCCGGGGCCGTCGCCGGCCGGCGCTCGAGACTGGCGTCAGCCGCGGCCGGAGCCTGCCTGCTGGCCGGGTCGGCGCTCACCCGCTTCGGTGTCTTCCAGGCTGGCATGCAGTCGGCTGAGGACCCGCGCTACACCGTTGAGCCACAGCGGGAGCGACTCGCGGCGCGCTCCGGTTTGCCCTCGGCCTGATCGCCACGCCGTCGGCGCCGGTCGTCGGGCCACCGCACCACCCGCCCACATAAAGGCCGTGACGGCGCGTTCGCACTGCTTCCCGAGACGCGTTCGCGCCCAATCGCTGGAGGCGCGCCCGCGTAGAACC
>JAGWSF010000092.1 GCA_028876385.1 Acidobacteriota bacterium | reverse complement strand
GGCCCGAGAAGAGGACCCGGTCCGAGCGCGACACGCCCACCCCTGCCGCATCGACCAGCACCGTCACCCGATCACCGCCTGGCAACCTACCCCCAACCGCCGGTCCCGCGGCCCGGGGGGCACAGAGCGGGTGCCCCGGATACCGGAGACGGCCGCCCATCCCGACCATTTCCGATTTTTCGGGACACGAGGGACAGGGGACGGGCGTTCGACCACGCGGTGCCGCCCCCGAGCCGCCTGCGGCCGGGGATCCGTTCAGTACCGCAGGCCACACGCCGAACCTCACAGAGTGGTACGAGTAACCAAAACGCGGCGCGGGCGGGCGAGCTACATCATCTTTCCGGTGGTGACTGTCGCGGTGATCGTCAGCGAGTTCCTGCTCCTCACCTACATTTACGACCGACCGATACCGGTCCGCAACCAGGTGGCCACGGCCAGCCGCCTCGAGGGGCAGCTGGGCCAGTCGGCGTCGGAGCCGGCCGGTCAACTGAAGGCCGTGCTGGAGGGCGGCATAATCGCGCTCTCCCACTCCGGCTCCGGGGCCAGCGATCTGAGCCGGCTGCGCCAGGTCGCCTCTCAGCTCCCCGCCGGTCCCGCCCCCGTATCGGCCCAGCCCGCCCAGGCCGCGGCCGCACAACTCGTCGCCGGGCTGGCCCAGCGCCAGCGCCGCATCGACACCCGGGCCAAGGTCGACTTCGCCGTTCTCCTGTTGGTCGCGTCCGGAGCCTGGATGATCTGGTTCCACCGACTTGTCGCCCGCCACCGGCGCCTCCAGGATCGCATCACCGGCCAGGAGGCCCGGATGGAAGGGGACCGCCGCCTGGCCGCCCTGGTGCAGAACTCGGCCGACGCCGTCTTCATCTGCGACCTGGATCTGGTCATCTCGTTCGCCACCCCGTCGGCTCGCCTCGTCACCGGCTATGAAGCCGCCGCTCTGGTCGGCCGGGACCTCGGGGCGCTCGTCGTTGAGGCCGACGCCCCGACGTTCCGCCAGCGGCTCAGCTCCCTCTCCGACGGTTCGGAGACCAGGATCTCGGTGTCGCTCGAACACGCCGACGGGCGCCATGTCAACGCCGAGGGCACCGTGGCCAACCTGACCGGAGACCCGGCGGTGGGGGGGCTGGTGGTGACCCTGCGTGACGTCACCGACCGGGTGAAGCTAGAGCAGGAACTGCGCCGGCAGGCCTTCCACGACTCCCTCACCTCTCTGGCCAACCGCCAGCTCTTCGCCGACCGGCTGGCCCACGCCCTGACCCGATCCGAACGGACGGGCTCCCAGCTGGTCGTGCTGTTCTGCGACCTGGACGAGTTCAAGAACGTCAACGACAGCCTGGGCCACAGCGCCGGGGACCAGGTCCTGGTCGAGATCGCCCGGCGGGCCAAGGACGCCCTGCGCTCGTCGGACACCATCGCCCGCCTCGGCGGTGACGAGTTCGCCATCCTCCTCGAGGACACCGACCTGGCGGTGGCTCACGGCATCGCCACCAAGCTGCTCGACACCATCGCCCGACCCATGACCGTCGACGGGAACGAGATCACCATCCGGGCCAGCATCGGGTTGGCCGGCAACGACGGCAGCGCCACTACCAACGAGGACCTGCTGCGCAATGCCGACGTGGCCATGTACCTCGCCAAGGACCGCGGCAAGGGGACCACGGCCGTCTACCAGCCCCAGCTGCACGCCGCTGCGCTCGAACGCCTGCAGGTGCGCGCCGAACTGCAGAGAGCCATCAGGAACGACGAGCTGGTGTTGCACTATCAGCCGACGGTCGAGCTGCGCAGCGGGCAGGTATCGGGCTTCGAGGCCCTGGTGCGCTGGAGTCACCCCGCACGCGGCCTGCTCGGACCGGGCGAGTTCATCCCGGTGGCCGAGCAGTCCGGCCTCATCCACCCCCTCGGGAGCTGGGTGCTGCGCCAAGCGTGCGAGGCCGCCGCCCGCATGTTCCCCAAGGCTCCGGCCGGACGCCGCCTGACCATGTCGGTGAACGTGGCCACTCCCCAGCTCGGGCGGCGCGACTTCGTCGACGAGGTCATGAGCGTCCTGTCCGACAGCGGGCTTCCACCGGCCCAGCTGACCCTCGAGATCACCGAGAGCGCGCTCCTGCGGGACCTCGATCTGATCGTCCACCGCCTCGAAGCGCTCAGGGGCGCCGGGGTGCGGATCTCCATCGACGACTTCGGCACCGGATACAGCTCGCTGGCCTACCTGCGCAATCTCCCCGTCGACATCTTGAAGGTGGACAAAGCTTTCGTCGACCGTCTCACCACCGACTCCAAGGACGCCGCCCTCACCTCGGCCATCCTCGCCATGAGCTCCAGCCTCAACCTGGCGACCGTCGCCGAAGGAGTGGAGGATTCCTCCCAGGCCAAGTGGCTCTCCGACGCCCGCTGCCAGTACGGGCAGGGCTACCTGTGGTCGCGGCCGGTCCCCTTCGACCAGGCCCAGGAACTGCTGCGCCAGAACGGTTCAGCGGTCACGGCCGACGCCGCGGCGACCCACAGCCGGGCCAGGGCGGCGTCGTGAGCGGCCGACCGACCCGTTAGAAACCTGATCTCCCCGACGACCGCGCCCGGCCCTCCAGGGGCCCGGACCTGCTTTACTCGGCCCCAGGGCCTGGGACCTCGAACCAGGCGCGACTGGAGAGAGCCATGCAGTTCACCCATCTCGGCCGTACCGGCCTCACCGTCAGCCGACTGTGCCTCGGCACCATGAACTTCGGACCGCTCACCACCCCCGAGGAGTCCTGGGCGATCATGGACCGCGCCCACGAGATGGGCATCAACTTCTTCGACACGGCCAACCGCTACGGCGGGGCCATGACCCCTCCCGGGCAGGTCGGAGGGGTCAGCGGAGCGCACCCGGGTTGGACCGAGGAGATCATCGGCGAGTGGTTCGCCCAGGGCGGCGGCCGCCGAGAGCGCACCGTGCTGGCCACCAAGGTGTACGGGGCCATGGGCGACTGGCCCAACAGCGGGAAGCTGTCGGCGCTGAGCATCCGGCGCAACTGCGAGGACTCGCTACGGCGCCTGCAGACCGATCACATCGACTTGTACCAGATGCACCACGTGGACCGGGACACCCCCTGGGAGGAGATCTGGCAGGCCATGGGCCAGCTGGTCGACCAGGGCAAGGTCCTCTATGTGGGCTCCTCCAACTTCGCCGGTTGGGACATCGCGGCGGCCAACGAGGCCGCCGCGACCCGCCACCTCCTCGGGCTGGTCAGCGAGCAGTCGATATACAACCTGCTCACCCGCGAGATCGAGCTCGAGGTCCTGCCCGCGGCCCGTCACTACGGCGTGGGTGTGATCCCCTGGAGCCCCCTTCAGGGCGGCCTCCTCGGGGGCGTCCTCGCCGAGGATGGAAAGCGGCGGCGGGCCGGGCGGGCCCAGGCCCAGATCGAGGCCAACCGCGAGAGAATCGCCGCCTACGAGGAGCTGTGCCGCTCCGTCGGGGAGAGGCCGGCCGACGTGGCCCTGGCCTGGCTCCTGCACCAGCCCGGGGTGACCGCCCCCATCATCGGCCCTCGCACCCTTGAGCAACTCGATCAGTCGGACAGAGCCGTGGACGTCACCCTCGACGAGGCCACCCTGGAGGAACTGGACCGCATCTTCCCCGGCTACAAACCCGCACCAGAGCACTACGCCTGGTGACCCCGCCTGGGGACACCGGGAGAACATCCTCTAGGGGGCGAGCAGGTTCCGGGCGATCACGATGCGCTGGATTTGGTTGGTGCCTTCGTAGATTTGGGTGATCTTGGCGTCGCGCATCATCCGCTCGACCGGGAAGTCGGTGGTGTAGCCGTTGCCGCCCAGCAGTTGCACCGCGTCGACGGTCACCTGCATGGCCGTGTCGGAGGCGAAGCACTTGGCCATGGCCCCGATCGAGTTGAGTTCCCCGTCGGGATCACCGTCGTCGATCAAGGCGCACGCCCGATAGGTCAGGGTGCGGGCCGCCTCGGTCTTCATGGCCATGTCGGCCAGCATGAACTGCAGTCCCTGGTACTCGGCGATGGGCTTGCCGAAGGTCTGCCGCTGCTTCATGTAGGTCCGGGCCACGTCGATGGCCCCCTGGGCGATCCCGACGGCCTGGGCGGCGATAGCCGGCCGGGTCCGGTCCAGCGTGTGCATGGCGATCATGAACCCCTGGCCTTCCCGCCCCAGCAGGTTGGCGGCGGGTACCCGCACGTCATCGAGGATGACCTCCCCCGTGGGGCTGCCGTGGATGCCCAGCTTGTGCTCCAGCTTGCCGATCTGCAGGCCCATGCTCTTCTCGACGATGAACGCGCTAACGCCGCGCGATCCGGCCGAAGGGTCGGTCTTGGCGAAGACGACGTACACGTCGGATATCCCGGCGTTGGTGATCCACTGCTTGCGGCCGTTGAGCACGTAGGAGTCCCCGTCGCGCACCGCCCGAGTGGTCATGGCGCCCACGTCGCTGCCGGCATCGACCTCTGATAGGCAGTAGCTGCCCTGGCTCTCCCCCCGGGCGATGGGCGCCAGATAGCGGGCCTTCTGCTCGTCGTTTCCCCAGTTGACGATCGGGGTGGTGGACAGCCCGTTGATGCCCATCATCAGACTGGTGGAGGCGCAGACCCGGGCCAGCTCCTCTACCATGATGGCCTGGGTCACGTGGTCGGCCTCCGAGCCTCCATAGGCCTCCGGAATGTTCATCCCGGGGAGATCCATGGACAGGCAGTCCTTGAAATTGTCCCAGCTGAACTCGCCGGTGGCGTCCACCTCGGCGGCGCGGGGGCCGATGCGCGTCTCGGCAAGGTGGCGGATGGCGGTCCGGAAGGACTTCTGCTCTTCACTCAGGGTGATCGACTGCACGCCCCTATTCTAGGACGTCCTACGAATTTCCTGGTTCTTCGGGATTCCACCGCCGGGACCGGACTATTAGGGTCATCCGGATGCTCGCTCTCCTTTTTCCCGGACAGGGTTCGCAACGGGCGCAGATGGGCGTCCCCTGGACCGGCCACCCGGCCTGGGCCCTGGTCGAGCGGCTGTCGGAGGCCACCGGGCGGGACGTGTCCGGCCTGCTCACCGACGCCGACGCCGACACCCTGAAAGCCACCCGCAACGCCCAGCTGGCCGCCTTCGCGCTGAGCCTGGTCGCCCTCCACGCGGCCCGCATCTCCGGGCTGGCCTACGTGCCGGTGGCCGCCGTCGCCGGCCACAGCCTGGGTGAGTACAGCGCGCTGGTGGCCGCCGAGGCCATCCCCGCCGACGCCGCCGCCCAGCTCGTCGCCGCCCGCGGCGAGGCCATGCAGGGCGCCGCCGACGCCGCGCCGGGCACCATGGCCGCGGTGCTCGGGTTGGACGCCGACCTGGTCCGCCAGGCCTGCGCAGGCGTGGAGGGGGCCTGGCCCGCCAATGACAACGCACCGGGTCAGGTGGTCATCGCCGGCACCGCCGCAGGAGTCGAGCGGGCCGGCGAGGCCGCCAGGGCCCTCGGAGCCAAGCGGGTCATGGCCCTGCCCGTCGGCGGCGCCTTCCACTCGCCCCTGATGGCCCCGGCCCAGGACCTCCTCGACGCCGCCCTCGACGCGGCCCACTTCCACGACAGCACCGTCGATGTGGTCGCCAACGTCGACGCCTCCGCCCACCGCGACGGCTTCGCCGAGCTCCTGTCGCGTCAGCTGGTCGCCCCGGTGCGCTGGCGGGAATCGCTCGAGACCCTCTCCCGGGCCGGTGTCACCCACTTCCTCGAGCTCGGTCCCGGCACCGAGCTGTCGGGCATGGTCAAGCGCACCGTGGAGGGCGCCCACCGGGCCAACGTGGCGACCCCCGACGACCTCGAGAACCTGACGTCGTTCCTCGAGTCGGTGCCGCGCTGATCCGGTCGGCCGCGTCAGCCGCCGGTGGCTCGGCCGCCCCTCAGGAGGGGATGAGGCCCTCGCGCAGGTCTCGCTTGAGCACCTTGCCGGCCGGGTTGCGGGGCAGTTCGCCCTCGTAGAACCACACCTTGACGGGAACTTTGAAGGCGGCCAGCCGGGAGCCCACGAACTCCTGGAGCTCCTTCTCGGTCACCTCCCTGCCGGGCAGGAGGCTCACCACCGCGCCGACCTCCTCCCCCAGGGTGGGGTGGGGTATCCCAATGACCGCCGCTTCGGCCACCGCCGGATGCTCGTAGAGCACCCCTTCGATCTCCACGCAGTAGACGTTCTCTCCGCCCCGGATGAGCATGTCCTTGGCCCGGTCGACGATGTAGACGAACCCCTCGTCGTCGAGGCGGGCCACGTCGCCGGTGTGGAGCCACCCGTCGGTGAACACCGCGGCGGTCGCCTCGGGCTTGTTCCAGTAGCCCTTCACGACGTTGGGCCCCTTGATCCACAGCTCCCCCACCTCGCCGGTGGGCACCTCCCGGCCGTCAGGATCGACGACTTTCACGGTCACCACCGGCACCGGCGGCCCCACGCTGTCGGGCTTGGCCAGATAGTCCTCACCGGAGTTCATGGTCGAAAGCGACGAGGTCTCAGTCAGCCCGTAGCCGTTGGAGGCGGGGCTCGAGTTGAAGTGCTCCTTGATCCGCTTCACCAGCTCCGGGGGGGCGGGCGCCCCGCCGTAGCCCACCGATCTGACGCTCGACGTGTCACGACGGGCGAAGTCGGGATGGTCCAGGACCTGCAGCACCATCGTCGGCACCCCACCGAAGGTGGTGATGCGCTCCCGTTCGATCAGCTCTAGAGCCCGGCCCGGATCCCAGCGGTACATCATCACCAGCTTCCCCCCGGAGAGGATGTTGCCGACCAGGATGGAGTGGCAGCCCGTGGCGTGGAACAGCGGAACCGACAGCAGATAGGCGTTCTGCTCACCGTCGCCGGGCGCCCCCGCCGGTCGGCCGCTGCGCAGGGCGCCCCGGGCGTTCACGTAGTAGAGGCTGATGGGGTTGGTGCAGATGTTGCGGTGGGTGCCGAGGGCCCCCTTGGGTCGTCCCGTGGTACCCGACGTGTAGAAGATGGTGGCGTCGTCGTCGGTGGCGACCGTCACGGTCGGCAGCTCGACCGCATCTGGCACCGCCCCCATCACATCGGCCCACAGCAGACAGTCCTCGGTCCCCCCGGCAGCGTCGGTCCGGGCCACCACCACGGCCTGGAGGTCCCCGAGCGAAGCGCGGTATGGAGCGATGCTGGCCGCCCTCGGGCCGTCGGCGAAGAGCACCTTGGTCCCCGAGTCGGACAGTCCGTACTGCAACTCGTCGCCGGTCCACCACGAGTTCAGGGGGACGATGACCGCCCCTGCCGCGGCGGCCGCCCAGAAGGCCACCGACCATTCCGGGAAGTTGCGCATGGCGATGGCCACCCGGTCGCCTTCGCGCACCCCGAAGCGGTCCCGGAGGACGTGGGCCAGGTGGGCGGCCCGGCGAAAATGCTGCTCGAAGGTGATCTGCTCGTCCTCGTAGACCAGGAACACCCGCTCGCCGTGGGCCCGCGACGCCTGGAGGATGGCCCCCAGCGTGGCCGGGCAGTTCTTCCACACCTTGGTTGGCACGCCCCGGATGTCGACCTCGGCGGTCTCGAACATCTGACCCGGGGCGGTCAGCTGGGCATCGGCTTCGGCCACCGACATGGTCATGGTGCAACTCCCATCCGGCTCACACAGCCACTCCGGCCCAGGCCATCGGCCCGGCTCATACGATCAGATAGTCCTTCCAGCGGCCGGTCGCCTCGCGGGCCTGGGCCGGTGTCAGCTTGAGGGCATCGACTTTGACCGCGTCGACGATCTCCCGCTGATCCCAGTAGTGCTCGGCCGCCCCGCGGAACAGCGGGCCCCGCCACTCGATCAGCTCGGCCGGCGCCCCCCCGAGATAGCCCCACAGGCCGAAAGCCCACTCCATGTCGTAGATGACCGGAGCCCGCCCGAAATGGGCCGCTCTGCGGCTGCCACACGCGAAGCCCCCCGCCACCACGTCCTCGAGGTGCTCGCCGGGGGCCAGCTCCAGACGCTTCTCCATGCGGCGGGCCAGCTTCAGCCCGTAGCCCAGGTCGGGACCGGTGGAACCGAAGCGGGGCCCGGTGGGCGGCTCCAGGTCGGTCTGCTCGGCGGGGCGGTCCAGCACCCACCGTCCGGGCGCCGGGAGGAGCGACGAGGGACGGATCCGGTCGGTGTCGGCGTGGGGTACCTGCGCGGGCTGGGTCATCGCAGGGAAGTCTGGCGGTCGGCCCCCAGGTGGAGCAACCCGAACACGATGGAGTCCTCGAGCGCCGACCACGACGCTTCTATGACGTTCTCCGACACCCCGATGGTGGTCCACGTCCGGTCCCCGTCGCTCGAGTCGATGAGCACCCGGGTCACCGCCCCGGTCCCCCGCGAGGTGTCGAGCACCCTCACCTTGAAGTCGGTCAGATGGACCTGGGCGAGCTGCGGGTACACCGGGCCTATGGCCTGTCGCAGAGCCGCATCGAGGGCGTTGACCGGGCCGTTGCCCTCGGCGGTGGCGATCACCCGGTCGTCGCCGACGATGACCTTCACCGTGGCTTCGGTGACGAAGCTGCCGTCCTCGCGCAGCTCCGTGATGACCCGGTGGGACTCCAAGCTGAAGAAGCTCTGCTTCCAGCCGGTCGCCGCTCTCATCAGGAGTTCGAGCGATCCGTCGGCCACCTCGAAGTGGTAGCCCCGGTGCTCGAGCTCCTTGAGGCGCTCGACCACCGCGGCCATGGCCTCGTCGTCCATGGCCAGACCGACCTGCTCGGCCTTCAAGGCGATGGTCGACCGGCCGGCCATCTCGCTCACCACGAACCGGGTTCCATTCCCGACCGAGTCGGGCTCGACGTGCTCGTAGGCCTGCCGGGAGCGGGCGATGGCGCTCGTGTGGAGGCCCGCCTTGTGGGCGAAGGCCGACTGGCCGACGAACGGCTGGTGGGCGTCGGGCGCCACGTTGACCAGCTCGGCGATGTGGTGGGCGACAGGCGTGAGGAGGCGGATGCGCTCCCGCTCGATGGTCCGGACCCCCATCTTCAACGTCAGATCGGGGATGGCGGAGGTCAGGTCGGCGTTGCCGGTGCGCTCGCCGTAGCCGTTGACACAACCCTGGACCTGCGTGGCTCCCATGCGCACCGCGGTGAGCGAGTTGGCCACGGCACAGCCCGAGTCGTTGTGGAAATGGGCCCCGACGCCGATACCGGTGTTGAACCGGTCGCGAACCTGGCCCACCACCCGCTCCACCTCGAAAGGCAGGGTCCCGCCGTTGGTGTCGCAGAGCACCAGCACCTCGGCCCCGGCGTCGGCCGCGGCGGCCAGCACGTCGGTACTGAAACCGGGATTCTGGACGAAGCCGTCGAAGAAGTGCTCGGCGTCGAGGAACACCCGCTTGCCCTGCCCGACGAGGAACCCCACCGAGTCGGCCACCATGTCGACGGCCTCGGCGAGCGTCGTGCGCAACGTCTCGGTCACGTGCCACTCCGCCGACTTGGCGACCAGGCACACCACCGACGTCCGCGCCGCCAGCATGTCGGCCAGGACCGGGTCGGTCTCGGCCCGTCCTCCGGCCTTGCGGGTCGATCCGAAGGCCACCAGGGTCGCCCGGTGGAGATGCAGGTCCCCCGCGGCGGCCCGCTGGAAGAACTCGGCGTCCTTGGGGTTGGCTCCCGGCCAGCCGCCCTCGATGTACTGCACGCCCAGGTGGTCGAGCTGCTCGGCCACCCGCAGCTTGTCGTCGACGGTGAGCGACAGTCCCTCCTGCTGGCTGCCGTCGCGCAGGGTGGTGTCGTAGATGTCGACCGCGTCGGGGATCCGGGCGCTCTCCAGTTCGGCGTGGGCGTGGTCACCCGACATGTTCCACCCAGTCCTTGTACCGGTCCACCTGGCCGCGCACCGCGGCGTGGTAGAGCTCCTGGACCCGACGGGTGATCGGCCCGGGCCGCCCGTCGCCCACCACCCGGTCGTCGACCGAGGCGATGGGCACCACCTCGGCTGCGGTGCCCGTGAGGAAGGCCTCCTCGCAGGTGTAGAGGTCGGAGCGCAGGATGTTGCCGAACTCGACCTCGTAGCCGAGATCCCGGGCGATGGTGATCACCGAGTCCTGGGTGATGCCCTCGAGTGCGCCGGCCGCCAGAGGCGGCGTGACGATCCGCCCGCGGCGCACGACGAACAGGTTCTCTCCGGTGCACTCGCTGACGTAACCCTGGGGTGAGAGCAGGATGGCCTCGTCGTAGCCGGCCTTGAGCGCCTCGATCTTGGCCATCGACGAGTTGATGTACATGCCCGTCCCCTTGGCCGCCGGGGGCATGGCGTTGGGGTCGTGACGCTGCCAGGAGCTGATCTTCATCCTCACCCCGTTGGCCACGCCCTCGTCACCGAGGTAGGCGCCCCACGGCCACACGGCGATGGCCACGTTGACCGGGCAGGGCAGAGGATTGAGTCCCATCTCTCCGTAGCCGAGGTAGACGATGGGTCGGATGTAGCACTGATCCAAGCCGTTGACCCGCACCGTGGTCTTGGTCGCTTCGACGATCTCGTCGGCCCCGAAAGGCACGTCGATCATGAAAATCTTGGCCGAGTTGAACAGGCGGGTGATGTGGTCGGTGAGGCGGAACACCGCCGGCCCCGCCTCGGTGGGATAGGCCCGGATGCCCTCGAAGACTCCGCAGCCGTAGTGCAGGGTGTGGGTCAGGACGTGGATGCGGGCGGACTCCCAGTCGACCAGCTCCCCGTCCATCCAGATCTTCTCGGTGGGGGTGATGGGCATCTTCTCAGACCCTTTCTGCGACGGCGTCGCCGATTTGACTGGTGGAACTGCCGGCGGTCGGGGCGAACCCGGCGACCGCCTTGCGGATACGAGCGGCGGCGTCGGTGGACCCGAGGAAGTCGAGCATCATCGCCGCCGAAATTATGGCGGCGGTGGGATCGGCGCGGCCGGTTCCGGCGATGTCGGGGGCCGAACCGTGGACCGGTTCGAACATGGACGGAGCGGTCCGCTCGGGATTGATGTTGCCCGACGCGGCGCGGCCGATCCCGCCGGCGATGGCCCCACCGAGGTCGGTGAGGATGTCCCCGAAGAGATTGTCGGTGACCACCACGTCGTAGCGGTCCGGGCGCTCCAAGAAGTGGATGCACGCCGCGTCAATGTGGTTGTACCAGGTCTCTACATCTGGGTACTCGGCGGCGACCAGATCGAAGGTCCGCTGCCACAGGTCCCCGGAGAAGGTCAGCACGTTGGTCTTGTGCACCAGCGTCAGATGCCTCCGGGTCCGGCTCTGGGCCAGCTCGAAGGCGTAACGGATGCAGCGCTCCACCCCGAAGCGGGTGTTCACCGAGCCCTGGGTGGCGATCTCCTGGGCCGTCCCCTTGCGCAGGAAGCCGCCCTCGCCGGCGTAGGTGCCCTCGGTGTTCTCCCGGATCACCTGGAAGTCGATGGGGACACCCGCCCCGAGGCTGGCCGGGGAGCTGAACGGCCGCAGGTTGATGTACTGGTCGAGCTCGAAGCGCATCTTGAGCAGCAGGCCCCGCTCGAGCACCCCGGGTGGCACCTCAGGTGTACCGATGGCCCCGAGCAGGATGGCGTCGAAGCCGCGCAGCTCCTCGAGCACCGAGTCGGGCAGCACCTCCCCGGTGGCCAGGTAGCGTCGCCCGCCGAGGTCGTAGTCGGTGGTGTCGAGGTCGGCGCCGGCGGCCCGCGCCACCTTGAGGGCCTCGGTGATCACCTCGATGCCGATGCCGTCACCGGCGATAACTGCGATCTTGTGGTTGCTCAAAGCAGGCAGCTCCTGAAATGAAATGACCGCCCCCTCCCGGGGACGGCCAGAAAGCGCATCGGTGTCCACCGATGCGCTAATCGATAATTACGGTTCCTGCGACGTGCACCGCAGCGGTGATCACGGCGCCAGTGTATCCGCCGGTAGCCTCTGAGGGAATATGGCTGCTTCGACCCGTCTTACCACCGAAACCTTCGAACGCCTCCGCACCGAGCTGGAGGATCTGAAGACCCGCGGCCGAATCGACATCGCCAAAGCCATCGAGGCGGCCCGGGCCCTCGGGGACCTCTCCGAGAACGGTGACTACCACGCCGCCAAGGACGCCCAGGGCAAGATGGAGGCCCGCATCCGCCAGCTGGAGGCCACCCTGAGGGACGCCCAGGTGGTCGAGGGCGACGTGGGCTCCGACGGGGTGGTGGACGTCGGCGTAGTGGTGTCGCTGCGCTACGAGGGCGACGACGAGGAGGAGCGGTTCCTGATCGGCTCCATCGAGGAACGTCAGGAGGGGGTGTCGGTCATCTCCCCCGATTCGGCTCTGGGACAGGCCCTGAAGGGCCACAAGCAGGGTGACCGGGTGCAGTACGAGACGCCGACCGGAGCCAAACTGACCGTCGAGGTAGTCAAGGTCGGAGCCTGACCGGGCGTCGGGGTCGCGGCGTCGGGGCCTCACCGTGCTGACCGATCCCGGCCGCGTCCCGATCGGGCGGCGGGCGTGGCTGGGCAACGGCGGCCATGGGGCGACCCTCGCCCCCGATGGCACCGTGGACTGGTACGCGTCCGGTGGGGTGAGCAGCCCCCCCGACCTGTGGCGCCTCCTCGACGACTCGGGCCCCGCCGTGAGGGTCGGGCCCCGCCGGGACGGGCCCGGCAGCCGACGCCATCTGCCCGACACCGACATGGCCTACGTGGTCGGTACGGCCGTGGTCCATACCGTCGCCACCGGGCCCGGGGGGCGGCGGGTATCGACGACCGATTTCGTGCCCTGGGACGGGCGGGGCCCGGGTGAGGGCAGCATCTTCGGCGGTTTTCCGACGCTGGGAGGAGGCCCTGGCGCGGGGGATCCGACGGGCTCGGTGGTGCGGCTGGTCCGAGCCCTGAGCGGACCCGTCGAGGTAGAGGTCGAGGTGATGTGCGGCCCGGATCGTCGACCGGGCGGCGGCCGCCGGACGGTGACACCCACCGCGACAGGACTTCTCCTCGACGGGCTGGCCGTCACCGTCGCCGAACCCTTCACCCCGGCGCCGATCGAGCGCGACACCGCCCGGTGGCGGTCGATCACCCGTCTCGACGACGGCGAGGAGATGGTGGTGGTCATCGGTCCCGGTGACCCCATGGGCCCCGACGCCGCCCACCGCCTGCTGGACCGGACCGTCGCGGCGTGGCGCTCCTGGGTCAACCGGGTGGTCTACGCCGGTCCCCACCGCCCCGCCGTCGAGCGGGCCCTCATCACCGTCAGGTCCCTCACCGCGCCCTCCGGGGCGCCCGTCGCCGCAGGCACCACGTCGCTTCCCCGCCGGGTCGGAAGCGAGCGGTCCTCGGACGCCCGCTGGGTCCACCTGCGCCATGTGGCGGCGGCGGTGACGGTACTGGCCGGGGCGGGGCTGGCCGACGACGCCCGGGCGGCCGAGACGTGGCTGCGTCACACCCTCTCCAACGCCCATCTGCCCTGGCCGGCCTGGTTCGACGTGGACGGCCAGCCGGTACCCGAAGCCGAGGAGGTCCCCTACGCCGGCTGGAGGGGATCCCAGCCGGTAGTGCTCGGGCGGCCGGAGGGGGTCGACGTCGGCCTGCTCGGCGGCGTCGTCGGGGCGGTGGGCGCCTCGGGGCGCGGGCTGGGCGGCCGAGCCGACGACCCCGGTCCCCTCTCGGCGGCATCCGCCGCCCTGGCCGACGCCGCCGACTGGGTCACCGACCACTGGCGCGAGCCCGACCACGGGCGTTGGGGCATACCCAAGCCGTCCCGCCTGTACAGCGCCGGCCGCGTCGACGCGTGGCGGGCCCTGACCGGCTCGGCCTCCCGGGCCCGGGAGGCCAACCCCCTCGACCTGAGAGCGGCGGTCTGGCACCAAGAGGCGCGCCAGATCCTCAGCTGGCTGGAGGATCAGGCCCGCAGCGGCGACGGTGGCCTGCGCATGGACGGCACCCTCGGGGCTCCCGACGAACCCGACGCCGCCCTGCTCGCCGTGGCCCACGACGGACCGTGGCCGCCATCGCACCCGGTGGTGGCCACCACCGTGGACCGGATCCTCGAGAGGCTCTCCTCGGGGGGCCTGCTGCACCGCTACTCCGAGCGGGTGTCCGACGAAGCGGCCGGACCGGACCTGGCCGACATCGAGGCGTCGCTGCTCGCCGTCCGGGCCCTCAGCGCCCTCGAGCGCTGGGACGAGGCCCACGAGCGGCTGGAGCGGGTGACCGGCCTGGCCCAGGCGGCGGGCCCGGGCCTGCTCAGCGAGACCGCCGATCCGGTGTCGGGGGAGCTGTTCGGCAACCTCCCGTCGGTGGGAGCCTCCCTCGCCCTCGTCGACGCCGCCGGGGCCCTGCAGGCCGGGCCGCGCTGAGCGTCGCCGGCCGCCCTACGGTGTAAGGACCATGAGCGGATCGGTCGACCCAGCCTTCCTGGCCCTACCTTTGGACCGCCTCGCCGACGCCGCCCTCTCGGTGGCCGGACAGGCCGCGGTCACCCACGCCGAGTTCCGGCTCGAGCGCACCCGGGCGGCTCAGGTGTCGGCCCGCGACGGTCACGTCGAGTCCGACTCCGACGGTCTGAGCGCCGGGCTCTCGGTGAGGGTGCTGCGCGACGGCACGTGGGGTTTCGCGGCGACCAGCCGTATATCGGTCGAAGACGCCGCGGCCGTCGCCGGGGAAGCCCTGGAAGTGGCCCGCACCGCGGCCGCCCTCAGCACCGAGCGCGTCGAGCTGGCGCCCGAGCCGGTCCACGTGGCCACCTGGACCAGCTCCTACGAGACCAACCCGTTCGCGCTGGCCCCCGACGAGCGGGCCGCGACCCTGATCGACTGGACCGCCCGCCTGCTCTCCGACCCGAGGGTCGCCCACGCCGACGCCCGCGTCCTGGCCGTCCAGGAGGACAAATTTTACGCCGACGCGGCCGGCACCCGTACCACCCAGGAGCGCGTCCGGGTCCACCCGGCTGCCACCGCGGTGGCCGTCGACGACCGCACCGGGGCTTTCGAGACCATGCGCACCGTCGCTCCGCCCTGCGGGCGGGGATGGGAGTACGTGCTCGGCACCGGATGGGACTGGGACGGTGAGCTGGGCCGCCTGCCGGAACTGCTCGACGAGAAGCTGCGGGCGCAGAGCCTCGAGCCCGGACCCTACGACGTCGTCATAGACCCCACCAACCTGTGGCTGACCATCCACGAGTCCATCGGTCACGCCACTGAGCTGGACCGGGCCCTCGGCTACGAGGCCGCCTACGCCGGCACTTCCTTCGCCACCTTCGACCGGCTGGGCTCGCTGCGCTACGGCTCGCCGGTGATGCACGTCACCGGTGACCGGACCGTCGAGCACGGGCTGGCGACGGTCGCCTTCGACGACGAAGGCGTCGAAAGCCAGGAGTGGGACCTGGTCCGCGACGGCGTGCTGGTCGGCTACCAGCTCAACCGGGCCATGGCCGCCCGACAGGGTTTCGCCCGCTCCAACGGGTGCGCCTTCGCCGACTCGGCCGGGCGGGTACCCCTGCAGCGGATGGCCAACGTCTCGCTCCGGCCGGCGCCTTCGGGCCCCTCCACGCCGGAGCTGATCGCGGCCGTGGACGACGGCCTGTACATCGTCGGTGACCGGAGCTGGTCCATCGACATGCAGCGCTACAACTTCCAGTTCACCGGCCAGCGCTTCTACCGCATCCGCCACGGCCGTCTGGTCGGCCAGTGCAAGGACCTGGCCTACCAGGGGGTGACCACGGAGTTCTGGGGCTCGATGGAGGCGGTCGGCGGCGAGGAGACCTACCTCCTCGGCGGAGCCTTCAACTGCGGCAAGGGCCAGCCCGGCCAGGTGGCGGCGGTGAGCCACGGCTGCCCCTCGGCGCTGTTCCGCCAGGTACGCATTCTGAACACCTCGGCCGAGGCCGGCCGGTGATCACCCCCCAGGTCCTGGTCGAGGCGGCCCTCGAGGCGAGCCGGGCCGACGGATGCCTGGTGCTGGTGGAGGAGTCCACCGAAGCCAACCTGCGCTGGGCCAACAACACGCTGACCACCAACGGCGTGGCCCGCGCCCGCAACCTGACGGTCATATCGGTGGTCGGCTCGTCGGTGGCGGTCGTGAGTCGCCAGGGGGTGTCGAGGATCGACGAGGCCGCCGAGGTGGTGGCCGCCGCCGACGCCTCGGCCCGGCGGGCCGCCCCCGCCGAGGACGCCGCGCCCCTGCTCGGCCCCGACGGGTCGTCGGGGGACTGGGCGGCACCGGCAGCGGAGGCGGGCATCGGCGTGTTCGAGTCCTTCGCCGCCGACCTCGGCGCCTCGCTGCGCCGGGCGACGGCCAACCGCCAGGTGCTCTACGGCTACGCCACCTACGACCTGACCACGACGTTCCTGGCCTCCTCGAGCGGCTTGCGGTGCCGTCACGATCAGCCGACCGGCCACGTCGAGATCAACGCCAAGTCCGCCGACCTGTCCCGCTCCACCTGGGTCGGTAGGCCCAGCGCCGACTTCTCCGACGTGGACGTGTCGTCCCTCCACGACGACCTCGACCGGCGGCTGGCCTGGGCCGAGCGGCGGATCGATCTCGCCGCCGGACGCTACGAGACCATCCTCCCCCCGAGCGCGGTGGCCGACCTGATGATCCCGCTCTACTGGGCCGCCGCCGCCCGCGACGCCGCCGACGGGCGCACCGCGTTCAGCCGCGGCGGCGGGGCCACCCGCGTGGGTGAACGGCTGAGCCCCACCCCCCTGACCCTGCGCAGCGATCCGACCGCCCCCGGCCTGGGCTGCGCACCGTTCCTGGCTACCCCCTCCTCAGGCTCGACGGTCTCGGTCTTCGATAACGGCTCGGCCCTGCAACCGGTCTCGTGGATCTCCGACGGGGTGCTGCGCGCCTTGGTCCAGACCCGACACAGCGCGGCGCGGACAGGACTGGCCTTCACCCCTTACGTGGACAACCTGATCCTCGACTCGTCCGAACCCGCCGGTGACCTCGAGCACCTGGTGGAGGCCACCGATCGGGGACTGCTGCTCACGTGTCTCTGGTACATCCGGGAAGTCGACCCGCAGACCCTCCTGTTGACCGGCTTGACCCGCGACGGCGTCTACCTCGTCGAAGGCGGGGAGGTCACGGCCGCGGTGAACAACTTCCGCTTCAACGAGAGCCCCCTCGACGTGCTCGACCGGGCCGATCTGGTGGGCGTCACCGAGCGGTCCCTGCCGCGCGAGTGGAGCGACTACTTCACCCGGACGGCCATGCCGCCCGTACGGGTGCACGACTTCAACATGTCCTCGGTCAGCCAGGCGTCCTGACCGTCGATGGGGCTACCAGCCCTCCACCAGGTGCATGAGGGTCCGGGTAGCCCAGCCGGTCGCCCCCTTGGTGAGCCAGCCGTCGTCGGCGTCGAGGAACGCCGGCCCGGCGATGTCCAGGTGGGCCCAGGGCACGTCGCCGACGAAATCCTGGAGGAACAGGCCGGCGATGATGCTGCCCGCCGCCCCTCCGCTCGCCACGTTCTTGATGTCGGCCACTTCCGAGTCGAGCATCTTGCGGTAGGACCGCACGAGGGGTAGCTCCCAGAACGGCTCGCCGGCCGTGGCGCCGGCCGCGACCACCCGACCCACTAGCCCTGAGTCGTTGCCCATCACGGCCGCCACCCCGTCACCCAGGGCGACCCGCTGGGCCCCCGTCAGAGTGGCCACGTCAACGATGGCTCCGGCCTTCTCCTCGACCGCCAGCGAGAGGGCGTCGGCCAGTACCAGCCGGCCCTCGGCGTCGGTGTTGAGGACTTCGATGGTCTTACCGTTGCGGGCCGTGAGCACGTCGCCGGGGTGTATGGCCGTCCCGCTCGGCATGTTTTCGGTGGCCGCCACCCAGCCCACCACGTGCACCGGCGCCCCGGCCCGGGCCAGCCCGAGGATGGCGTTTATGACCGCGGCCGCCCCGCCCATGTCGCATTTCATGGTCATCATCGACGCCGGCGGCTTGAGCGACAGGCCACCCGAATCGAAAGTGATGCCTTTGCCGACCAGATGCACGCAGGGCGCCCCCCGGCGGCCCCGCCCCCGGCGCGACGCCGTCCCGGCCCCGCCTGTCGGCGACCCGCCGTATTCGAGGCGGATCAGGCGGGGTGGTTCGGCCGCCCCGGCGGCCACGCCGGCCAGGCCCCCGAGGCCCTCGCGGCCGATGCGGTTCTCGTCCCAGACCTCGACGTTCACCCCGACCGAGCGGGCCGCGACCGTCGTGAGGCGGGCCAACTCCCGGGGGGTGAGGTCACGCGGCGGCCGGTTCACCCAGTCCCGGGCCCGGCAGGTCGCCTCCACACCGGCCGCAGCTCGACGGATCACCGCGCTGCGGGCCCCGACGACGGTGTAGCGAGACGGGGCCGATCCGGCCACGTCAGCTTTGCGCCGGGGGGCTCCGGCGTAGGTGTAGCCACCCAGACCGAGGCCCTCCACGACGGCCCGGGCCGCCTCATCGCGTTCCTCGGGGCCGTCGACGGCGTGCACCAGGGTCGTCGCGAGGTGGGTCGCCCGGCCGGACTGCCGGGCCACCGCGGCGGCCGCCCGGCGGAGGTCGTCGGGGCCCACAGAGCCCTTCGCACCCACGCCTACGGCCAGCACCGTCGTGCCGTCATCGGCCAGGAGCCCCTGGACCTCCCCCGGCTTGCCGTCGAAGCGCCGCTGGCGCAGGTAGTCGGCGTCCACCGTCGCCCCCGACCCATCGGGCGAGCTGAGATCGGCGAAGACCGGGATGGCGAGCACATCGGCCCGGGCCGGCACGGTGTCGGCCGCCGCGAAGGAGGCGATGGTGGTCTCGTCGGGCAGACGGGCCCCGTTTCGGGTCATGGCTGGGCCTTTCTAGGTGCTAGTGGGTCGGTCACCCGCCTCGAGAGGAGGGAGTCCCCCTGCTCCTGCCACCGGGCCATGGTCCACAGGAGGTCGGAGAGCCGGTTGAGGTATCTGCCCACCAGCGAACCGTCGGGCCCCCCGTCGGCGGGGTCGAAGACGGCCAGCGCCGCCCGCTCGGCCCGGCGCACCACCGTGCGGGCCACGTCCAGGCCGGCCGACACCCGGTCGTGGCCGGGGATGACGAAATCCTTGATGGGAGGGAAGCGACCCGAAAGCTGGTCGATGAGGGACTCGAGCCCGTCGACCATCTGCTCGGTGGCCCGGCTCACCCCCGGCTTCAGCTTGTGGCGGTTGGACCCATCGGTGGCCACTTCGGCCATCAGGACGTAGAGGTCGCGCTCCAGGCCGACCAGGATGTCGTCGAGCTCTGACCCCGGCTCGGTCTCGGCCCGGACCACCCCCAGGGCGGCCTGGGCCTCGTCGATGGCGCCGTTGGCCTCGATGATCGACGAATCCTTGGCGACCCGGCCTCCGAAGAGCAGGCCGGTCGTCCCGTCGTCGCCGGTGCGGGTGTATATCTTCATGTCGGAGCCCGGAGCCTACCGGCCCGGCCGGGCTTGAACGTGGTATGCCGGGCTCGAACGAGGTGTCCGGGCGGGCTCGGGTGTCACGCGGCCCATCCTTTTTTCCCATCGGCATATGGAGCGGGGCTTGATGGTCGCTACCGGTACCCTTGGGAGCAGTGAGCACCCAGTCCGAATATCTCGACGCGGTCCGGGAGAGGGTCGTGATCTTCGACGGCGCGACCGGCACCAACCTGCAGTTGCGCAACCTCGGCCCCGAGGACTTCGGAGGGGCCGCCCTCGAGGGCTGCAACGAGATACTGGTCGACACCCGTCCCGACGTCATCGCCGACCTGCACCGCAGCTTCTTCGACGTCGGCTCCGACGTGGTCGAGACCGACAGCTTCGGTTCGCTCCCGTGGGTGCTGGCCGAGTACGGGATCGAGTCGCGCACCTTCGAGCTGGCCACCAAAGCGGCCCGCCTGGCCCGTCAGGAAGCCGACGCCGCGGCGGCTCGGAGCGGCACCACCAAGTGGGTCGCCGGCTCACTCGGTCCCGGCACCAAGATCGCGTCCTTGGGCCAGATCACCTTCGCCGAACAGCGCGACGGGTACCAGCTGGCCGCCGCCGGGCTGCTCGACGGGGGCGTCGACCTGTTCATCATCGAGACCGTCCAGGACCTTCTGCAGGCCAAGGCCGCCATCATCGGCTGCCGGCAGGCCATGGCCGAAGCCGGACGGCAGGTGCCCCTGCAGGTGCAGGTGACCATCGAGACCACCGGCCGCATGCTCATGGGCACCGAGATCGGGGCCGCGCTCACCACCCTCGACGCCCTGCGCCCCGACGTGATCGGGCTGAACTGCGCGACCGGACCAGCCGAGATGAGCGAGCACCTGCGCTACCTCTCCCACTACTGCCGGGTACCCATCTCGGTGCTGCCCAACGCCGGCCTGCCCTCCGTCGTAGACGGCCGCATGCACTACGACCTCACCCCTGACCAGCTCGCCGAGCACCTGGCCCGTTTCGTGTCCGAGTACGGCATCAGTGTGGTGGGGGGCTGCTGCGGCACGTCGCCCGACCACCTGAAGGCCGTCGTGGATGCGTGCCGGGACCTGCGACCGGCAGAGCGCACCCCCGAGAAGGACCCGGGTGTGGCGTCGATCTACAGCCACGTTCCCTACGACCAGTCCCCGTCGTTCCTCGTCGTGGGCGAGCGGACCAACGCCAACGGCTCCAAGAAATTCCGCGAGGCCATGCTCGCCGACGACTGGGACACCTGCGTGGCCATGGCCCGCGACGCCGTCAGGGACGGGGCCCACGTGCTCGACGTCTGCGTCGACTACACCGGCGAGGACGGGGTCGCCGACATGCACGAGGTGGCCAGCCGGTTCGCCACCCAGGCCACCCTGCCGATCATGCTCGACTCCACCGAGCCGGCGGTCATCGAGACGGGCCTGCAACTGATCGCCGGCAAACCCCTGCTGAACTCGGTCAACCTCGAGGACGGCGACGCCGTCGGCACCAGGCTCGACCGGTTCCTGACCCTTGCCCGCGACTACGGGGCGGCCGTCGTGTGCACCTGCATCGACACCGAGGGCCAGGCCCGGACCGCCGAATGGAAGCTACGGGCGGCCCGAGCCATCTACGACCTGGCCGTCGACCGCTACGGACTGGCCCCCGAGGACCTGCTGTTCGACCCGCTCGTGCTGCCCATCAGCACCGGCATGGAGGAAAGCCGGCGCGACGGAATCGAGACGATCGAGGGCATCCGTCTCATCAAAGAGGCGATGCCCGGAGTGGGAACCATCGTCGGTCTGTCGAACGTCAGCTTCGGCCTGTCCCCGGCCGCCCGCCACGCCCTGAACTCGGTCTTCCTCCACGAGTGCCAGAACGCCGGGCTCGACGCCGCCATCGTCCACGCGGCCCGGATCGTCCCCCTCAACAAGCTCGAACCTCGCGTCGTGGAGGTCTGCCTGGACCTCATCTACGACCGCCGCAACCCCGCCACCGGCTACGACCCCCTCGCCGAGCTCCTTCAGCTGTTCGAAGGCGTCTCCGCGGCCGGCGTGCAGCGCGAGGACCGCAGCGGCTGGACCGTCGAACGACGCCTCGAGCAGCGGATCATCGACGGCGACCGGGACGGCCTCGAAGCCGATCTCGACGCCGCCCTGGCCGACGGTTGGGCCGCTCTCGACGTGATCAACGGGCCTCTCCTCGGCGGCATGAAGACGGTGGGCGAACTGTTCGGTTCGGGGCAGATGCAGCTCCCGTTCGTCCTCCAGTCGGCCGAGACCATGAAGACCGCGGTGGCCCACCTCGAGCCCCACATGGACAAGACCGACGACGGGGGCAAGGGTCGCATCGTGCTGGCCACGGTCAAAGGCGACGTCCACGACATCGGCAAGAACCTGGTGGACATCATCTTCACCAACAACGGTTACGAAGTTCACAACCTTGGCATCAAGGTGTCCCTGAGCGAGATGATCGAAGCCGCCGAGAAGGTCCGCGCCGACGCCATCGGCATGTCCGGCCTCCTCGTCAAGAGCACGCTCATCATGCGGGAGAACCTGCTGGAGCTCAACGAGCGGGGCCTTGCGGCCGCCACCCCTGTGATCCTGGGCGGGGCCGCCCTCACCCGAACCTACGTCGAGCGGGACCTGCGCAGCGAGTACAAGGGGAAGCTCTTCTACGGCAAGGACGCCTTCGAGGGTCTGCACACCATGGACCGCCTGATGGAGCTCAAGCGCTCCGGCATCGACGATCCCGACTTCGGTCGGGAGCTACCCGAGGGCCGCCCGGGCGCCGAAGTGGGATCACGGGCCGTACGGGCCGCCAAACGCTCGGCGGCGGCCGTCGCCGGCGCCCCGCCGAGGGCCCCGTCGGTGACCACCGACAACGAGTTGTTCACTCCTCCTTTCGTCGGCAGCCGGGTCGAGCGGGGTATCCCGCTCGACGACATCGCCACCTTTGTGAACGAAACGGCGCTGTTCCGGGGTCAGTGGGGCTACCGACCTGACAAGTCCGTGGGCGAGACCGACGACGAGTTTCGCGTCCGACTGCGGGCCGAACTGCGCGCCCAGTTGGCTGCGGCGCGCAGCTCCGGCATCCTCGAGCCGGCCGTCGCCTACGGCTACTTCGCGGTGAACAGCGAAGGCGACGACCTCGTCGTGTGGAAGGACGAGACCCGGACCGCCGAATGGCTCAGGTTCCGTTTTCCTCGGCAGGCCGCTGATCCGTGGCTGTCGGTGGCCGACTTCTTCCGATCCGTGGACTCCGGGGAACGTGACTACGCCGCCTTCCATGTGGTCACCATGGGTGCCAAAGTGTCGGAGGAGGCCGGCCGCCTCTTCGCCGCGGACCGCTATCAGGACTACCTCCACCTGCACGGCCTCGGGGTGGAGATGACCGAGGCGCTGGCCGAGTACTGGCACCTGCGCATCAGGACCGAGTGGGGTTTCGCCACCGAGGACGGTCCGAGCCTCGGCGGACTCTTCCGCCAGCAGTACCGCGGCGGACGCTACTCGTGGGGCTACCCCGCCTGCCCGGACCTCGAGGACAATTCCAAGTGCGCCGAGTTGGTCGGCGCCGACCGGGTAGGGGTCACGGTCAGCGAGGAGACCTCGTGGCAATTCCACCCCGAGCAGACGACGGCGGCCATCATCTGCCACCACCCCCAGGCCAAGTACTTCGTCGTC
>JAGWSF010000091.1 GCA_028876385.1 Acidobacteriota bacterium | reverse complement strand
GGGCCCCTCGTCGGGCTCAGGCGGACGCCGGCCGGGGTCGGGGCGGGCCGCGGCGACGGCCGCCGCGCTCGCCGCGCTCAGCACCTCGAGGAGGGCCTCGGTGGCCTCGGCGCCGGCGGCCGCCCGGTCCAGGCTGATGAGGTCGGCCTCGAGACCCTCCAGCTGGCCGAGCTCGCCGACCCGGGTCTCCACCTCGGCGGTGGCGGCGTCGAGCTCCTGGCGGGCGGCCCGCCCCTCGAGCACCAGCCCCTCGTACTCCTGGCGGCGGAGGTCCTCGAGGTGGAAGGCGGCGGCGGCCCGCTCGGCGCGGTCCCGGGCGGCGCCGGCGGCGGTCGCCTCCTCCCGGGCGGTGACCGCCGAGGCCTCGGCCCGGGCCCGGGTGTCGGCCGCGTCCACCTCGAGCGAAGCCAGATCGGCGAGCATCCCCCGCAGGCGGTCGTGGTTGGCGGTGAGCTCCCGGGCGTCACGCCGGGCGGTGTCGCGGGCGGCGTCGAGGGGGGTGATGCCGAGCAGCTGCAGCACCAGGCGCCGCCGGTCGGCGGGCGACTGGTTGGAGAAGGCGGCCAGCTGCTTCTGCTCGGTGAACACCGACGCCCGGAAGGCGGCGTCGTCCATCCCGAGCACCGACTCCACGAACCGCTCGGCGTCGCGGGTCCCGGTGGACATGAGAGCACCGTCGCAGTGGGCTTCGACGCTGACCTGGGAGTTAAGCCCGCGCAGCGAACGGCGGACCAGGTACAGGTGGCCTTCGTGCTCGAACTCCACCTCGGTGACGCACTCGCCGCCGACCCCCGAGGAGCGGATCTGGTCCTTGGTCGTGCGGGCCTTCCCCCAGAGGGTGAAGAGGATGGCCTCGAGGAGGGTCGACTTGCCCGCCCCGTTGGGGCCGTAGATGCCGACCAGGCCGGGGGGAATCTCGAGGTCGAGCTCGTCCTCGTAGACCCGGAAGTTGCGCAGGTAGAGACGCTTGATCAGCAAGTCGGGCCGCCCGCGGTGCTGTCCGCTCCGGTGATGCTGTCCGATCCGGTGATGGCCCGGTCGAGGTATTCGTGGCCGAGGCGGCGCACCCGGTCCCGGTCCAGCCCGGTCAGATCCTGGGCGGCCAGGTAGCCGTCCCACTGGGCCCCCAAGCCCGACACCGTAGGCAGCTCGGCGTGCATGGCGGCGGCCACGAACGACGGCTCCAACTTGAGATGCAGGGCCGCCCCGGCAGCGTCACGGATGGCCAGGTGGTCCAGCAGACGCCACACGTCGGGATCCACGCCTTCCACGTAGAGCCGGGCCACGGCGCCGGCGGGAACCGACGCGGCCCGCTCGAGGAGGCGGAGCTGCAGATCGGTGGGGTCCACGCCCAGGGCGTAGACCGGGTCGAGGGTGACGAGGGGGCGCCGCCCGGCGAGCGGGACCAGGCGGCACTCGCCGGAGTCGGTGTCGAGGACCACGATGCCCTTGGGCTGGTCGGGATCGTCGGCGAAGCTGAACGAGTCGGGCGCCCCGGCGTACCACATGGCCGGGCCGACCCGGGCGAAGGTGTGGTAGTGGCCGAGCAGCACCAGATCCGATTGCAGGAGCCCGGCGTCCACCTCGATCTCGTTGATGTCGGCGTAGCGGGGCTGGAGCTGCGTGATCCGGGGGTGGGTGAGCAGCAGGTTGGTCACGCCGGGGCGGCGTTGCTCGGCGGCCTCGGCGAGGGCCGTCCTGGCCGCCTCTACGGTCAGGGTCTGGGGGACGGCGTGTATCACCAGGCCGGGGAGGTCGAAGCGCTCGTAGGCCAGGCGGTGGGCGAAATGCATCTCCGGGAAGGTGTCGGCGAGGGAGCTGTACGGGCTGCCCTTGCCGGGCAGGCGGGGGGTGTCGTGGTTGCCGGTGATGAGCGCCACCCGGATGCCGTGGTCCCGGATGCGCTGCAGGGCCCGCTGGGCCACCCGGTAGGAGCGGTAGGTCGGCCGCGGATGGTCGAAGATGTCACCCAGCCAGACGATCAGGTCGGGCTGTTCGGCCAGGGCCAGGTCCACCGCCGCTTCGAACGACAGCTCGAAGTCGTGCTCGCGCTGATTGACCCCCCCGTCGGTCGTGTAGGGGTAGTAGGAGCGGCCCAGATGGGCGTCCCCAAGGGCGGCGATTCGCATACAACTCCAGCAAACCAGACAGGTGAGACGAATACCAACGATGTGGTTTACAGTCGGGGGGTGGTCACCGAGGCGGGAGCGAGCGCGCTGGAGCGCTACCGGAGCCTGCGTCACCGTAGGTGGCGGCGGCTGGTGGCGGCCGCCGCGGTGGCGGCTCTGGCGGGGCTGGTCGCGGTCAGGGGTTGGCCGGCGCCGGCGGCGGTGGTCCTCGCCGCGGTGGCGCTGACTACGGCGGCCACGGCGCTGGCCGGCCAGGATGGACGGGATCTCGACCGCTGGCGGCGGGGGGCGAAGGGGGAGCGCCTGACCGCGGCGGTGCTCGAATCGTTGTCCCCCCGGCGCTGGTCGGTCTGGCACGATCTTGCGGTGCCCGGCAGCCCCGCCAATCTGGATCACGTGGTCGCCGGCCCGACCGGCGTGTGGCTCATAGACAGCAAGGCGACCCGGGCTCCGATCGAGGCGGGATGGAGATCGGTCCGGGTGGGGGGCCGCCGACTCGACGTCGAAACCGTCCGCTGGGAGGCCGAGACCGTGGCCGCCGTTCTCGAGACCCGGCTGGGCCGACCGGTTCGGGTGCGGCCGCTGGTCGCCCTCCACGGCGAGGGGCTGGCCCGTCGAGGCGTCCGCTGCCGGGGGGTGCGGATCGTTCCCGCCTCGGAGGTGGCGGCCCGGGTCCGGCGCGGTCGACGCCGGCTCGGTCGGGCGGAGATCAGGGAGGTCTGCCGGGCCGTGGACGCCGGTCTGGCCCCCAGGCGGTCCCGTTGAGCGGGGAGGTGCCGACGGCGCATCCGGACCAGAGGGTGCCGGCGGCCACCGTCGTCCCCTTGCGGGATGGGCCCGGCGGCCTGGAGGTGCTGATGCTGCGGCGCAGCTCGAGAGGGACCTTCGGCGGTATGTGGGTCTTCCCCGGGGGCCAGGTCGACCCGGCCGACCTCACCGACGCGGCGGCGAGCGACGAGGTCACCGCGGCCCGCGTCGCCGCGGTGCGCGAGGCGCGCGAGGAGGCGGCCATCGAGCTGGACCCGGCGTCGCTGGTGGTGCTGTCGTTCTGGTTCCCGCCCCCCGGCGCACCGAGACGCTACGCCACCTGGTTCTTCCTGGCCGCGGCGGCGGGAACGGCCGAGGTCGTCGTGGACCAGGTGGAGATCCACGAGCATCGCTGGATGCGACCCTCGGAGGCCATCGGGCTGCGCCAAACGGGGGTCATCGAGTTGGCGCCTCCGACTTTCATGACCCTGTGGTGGCTGGACCAGCAGGCGGATACCGAGGCCGCCATCGCCGCGGCGGCGGCCGCGGCCGAGCCGCCCCGCTTCGAGACCCACCTGGCCACGTCGGCCGAGACGGGTATGTCGGCCTGCCTGTGGGCGGGCGACGCCGGCTACGACGACGCCGACATGGACCGGTCCGGTCCCCGCCGCCGGCTGGTGCTCGACCCCGCCGGTTGGACCGTCGAGATGGGCCGGTGAGCAGCCGGCGTCCTTTACGTCTGGACCCCATCGCCGAGGCCCGCCGGCAGTGGGCCGATCACGGCTGGTCGGAGGCGGCCCCCGGCATGGCCGCGGTGACCTCGGTGATCCGCGCCCATCAGATCTACATGGCCCGGGTGGAGTCGCGGCTGCGCCCGCTCGGGCTCAGCTTCGCCCGCTACGAGCTGCTCATGGTGCTGACCTTCAGCCGGCAGGGGGCCCTGCCGCTCAACAAGCTGGGAGCGCGCCTGCAGGTCCACCCGACCAGCGTCACCAACGCCGTCGACCGCCTCGAGGACCAGGGGCTGATCGCCCGGGTGGCCCACCCGACCGACCGCCGGACCACGCTGGCCCACATCACGCCGGCCGGTCGGGCTCTGGCGGGGGAGGCCACCGTCGTGCTGAACGAGGCCGTCTTCTCCGATCCGGGGCTCGCCCCGGATCAGGTGGAGCATCTGGTGGCCGTCCTCACCGATCTCCGCCGCTCATCAGGCGACTTCGAGGACCCGCTCTTACGTTCATAGGATTTGCCGCCACGAGGGGCCTGCCCCCCGGCGGTGTCGGCCGGCAGCTTCTCAGTCCACCAGAGCCGACACGTGGGCGGGCGCCGACGGGCGGGGGGCCGGGGGAGGGGCGGTGGTGGCGAGCACGTCGGAGTAGAGATGCACGTGGGCGGGCACCGCGAAAGGGGCGGCCAGATTGACCAGCAGGCATTCGCCGGGCATCAGCGTCTGGATCTCGGCGCCCTGGGCGCTGATGTCCTGTTTGGAGGCGCCCCGCAGCATGTTGCGGTCCTTCTCGTCGGCCAACCCCAGGATGAAGAAGGTGTTGAACTGGCTGAGCAGCTCGTCGTCGAGAAGCTTGGGCTGCTGGGTGACGGCACACAGCCCGACGGCGAACTTGCGGCCCTCGCGGGCCACCCGGGGGAAGACGTTGGACTCGCGGTCGCGCGACGAGCCGAGCACCCGCTGGGCCTCCTCCAAGGCGATGCAGACCACGGGCATCCGGGCGTGGCGCTCGGGGTCGTCGAGGTAGGCCTCCTGCCAGGTCTCTAGGACCCGCCGGGCGAGGAAGGACCCGACGAGGACCTCCTCGGTCGAGCCCAGCCCGCTCACGTCCACCAGGACCACCTTGCCGCCCAGCAGGTCGTCGATGATCCGCCCCCCCGCCGACACCGCCGGGTCGGCGGACACGCAGCGCAGGTCCACGATCCGCCGGGCCCGGCGGTGCACGACTTGCAGGGTGGACAGGGCCACCCGGGCCGACAGCTCGACGTCGCGGAACCCGGCCAGGTCCTCCAGGCGGGCGAACTCGGCCAGCCAGGCCAGACCCTCGACGCGTCCCCCTGAACCGGACCGGCCTGCCGGCGAGCCGCTGTAGTGCCGCTCGAGCTCGTAGAGCGCCTCCTCCTGGGGTCGGCTCCACTCGTAGGCGGTGCGCAGGTCGTCGACGGTGAGCTCGGCCAGCGCGATGCGCAAGGCGTTGGAGCCGGGCAGCGACCGGTTGGCGTAGACCCGCAGCGCCGACTCGGCCCAGGGGTGACGGCCGAGGGCGCTGCGGTACTCGCCGTGAGGGTCGATGACCAGCATGGAGTAGCGACCGTTGGTCTGCATGACCGCCCCGCACAGGACCTGCATGAGGTTGGACTTGCCCATCCCGGTGGTGGCGAACACGCCGATGTGCGACGCCAGGGACGCGCCGGGTATCCCGACCTCGAAATCGACGACGGTTTCGCCGCTGCGCAGCTTGCCGATGGGGAGGTCGCCCATCCGCTCGGACAGGAAGGCGAAGTCCTCGGGGGTGGGAGCCACCACCGCCGAGAACTGAGTCGGGAGGCTCTTGGGCTTGCGGAACACCGTCCGGGCCGGCGACCCGGACGGGGCGGGGGCCAGGTACCCGAGGCAGCGGCACTCGGCGACCCGGTAGGTGCGCCGATCCTGCTCGTGGAGGGGGTGCTCGCCCGGCGCCCCGCGGGCGTCGTCGGCGAGCAGGGTCCCGGCCACCCGCTCGGCCCAGCCGGGCTCGCGGTGCTCGGTCCCGTAGGTGACGTCCACGACCCGGAAGATGTAGCGGCGATCGGTGGCCTCGTCGACGCCGACGAGCAGCTCGCCGATGAAGAGGTCCTCGTCGGGCGCCGCCCGGAAGAAAGCTTCGAGGACATTGCGACCGAAGAGCCGGCCTCTCGCCGGCGTCGGGTTCATGGGTGTCAGTATCGCTCCATGAGGCGGTGGCGGTCGGCGAAGGCCCGCTCGCGGACCTCGGGGGTGATCCCGGCCCGGTCGAGGCGGTCGTCGATGCGGTGGCGCAGGTCCTCCCGGACCCAGGTGGGGCAGGCGGCGAGGCGGTCGGCGGTGCTCAGCGGGTACGGGTAGCCGGGAAAGCCGGCGTCGTCGCAGAGGGCGCCCAGCACCGGTAGCGCCAACGCCGGGTCCACGTAGCCGGGCAGGTCGATGCGGAAGGCGAAGCGGGCGTCTGGGTCGAGCCGGGCGACGACGACCTGCGTGCCGGGGCCGACCGAAGGTTCGGTGCGGGCCACCGGAACCCACCACATCGAGCGCGGCCCGAGGTTCTCCTCGGCCATGCGTTCGAGGACCCCGAGTAGCGGGGCGCCGCCCCACGAGAGGGCGGTGTGCTTGGTGACCCCGATCAGGGTCACGGAGCGGTCGTCGGCGCGGTCGAGCAGGCCCGCCAGCCAGTCGGGGGAGATGCGCCAGTCGGGCGCCAGGTCGCCGTCGACGAGGATCAGAGCACCAGGGAGGGCCTCGTCGACGCAGGCCGAGGCCTCGGACCATTCACCCCACTCCCGCAGCAGGTTGACATCGATGACACAGTCGTCGGTCACGGGCGCGCCGAGCTGGCGGCGGATCCCCTCGGATTGGCCCGGGCCGAGAAGCCAGACCTGCAGGTCACCGGCCTCCTCGACCACTGAGCGGCCGCCCGACCAGCAGACCCGGGCCGAGCGGGTGGCGAACACCTGGAGGCAGCGGGCGTCAGCGACCAGGCACTGCCCGCCGTCGACCGCCCAGGCCTGGACCGGGGGTGACTCGGCCCGATCGAGGAGCCGCGGTTCGAGCGACGTCTCGAAGATGAGCTCGTGGCCGGAGGGATCCAGCAAGCCGGTCCCCCCCGAGCCGAGCAGGGAGGCCAGGCGCTGCGAGACGGCGTCGAGGGACCCGTCTGTCGGGCCGTCGGTGGCGGGGGCGACCGGGGGCACAAGTGACAACTTCGGGGAGGAGAGCTCCGGCATCGGGAAGAATGTTCTCATGCCCCGCGCCATCTGGAGTGGATCAGTGAGTTTCGGGCTGGTCAATGTGCCGGTGAAGCTGACCACAGCCCAGTCCCCGAAGGACGTCCGGTTCCACCAGCTCCACGACGCCGACGGGGCCCGGATCAGCCAGAAGCGGGTCTGTTCGGCCGACGGGGAGGAGGTCGACTACAGCCACATCGTGAAGGGATACGACCTCGGCGGGGGTCGCTACGTGGTCGTCGAGCCTGAGGAGCTGGCATCCATCGATGTCGAGATGACCCGCAACATCGACATCGAGGAGTTCGTGGACCTCGCCGAGATCGACCCGGTCTACTTCGAGAAGTCCTACTACCTGGTTCCCGACGGGCGGGCCGAGAAGCCCTACGCCCTGCTCGTGGAGACCATGCAGCGGTGCGGAAAGGTGGCGCTCGGGCGGTTCGTGCTGCGCACCAAGCAGTATCTGGCCGCCCTGAGGGCCCGCGACGGGGTCCTGGTGCTGTCGACCATGCTCTACTCCGACGAGGTGGTCGACCCGGGGACCCTCGAGGTGCCGACTGCACAGAACACCTCGCCGAGCGACCGGGAGCTGCAGATGGCCGCCCAGCTGGTCGAGTCGCTCTCCGCTCCCTTCGAGCCCGACAAGTACCGGGACGACTACCGGGAGAAGGTCATGGCTCTGATCGAGGCCAAGGCCGACGGTGAGATCATCTCCGCCCCCGAGCCGGCGAGCGAGCCGGCGCCGGTGGTCGACCTGATGGCCGCCCTGGAGGCCAGCCTGGCCCGGGCCCGCCAGTCGGCCTGACGGCGCCCCCGGCGGGGACGGCCTCGGACGCCGCCCAGACGGCGCCGCACGAGGACGGTGAGGGGCGCGGCCCCGTGGCTGAGAGTGACGGTCTCCGTCTCAGTCACCTCTCTGGCGCTTACGGCCACCGATCTGCGCCGGTGTCGGTTCGTGACGGGACGTTCGGAAGCAAACCCGGTGCGGCGTCGTCAAGGTGAGATGGGGGGCTACTGACCGGGCGTGGATGCTCCTGCTCTCGGGCGGCGCGTCGTTGCTGGGCGGCGTCGTGTTCTCGGAGCACGACCTCAGCGGCGGCCATGGTCAGGCTTTCCGGGCGGGGTCCGTCCCAGTCGAGGTACCAGTGCCGGTTGAGGCTGGCCAGCCACATGTCGTTGGTCGGAATGAGACCGATGCGGGAGATCGTGCGTTGACCGCCGATCTGGTCGGTGTAGAGCAGCTCCACGGTCAGCGACTGACGGGCGTCGATGGCCTCGGCTGCAGCGATACGGGATGGGTCGTCGGGATGGCGCAGGGCCCCTTGCCACATGCCTATGTCGGCCGCCGGGATGTAGAGGTCGCGGGTTTGGAGCCGGAACTGGTCGAGCGGGGCGTGGGTGGGATAATCCCGGGAGGTGCCGAGGCCGGCTCGAAGCGTCCACCCCTGGCATACCGCGATGCCACTGCCGACATTTCGGAGGCTGATGGCGAGGTAGACGATCCCGTCCTGGTGCTCGACCGCGGCCCGTCCGCCCTCGGCGCTGACCCAGTGGCCACCGAGGAACATGATCTTCTGCTTGGGGTCCTCCAGTCGGGACGGGGCCAGCACGGGTCGTCTCTGCTCCTGCAGAGCTGCTTCCGCGATGCGGGCCGAACGGTTCGAGGAGCGAACTGCGGCAAAGGTTGCGATGGCCAGGACCAGCGTGCCGGCCCCCGTCGCCAGCGAGGAGATCGTGGCCCAGTCGGTCGCGAGAAGGGTCATAGTCCACCAGTCTGGCCGTTTGCCGTGACGACGGGATCAGGAGCGGCCGGTGCCGCGGCGCAGGCGGGACGGCCTTCAGACACCGGCCTCGGCGGGGAGGCGACCGGTCCGGATGGCCTCGACCAGCGCTTGGTGATCCCTCTCGTTCTGGTCGGCGTAGGCGGAGGCGAACCGGGCGATCGCCTGTTCGAACGCGTCGGACTTGCCCAGGTAGGAGGAGATGGCGATTCGGTCCCCCCAGCGGGCGTGGGCCCGGGCCAGGGTGGCGGCACAGACCCGTGAGTAGACGCTCGCCGCGCCGGGCTGGAGGCGGTCGGTTTCGAGCGAACCCTTCCAGTCCTGGAACTGCCGCACGTAGTAGTCCCGGGTGACGCCGTCGAGGCCGGATATCCGCTGCCATCCGAGGAAGATGTCGGTAGCCGCCTGCATCAGGCGCTGCCCGGCGACGACCCGCTCTCCGTGCTGTTTGTAGGTGCTGCGGGGCAGGAACCGTTCGAGCACCGATGGCTGGGCTTCTTTCACCTGCAGGAACAGCGGGTCGGTCTCGTCGCGTCCCACGAGCAGGAGGATGTAGCAGCGGGTCCCGACGCTGCCGACACCCACCACCTTGCGGGCGGCGTGGACGTAACGGAACTCCTCGAGGGGATGCCCGTGGCGACCGAGGGTGCGCCGGTAGGAAGCGAGGAGCTTCTTGATGAGTGGAGCGGGGTCCTCCCACGCGCTGCCGGGGCGGGCCAGATCCTCGATCGGGACGATGAGCGGCGGGTCGGGCATGATCCGCAGATCGCCGCCGACCCGGCCGGCCCGCCGGGCCAGCACCCGGGTGCTGTCGCGGGTGTAGGCCTCCGAGACGATGCGCTCGGCCTTGCGGGCGTCTCGGCGTCCCAGCTGTCTCACCTGCACCTCGTCATGCACGAGCCGCATCAGCGTGTCGGCCTCGAGCTGGTCGTACCACGCGTCCAGGGTCGGCATGCCCGCGGCCTGGCGGATGCGGTCCCGGTACTCGCGGACCCCGTCGCGGACGATGTCCTGGCGCTGGGCCGGAGTGAACCCCCGTTCGCGACCGAGGATCTCGAAGCTGGCCGCCAGCCGCTTGACATCCCACTCCCACGGTCCGGGGAGCGTCTCGTCGAAGTCGTTGATATCGAAGAGCATGCGCCGCTCGGGCGAGCCGAACAGCCCGAAGTTGGACAGGTGAGCGTCTCCGCACAGCTGGACCGTCACCCCCGACACGGGGGTGACTGACAAATCCGACGCCATGATCAGGGCCGCGCCGCGGTAGAAGGTGAACGGCGAGACGGCCATGCGCCCGTAGCGGATGGGTACCAGCTCCGGCACCCGGGTGCGGGCCTGGTCCTCCAGCAGCGCGACGGGTTCCGGTCGGTCTGGCCGTGCCGTCCATCGGCCGTGGAGCGACCTCGGGGTGGTGCCTCTCGCCGCCCGCCCCCGGGCTACCCGCTGTTGCGGCGTGAGATGGGCCCGCCGCCACGCCGGTGCGAACGCCCCCTCTCGCGATGCCATCGGAGTCGGCCCCTAACCCGCCGTCGCCACCGCGACCCGGGCGTCGGGTGCGGGAGGTAGGCGCCGATCGCCCACCGCGAACAGGGCGGCCACGACGGCCAGCACCACCGTGACGAGCAGGGCGTTGCCGATCACGCGGGCGTAACCGTGGGTCGTCACATCTACGAACGGATAGGGGTACCACTTCCAGATGGCGCCCCGCACGAGCGTGTAGGCGAACCACGCGACCGGGAAGATCAGAGAGAACCAGACGGTACGAACGTCGATGCGGGGCCGGGGCCCGGCGACCAGCCACCCGACGACCATCATGACGGGCACGATGTAGTGGACGACGGTGTTGACCGCGGTCTCGGCCACCCCGTTGGGCTGATGGATACGGGCCAGAACCGTGGAGTACACGATGCCCGTCACCGTGATACCGAACAGCGCGGCCAGCCGGAGCGGTCGCCACCAAACCCCGTCGCGTGCCGGGCGCCGTGCCAGTTGGGCTGACACGATCCCGCACAACAGGTTGCTCTCGATGGTGAAGAAGCTGAGCACCCGGATGATCCGCCCGGGCAGCGAACTGCCCCGCAGGAGCCCGACGCTGACGTCGTGAGGGCTTCCGCTCACCCGGATGGCGATCACGATCTGCAGGACTATCGCCGCGGCGACGAGGACGGCGATGGTGAAATGCCAGGCGCGCACAAGCATCTATAAGACCCTAATCCGTATCAAACGGTGCACGCCTGGGGCGCCGGCGCCGCCCGGCGGCGACTGATCCGGACGGGGGTCGGGGACTGAATCCCGACGGGCGCCGGGCGTTCAGAAGCGGATGCCCGACAGGTCGGGTATCCAGTGCCCGGCCCGTTCGGTCGCTTCCCTCCAACGGTCGCGCCCGGGGTCCTTCCCGCTCGGGGCCACGACCACCCGGGGCGACCAGGCGGCGGCGATGTGGTCCAGGTCGTCCCACATGCCGACCCTCAGGCCGGCCAGGTAGCCGGCCCCGAGAGTGGTCGCCTCCACCTCGGGCGACACCTCCACCGGCCGGCCGCAGGCGTCGGCGAGGGCCTGGACGAAGACCTCGTTGACCGACATGCCGCCGTCCACCCTGAGCGACGGGATGGACAGGCCGGTGTCGGCCTCGGTGGCCTCGAGCAGGTCGGCTCCGGAGTGGGCCACCCCCTCGAGCACGGCGCGCACCAGCTCGGCCCGGCCACTGCCCCGGGTCAGTCCGAACACCGAACCCCGGGCGCCGAAGTCCCACTGCGGTGTCCCGAAGCCGAGCAGGGCGGGCACCATGATCACCCCGCCGGTGTCTTGGCATCCGGCCGCCACGGCCTGCGAGGCGGCGGCCTCGTCGAGGACGCCGAGGTCCTCGACCAGCCAGTCGACCGCCGACCCGGCGCAGAGCATGATGGCCTCGCTGCCCCAGGTGAGCGCGCCGGCGATCCGCCAGGCGATGATCGGAAAACAGCCCCGCTCAGTGCGGACCTCGGCCGACGGGGGGTTCGGTCCGAGGCACACGTCGAGCATGGCGCCGGTTCCGAAGGTGGCCTTGGCCAGGCCCGGCCGGGTGCAGGACTGACCGATGAGGGACGCCTGCTGGTCGCCGACCACTGCGGTCAGCGGCAGGTCGCCGAGGCTCACCGCGACCCCGAGGTCACCCGAGGTGTCGGTGATCTGCGGCAGCCACGCCGGATCGAGGCCGAGGACCTCGAGGCGGTCGCCGCGCCAAGCGCCGGTGGCCGCGCTGTAGAGCCCGGTGACGCCGGCGTTGGTGGCGTCGGTGAGGTGCCGGGCGCCCCCGGTGAGGTTCCAGACGATCCAGCTGTCGACCGTCCCGAGGCGCAGGTCGGCGGGACGGCCTGCGCCCATCTGCTCGACGTGCCAGGCGAACTTGGTGGCCGACTCGCTCGGCGAGAAGCGCAGGCCGGCCCCCTGCAGTTCCAGGCAGCGGCCCACCGTGCGCAGGTCCTGCCAGCCCAGACCCGGTCCGACGGGCTGGCCCGTCGCCCCGTCCCAGGCCACCGTCGACGCCCGTTGGGTGGTCACGCCGAGGGCCAGGGGCGGGGTGGGGCAGCGGGCGAGGGTCTCGGCGGCGGCCTCCAGCGCGGCGCGGGCGAGGGCCGCCGGATCGAACTCGACCAGCCCGGGGAAGGGGACCGACGCAGGCGTGGGCCGCCGGGCGACGTGGAGCACCGCGCCCCTGTCGTCGACGAGGGCGGCCCGCACGCTGGAGGTGCCGACGTCTATGACCAGCACCCCGCTCATCGGGGCCGACCGTGGCAGCTGCGGTGACCCTCGGGCCGATTGATCAGTCGGGTGGTGTTCACGGGACCGAGACGGTACCGAAAGGATCGTCGAGGCCGAGCTTTCCGGGGTTCAGCACTCCGGCCGGGTCGAGGGCGGCCTTGACCCTCTGCAGTACGTCGAGGGACCGCCCGAGGGCCGCCGGCAGGTAGCGGGCCCGGTTGAGGCCGACCCCGTGATGGTGCGAAATGGATCCGCCGTGGGACCGCGTCACCTCCGTCACCGCGTCGAAGGCCTGCCGGTAGTAGGACTCGGCGGCCGCTCGGCCGGCATCGGGCGGTCGCCCGGCGAAGGTGAAGTACAGGCAGGCCCCGTCCCGGTAGGCGTGGGACTGATGGACCGACGCCGCCACGGTGCCGTCGACGCGGTGCAGACGCTCGACGGCATCGCGGTGGATGGCCGCCAACGCGCTCCACCGGGCCGCGACCTCCACCGTGTCCACGACCAGACCGGCGGCCACCAGGTCGGCGATGGGAGGGATGTGGTTGCGCCGTGCCAGCCAGGTCCCGGCCAGTTCGGCGTCGCGCCGGCGGCCGCCGGTGTGACCGGCCTCCTCGTCGACGACCGCCATGGCGGCGTCGACGATCACCGAGTCACCCTCGTCCACGACGATGAGCAGGCAGCCGTCCCCCACGTCGAAGTTGCGGGCCGATTCGCTGCGGTCGTAGAGGCGCAGCACGGCCGGGGTGGCGCCGCGGCGGAGGACCCGCCGGCACACCTCGAGGCCGGCGTCGAAGCTGTCGAAGCTGAAGGCCGAGCGCCGCTCGGCGGGCGCCGCCGGGTGCACCCTCAAGGTGGCCGAGGTGATGACCCCGAGGGTTCCCTCGCTGCCCACGAACAGTTGGGTCAGGTCGGGCCCGGTCGCCGATCGGGGGGCCGTCCCGCCGGTGCGCACCAGACCGGCGGTGGCGGTGGCCACCTCCAACCCCACGACCATGTCCTCGATCTTCCCGTACCGGGTGGAGTACTGGCCGGCGCCGCGGCAGGCCAGCCAGCCGCCGACGGTGGACAGGTCGAACGACTGGGGCCAGTGCCCTAGGGTCAGGCCCTCGGCGGCGAGACGGGCCTCGAGATCAGGCCCGAAGGTCCCGGCCCGGACCTCGACGAGCAGGTCGTCGGCGTCGATGCCGACGACACCGTCGAGGCCGGTCAGGTCGAGCGACACCCCGCCGTGGACCGGGACGCTGCCGCCACAGACGCCGCTGGCCCCGGCGAAGGGGGTGACGGCCACGCCGGAACGGCTGCAGAGGTCGATCACCGCGGCCACCTCGCCCGCCGAGCCGGGTCGGCAGACGGCGGCGGGCAGGGCCGGCGCGGTCCCGTCGTGGGCCCACACGGCCGACAGGGGCCACCAGTCCCGGCCGGCGTCGACCCGGTCCTCGTCGGTGACGCTGACCGACGCGCAGACGGACCGCAGGCGGGCGACGAGGTCGTGGTCGAGGTCGGGGCCGGGTCCGAATCGGGCCGGGCGGAGAGCCGCCCCGGCGTCGAGGGGAGCCGGCCGCGGCGAACGTCTCAACGGACCGGAATGGTGTCGGTGGGGCTCTCGGCGGCGAGCTCAGCCCGGATCAGGGCTTCGAAGTCGGCCACCTGGGTGGCGGTCTGGTCGTCGCTCAGACCCAACTCGCCGCCGAGGAGCTCGGCCACGCGGGGGGCGACCCGCAGGGCGGCGTCTCGGTGGAGGATGAGGGCCCGGGTGCGGCGGGCCAGTACGTCGGTGACGGTGAGGGCCATCTCCGAGCGGGCCGCCCACACCACCTCGGCGGCGATGTACGGCAACCGCGGGTCGAGCAGAGCGGTCAGGTCCGGCCGGGTGCGGCAGAGATCCAGCACGCTCGCCGTCTCGGTGCCGTAGCGGCCCCAGAGATGGCGGTAGGTCGCCTGGTCGAGGCCCAACTGGGCCGCCTGGGCCGGCACTTCGCCGGGCGCCCGGCCGCCGTCCTCGCCTCCGAGCAGGGTGAGCCGGCCCGTCCGCGACCGCCGCCCCCGGAGGGGCCGTCCCGGGATGGAGCGCCACCAGCGGGGGGAGCGGAGCCCGACGACGGTGTCCACGGTGTCGGCGGCCATTTTGCGGTAGGTGGTCAGCTTCCCCCCCGTGACGGTCACCAGCCCGTCGGCGCCGACCACGATGCGATGCCGACGCGACAGGTCGGCGGTGCGGGCCCGTCGGGTGTCGCTCACGAGCGGCCGCAGGCCGGCCCAGGTGGCGGTCACGTCGTCGGGGACCAGGTCGGCGCCGGTCCAGGAGTTGACCGCGTCGAGCAGGTAGGCGACGTCCTCGGGGCGGCAGAGAGGCTCGTCGAGGGACCCCGTGTAGTCGGTGTCGGTGGTCCCGACGTAGGTGTAGCGGCGGTCCCCGCTGGGCCCGTCGGCCTCGTCGGCCGCCCACGGCACCACGAATATCGAGCGACGGTCGCCCGGTACGGTCAGGACGGCCGCCTGGCTGCAGGGCAGTCGGGCGGCGGGGACGGTCAGGTGGATGCCTTTGGCCGGGCGGATGGACACCCCGCCGGCCCCGGACGGGCCGAGTCGGCCGAGCTCCTCGGCCCATACGCCCCCGGCATTGACCACGGCCGCGGCTCGGACGGTGGAGCCGTCGGCCAGTCGCACCCCCCGCACCTCGCCCCCCTCGACCAGCAGCGAATCCACCGGTGCGTGGTTGGCGACCGCGGCTCCGTGGCGGGCCGCGGTGCGGGCCAGGGCCAGGGTGAGGCGGGCGTCGTCGGCTTGGGCGTCCCAGTACACGAACGCCGCCACCAGTCGATCGGTGCGAAGGACCGGGAAGTGGGTCAGGGCCTCACTGGCACCGACCCGCCGGTGGCGGTGACCGATGCGCAGACCACCGGTCAGATCGTAGAGCCACAACGCCGACGAGTAGGCCTTGGCCACGCTGCGGCTCACCACCCCGTCCCGCCCGAACAGGGGGATCAAGAAGGGCAGGGGGTGCACCAGATGGGGGGCGTTGCGCAGCAGGCGCTGGCGCTCGTGGAGGGCCTCGTAGACCAGCAGGTAGTCGTGCTGCTGCAGGTAGCGCAGCCCGCCGTGGACCAGCTTGGAGGATTTGGACGAGGTGCCCTGGGCGAAATCCCCGGCCTCCACCAAAGCGGTGCGCAGGCTCCGGCTGGCCGCGTCGAGGGCCACCCCGCACCCGGTGACGCCCCCGCCCACCACCACCACGTCGAATTCCTCGGCCCGCATCCGGGCCAGGGACGCCTCCCGGTCGAACGCGGCGACGGTCACACCGCCAAACTATCAAGAACCTTCCCAACAACGATTGTTAGGTACTAAGCTTTGTTGTGTGAGGACCGCGGCAGAGATGACCGACCTGTTTCGGGCCCGCGGGCTCAAGGTCACACCTCAGCGGGAGTTGATCTTCGAGGTTCTCGCCGGAGCCGGGCACCACCCGAGCGCCGATGCCGTGTACGCCGAAGCGCGGACCCGGATGCCGACCATGTCGTTGCGCACGGTCTATCAGACGCTCAACGACCTGGTGGACATGGGCGAGCTGCAGACCCTGGATCTCGGGACCGGTTCGACCCGCTTCGATCCGAACACCGACGCCCATCACCACCTCGTCTGCAACGGCTGCGGGAAGGTCCGGGACCTCTACGCCGACTACAGCCACCTCCGCGTGCCCGAGGGCGCAGCGACGGGGTTCGTGGTCGGCGACGCCGAGGTCGTGTTCCGGGGGATGTGCCAAGACTGTAAGAACCATCTCAACCCAAAGACAAGAGAGCAAGGAGCTGACTGATGCCCGATCTGAAGGACACCAAGACCCACGAGAACCTGAAGGAGGCGTTCGCCGGGGAGAGCCAGGCCAACCGCCGGTACCTGTACTTCGCCCAGAAGGCGGATGTGGAGGGCTACCCCGACGTGGCCGCGCTGTTCCGGTCCGTCGCCGAAGGTGAGACCGGTCATGCCTTCGGGCACTTCGACTTCCTCGCCGAGGTCGGCGACCCGGTGACCGGGGTGGCCGTGGGCGACACCGAGGACAATCTGAAGTCGGCCATCGAGGGCGAGACCTACGAGTACACCGAGATGTACCCGGGCTTCGCCAAGACGGCCCGCGAGGAGGGTTTCGACCAGATCGCCGAGTGGTTCGAGACCCTGGCCAAGGCCGAGAAGAGCCACGCCGGGCGCTTCAGCAGCGGTCTGCAGTCCGTTTCCTGACCGGTAGCCGGCCGTAGTCGGCTGGCCGGGGAGGGTCCGGGTGGTGCGACGCGTGCGTGCCACCCGGGTCCCCCCCTTTTTTTTTCTTTCTAGGAGATGAAGCGTTGACCACGACATACGACCCCAGTCACCCGGCCTACTACGACGAGAAGGACCTGCGCGGCGAACTGGAGAGGGTCTACGACCTGTGCCACGGGTGCCGCTTGTGTCTGTCGCTGTGCCCGTCCTTCCCGACCATGTTCAACCTGATCGACGCCCGCGACGGCGATGTGGCAGCGATGACCCCGGCCGAGCAGGACCAGGTGGTCGACGAGTGCTACCAGTGCAAGCTCTGCTACGTGAAGTGCCCCTACATCCCGCCCCACGAGTGGGAGCTGGACTTCCCCCGGCTGATGCTGCGGGCCGCCGCGGCCCGCCCCAAGACGCTGAAGGATCGGGTCACCACCCAGGCCCTGGCCCGCACCGACCAGACCGGGAAGTTGGCCAGCGCGGTGGCCCCTCTGGCCAACAAGGCCCTGGGCCAGCCGGGCTCGCCGGCTCGGCGGCTGATGGACCGGTTGGTCGGCATCGCCTCGGAACGGATACTGCCGCCCTACGCCCGGGTCCGGTTCAGCACCTGGTTCAAGAAGCGCCCGACGCCCCGTCTGGGCCGAAGCGAGCAGGGCCGGGTCGCCGTCTTCCCGACGTGCCTGGTCGAATACCAGAACCCGGCCATAGGCCAGGATCTGGTCAAGGTCTACGAGCGCAACGGCGTCAGCTGCAGCCTGGCCGAAGGCGCCGGCTGTTGCGGGGCCCCGTGGCTGCACAGCGGCGAGTTCGACGCCTTCAAGAAGCAGGCCGCCAAGAACGTCGCCCGCCTGGCCGAGGAGGTCCGGGCCGGCCGTGACATCGTGGTGCCCCAACCCACATGCGGGTACGTGCTGAAGCGGGACTACCCCGAGTACCTGAAGACCCCCGACGCCGAGCTGGTCGGCTCGCACACCTACGATGCGGCCGAGTACCTGTGGCGGCTCCACAAGGGCGAATCGACGTCGCTCGACACCGACTTCAACGGGGAGGTACCGGCCACCACCGCCTACCACGTCCCCTGTCACCTCCAGGCGCAGAACATCGGCCTGCGCAGCCGGGACCTCATGAAGCTCACCGGCACCAAGGTGACCGCCGTGCAGAAGTGCTCCGGTATAGACGGGACCTGGGGTCTGCGCTCGGAGAACTTCGAGCTGTCCCGACGGGTCGCCCAGCCCCTCAAGGACGGTCTGGAGAAGGCCGCCGCCGAGGTGGTGACCGGGGATTGCCAGTTGGCCAACGGGGCCATCGTCTTGGAGACCGGGGTCGTACCGGTGCACCCCTTGCAGTTCATGGCCCGGGCCTACGGGATCGCCCCCGAGCCGGGAGAGGAATCCCGATGACAGGGCGTCACCTGACCCTGGACGACATCGCCGACGCCCGGGCCTACGAGCGTCAGCGCGGCGAGTTCCGGGACCACATCATCGAGCTCAAGAAGAAGCGACGGGTGGCGGTGGGCCCGGTGGTCAGCGTGGTGTTCGAGAACCGCGAGACCATCCGGTTCCAGATCCAGGAGATGGCCCGGGCCGAGCGGCTCCTGTCCGACCAGGCCATCCAGACCGAGCTGGACACCTACAACCCCCTGATCCCCGAACCGGGTGAGCTGTCGGCGACGTTGTACGTCGAGCTCACCAGCCGGGAGGAGATGGAGCACTGGCTGCCCCTCCTGGTCGGCATCGAGCGAGCCGTGCAGCTGGAAATCCATCCGGCCGGCAACGGGGTGGGGCCCACGGTCATCCCCTGCCTGGTGGACCCCGACCATGCCGCCCACCTGACCCGCGAGGAGGTCACCGCCGCCGTGCATTTCGTGCGCTTCGAGCTGTCGGCCGATCAGGTCGTGCAGTTCCGCTCCGGTCAGGTGGCGCTCGGAATCGATCATCCCGCCTACCGCGAGAGCACGGTGTTGAGCCAGGACACCAAGGACAGCCTGCTCGCCGACCTGGAGGGCTAGACAGCCGCCCAACCGTAGGCCAGACTGGGCGCGGACCGACCACCGCCGAGGAGGGAGCCCAGCGGCTCCGGAACCGGCGACCGGCCGCCGGTGTAGAACGGAAATCGGACCATGACCAACCCCAAGGACAGCCAGATGCCGGTGTGGCGCCAAAGAGCGGCTTGCCGCGGCGTCGACCCGGACATCTTCTACCCCGTCTCCGACGAGGAGGCCGAGGACGCCAAGTCCATCTGCCGGGGCTGCGCGGTGCAGGAACTGTGCCTCGAGTGGGCCTTGTCCAACCGGGAGAAGGAAGGGGTCTGGGGCGGGGCGACCGAGCGTGAGAGACGGCGGATCATCCGGCGTCGGCGCCGGACCGCCTGATCCTTCCTCCCACCCCCGTGACCCAGACCCTCGAGGACCTCGGTGGTTGGCGCGGTGTCCTGAGCCGGGTGGCCGCCCGCGAGGACCTGAGCGCCTCCGAGTCGGCGTTGGTGCTCGGCGAAATCCTGGCCGGCAACGCCACCCCGGCTCAGATAGCGGCGGTGATGTTCGGGCTGCGCTGCAAGGGTGAGACGGTGGAGGAGATGACCGGGATGGTCTCGGCCATGCTCGCCGCGGCAGAGCGGGTGGACCTGCCCGCCGACCTGGCCGGCCGGGTCATCGACACCTGCGGCACGGGGGGCGACCGCAGCGGGACCATCAACGTGTCCACCATCGCCGCCCTGGTCGTGGCCGGGGCGGGGGTGCCGGTCTGCAAGCACGGGGGGCGGGCGGCCTCGTCGCAGGCCGGGTCGGCCGACGTGCTCGAAGCGCTGGGCGTGGCCATCGAACTGGACCCCGACGGCGTGGCCCGCTGCGTGACCGAGGCGGGTATCGGTTTCTGCTTCGCGCCGCGCTACCACCCGGCCATGCGTCACGCCATCCCCGTCCGGCGCGAGCTGGGCGTGCCGACGGCGTTCAACTTCCTCGGCCCGCTGGCCAACCCGGCCCGGGTCCGCCGCCAGGTGGTCGGCGTCGGCGACCCGTCCATGGCGGCCCGGATGGTCGCCGTGCTGGCCGCCGGGGGGGCGTCTCGGGTGATGGTTGTCCACGGCGCCGGCGGCCTCGACGAGCTCTCCACCGCCGGTCCCTCGACGGTGCACGAATACCGCGACGGAGCCTTCGAGGAGCACACCGTGGACCCGGTGGAGCTGGGCCTGGCGCCGGCCGCGCTGGAGGACCTGCGGGGTGGGGATGCCGCGACCAACGCCGGGCTGGCCCGGCGGGTGCTTCAAGGCGAGAGCGGTCCCCGCCGGGACATCGTCGTGCTCAACGCCGCCGCCGGTCTGGTGGTGGGAGGGGCCAGCCCCGATCTGCGGTCGGGGATCGAGCTGGCTGGGACGGTCATCGACGACGGCCGGGCGTGGTCCTGCCTGGAACGTTTGATCTCGTCGTCGCAGGCGGCCGGCGCCGTCCACCCCCCGGACCGCTGATTCCGCTGATCCCGCTCTGCGGCCGTGCGGCCCGGCCGCACGTCGGCCTACGGCCCGGCCCGCCCATTGGCCGTGGCCGGCTCAGTCGGAGCCGATCTCCCAGATGGCGTCGAGATCCTTGCGGCTGTAGGCCTGAAAGGCGATGAGGGTGCGGGTGTCGACGACCCCTTCGAGTCGGGAGATACGTCGGGTCACCACCTCGGCCAGCTCCTCGTGGTGGCGGACCCTGACCACCGCCACTATGTCGGCATGGCCGGCCACGGAGTAGACCTCGCTGACCCCGTCGACGGCCGCCAGCTCGGCGGCCAGGTCGGCGACGCGCGCCGGATGACCGTCGATCAACACGAAGGCGTGGACCATTCCCGCTCCTAACCCGAACCGGTCGGACTCCGGATCTCCGCCCAAGGTAGTGCGCCGGTAGCATCCGCCGGTGGCCCTCCCGCAGCCGTCCGTGACCCAGCTGCGGTCGGTCCTGACCCGCGCCTTGGAACTGGCCCGTTCGGCCCCGCCCGGCCACCCCCTACCCGGGGCGGTGAGAGGGCTGGTCCGCGGGCGTCGCCTTCCGGTCACCTGGGAGGTCACGCTCCGGCGGGCTCTCGAGGACGACGAAGGCTTTCGGCAGTGGGTCGCGGAAGCCGCCTCCCAAGAGGAGATCGGTCGCCTGGGCTGGCTGTGGCTCCATCGACCCGATGGGTGGTCGGAGGCCGTGGCCGAGTTGATGGACGCCGACGCCGAGGACAAGGAGGTGCTGCGCCTGGCCGCTCGGGTAGCCGACCTGGAGGCGTCCCTGGCGGAGGCCCACTCGGCGGCCGCGTCGGCGGTGGCCGCCGGCGAGGACCGGGCGGTGCTTCACTCGAACCGGCTGGCCGAAGCCCAGCAGGAACTGGCCCGCAGCCAGGCCGAGGCCCGCCGCGAAGCCAGCCGGCACGACCGCGAAGCCACCCGGCTCCGGGCCCGCGTCGCCGCCCTCGAGCAGGCGGCGGTCGAAGCAGAAGCGAAGGGGGAACGCCTTGAGGCCCGGGCCGCGTTGCTCACCGAGGAACTGGCCCGGGCCCGGTCGCGCGCCGCCGAGATGGAGGGGAGGGCCCAGCGGGCCGAGGGGCGCGTCGGGGTGCTCGAGGCGGAGAAGCGGACCGCGGCCGAAGCGCTCTCCCGGTCCCGCTCGGCCGAGCAGAGCATCCGGGCGGCGGCGGCTGCCGCGGTGTCCCGGGCGGCCGCCACGGCCGCCGACCTCGCCGCCGTCCTGGCCGAGGTGGGCGCCAACCTCCACCCGCCGGGGCCGACCTCCCCGGGGGCTGCCGCACCGGCCCCCCCGGCGGCGTCGGGGAACCCGGCGGTCAAACCCGGCCGGGTGCGATCCGGGTCGATCGGCTCCTCCGGTGCGGCCCGGGCCGCGGGCGCTGGCCGGGAAGGCGAGGGGCGTCGCCGGGCCCCGGAGCCGGCGCTGAGCCTTCCCCTCGGGGTCACCGCCGATTCACCCGAAGCGGCCGCCCACCTGATCCGGGCCGACGGCGTCCACCTGATCGTCGACGGCTACAACGTGGCGCTGCGGTCGTGGGCCTCGGGAACCGACGGGCTGCCGGCCGGGGCCGACCTGGCGGACCTGCGTCAGCGCCTAGTGGATGCGCTGAGCGAACTGGCCCTGAGGTCGAGGGTCGGCATATCGGTGATCTTCGACGGGGACCAGGCCAGCCGGGTGTCGGCGCCGGGGCCGGCCCGCCCCTGGCTGCAGATCGTCTTCAGCGCCTCCGGGGTGGAAGCCGATCAGGTGATCCTCGACATGGTCGCGGCCCGCCGCCCGCACGGCCCGGTCCTGGTGGCCACCGACGACCGAGCCGTGCAGGAGGCGGCTGGGCGGCGGGGAGCCAACATTTTGTCCTCGGTGCAGACGCTGGGCCTGCTGAACCGTCACACCCCCCTGGGATGATCTCGGTCATGGACTCCCTGACCTTCAGCTGTGACGAGTGCTCCATGCGGTCCACGTCGGCTTGCGACGGCTGTGTGGTCACCTTCATCTGCGACCGCGAGCCCGACGACGCCGTGGTGATAGACGTGGCCGAGGCCCGCGCCATCCGCCTGCTGGGCCGGTCCGGGCTGATCCCTCCGCTGCGTCACCGGGCCTGCGGCTGACTTCCCGTTCGGTCCGGCCGGCCGACCATCCGGTGGGCGGTTTGCCCGATCCATATGCCGGCGCCCAGCCGGTGGATGATACCGTGCCGCGATGGGTACCTCCCCTGGCCGAGGCGCGTCCGCAAATCTGCGACAGCTCTACGTTGTGGGCTACTCCGCCGAGCACGGCGGCCTGCTCCTGTCCACGCGCAAGGGGGCCCGGACCGGGACCCACGTCCTCGAGATCGACGACGCCGTGCTCGACGAGCTGGAGCGGGCAGGTAGGCGACGAGCTTCCCAGGCCGCCGGCCCGACCCGCGGCGGTGGTCAGAGCGCGCTGACGCCCCGGGAGATGCAGGCCCGGCTGCGGGCCGGGGAGTCGATCGAAGAAGTCGCCGCCGAGGCCGGGGTGGGTGTCGACTGGGTCGAGCGCTTCGCCAATCCGGTGCTGGCCGAGTTGGCCGCGGCGGTGGACCGGGCCCGCGACGCCGTTCTGCACTCCGTCGACGCCGGACCCTCCGACCACCCGCTCGGGGTTTCGGTGCGCCAGAACCTGGCGTCGCGGGGGATCATCCTCGACGACGAAGAGTTCCGTTCGGGCTGGTCGGCCCGTCATCTGTTCGGCCCCGAGTGGTGCGTGTCCTTCCGCTACCGGAGCCGGGGTCGGGAGCTGAGCGCCGAATGGACCCTCAACAGCCAAAGCGGGGCGATCAGCGCCCGCAACAGCCCCGGGGAGGAGCTGGGCCACAGCGGCTCGCGTCCGGTGACGGCGCGGACCCCCCGACCGCGCCCGGCCAGGACCGAGTCGTTGACCCCGTCCGATGATCCGCCTGCGACGACCACCCCGCCGAGCAGCCCGACTCAGGCGACCGGGGGCCAAGCCGATCCGACGGCGCCGGTCGGTGCGGTCGGTGCGGTCGGGGCCGTCGGGGCCGTCGGTGCGGTCGGGGCCGTCGGTGCGGTGCCCCCCGCCGGGGCCGGTGAGGGCGCGCTCGCCGGCGCAGTGGCGCCGATCGCCGGGGGCGGCGAGTTAGCTGAAGCGGTCGGGCCTGACGGGCTCGCCGATGCCGCGCCGGAGGGCCTCGTCGAGGCGGCCCCGCCGGCCGCGCCGGCGCGCAGCGAAAGGCGGCGTCGGCCCCACGCCCAGACCAGCCTGCCTCTCATCGATCGAGCGGGGACGCCGCCCCCGGTGGGCGCCGCGGATTGACCGGCCTCCCGGAGCTGGCCGACGAACTCCGGCGTATCGGCCGAGCGGCCGGGCTGGACTCCGTGGGCATCTGCCATGCCGACCCCTTCGACGGGGCCCGAAGCGCCATCGAGGGTCGGCGGGCCAGTGGCGAGTCGGCCGGTATGCAGTTCACCTTCCGCAACCCGGCCCGCTCCACCGATCCCAAAGCCACGCTGCCCGCGGCGCGGGCCCTCTTCGTCGGGGCCCGTAGCTACTACCGCCAGCCGGTCGGCCCCACCTCTCCGGCGCCGGCCGCCCGCGTCGCCCGGTACTCCTGGTCGGACCACTACGCGCCGCTGCGGCGCGCCCTGGGCGAGGTGGCCCAGCGCCTCGTGGAGGAGGGATGGTCGGCGCGGGTCCTCGTCGATGACAACGCTCTGGTCGACCGGGCCGCCGCGGTACGCGCCGGCCTCGGCTGGTACGGCAAGAACACCAACGTCCTCCTGCCCGGTAAGGGCTCGTGGTTCGTGCTGGGCTCGGTGGTCACCGACGCGCCCATCGCACCGGTCGCCGTGGTCGAGGAGGTGGCCGACGGCTGCGGCGGCTGCCGCCGATGCCTCACGGACTGCCCGACGGGGGCCCTGGTCGAGCCGGGCCGCCTCGACGCCCGCCGCTGCCTGGCCTGGCTGCTGCAGGCCCCTGGTCCGTTCCCCGTCGAGCACCGGGAAGCTCTCGGGGACCGGATCTACGGCTGTGACGCCTGCCAGGAGCGCTGCCCGGTCAACCGACGGGCGCTCGCCGGTCACCCCGGGGCGGCGGCGGGACCGGCGGACCGACCCTGGATCGCCGCGCTCGACCTGCTCGACGCCACCGACGGGGAACTGGAGCAACTGGTGGGGCGGTGGTACATCCCCGGCCGGGAGATGCGTTACGTGAGGCGCAACGCCCTCGTCGTGCTGGGCAACGTGGCCCGGGGCGACGACCCGGCCGTGATCGCCGCCCTGCGCCGCTACCTGGACCACCGGGATCCCCTCCTGCGGGGCCATGCCGTGTGGGCGGCGGGGCGTCTCGGGCGACGCGACCTCATCGACTACCGCGCTGACGACGACAGTTTCGTGACCGACGAACTCGCCCGGGTCCGGGCCCGGCCGTGACCCGCCATCTGCTGGTCACCAACGACTTCCCGCCCAAGGTGGGAGGCATCCAGTCCTACCTTTGGGAGCTGTGGCGGAGACTGCCCGCCGACGATTTCACCGTGCTCACCAGCCCCTACGAGAAGGCCGCCGACTTCGACCGGGACCAGCCCTTCGAGGTGATCCGCACCCGGGAGCCGGTGCTGCTGCCGAGCCCGATGATGTCGCGCCGTATCCGGCGCTTGGCGGCGCGCACGGGGGCCGCCGCGGTGGTGCTCGACCCGGCCGTGCCCCTCGGGGCGGTCGGGCCCTACCTCGGCATTCCCTACGCGGTGGTCCTCCACGGCGCCGAGGTGACGGTACCGGGCCGCCTGCCGGTGACCCGGCCGATCCTCGGCCGGGTGCTGAGAGAGGCGTCGCTGATCATCTCCGCCGGGGGCTATCCGGCGGCCGAGGCGGCCCGGGCGGCGGGCGGGGAATTGCCCCCGATCGCCCACGTGCCCCCCGGGGTGGACGTGGCCCGCTTCGTTCCCCTCGACCACCTGGGGAAGGCCAAGGCCCGCCTCCGTCTCGGTCTGCCCGGCTCCGGTCCCCTGGTCACCAGCGTGAGCCGTCTGGTGCCGAGGAAGGGCATGGATGTCCTCATCGCGGCCGCCGCCCGGCTGCGCCACAGACACCCCGATCTCACCGTGGCTATCGCCGGCGCAGGGCGCGACCGGGACCGGCTGGACCGGCTGGTCCGGCGCAGCGGCGCCCCGGTCCGGCTCCTCGGTCGCCTGGCCGACGACGACCTGGCCGACTTCTACGGCTGCGGCGACGTGTTCGCCCTGCCCTGCCGGAGCCGGTGGGGAGGCCTCGAGCAGGAGGGCTTCGGGATCGTGTTCCTCGAAGCGGCGGCCGCCGCGGTGGCGTCGGTGGCGGGACGCAGCGGGGGTGCCGCCGAGGCTGTCGCCGACGGCCGGACCGGGGTGGTCGTGGCCGAGCCCCGCGACGCGGCGGCGGTGGCCAGGGCCATAGGCGACCTCCTCGACGACCCCGGGCGGGCCCACGAGTGGGGCGCGGCGGCCCGGGTCCGGGCTGTGGAAGAGTTCTCCTACGACGTCCTGGCCCGACGATTGAAGTCGGCGCTGGACGATTTCACCCGGTCCGTGGCGCGCTGAGGCCGCGGGGCGGACTACGTTGCAGAAACGGGACAGTGCCAAGGAGGTTCCCACCCGTGGAGGAACAGGTCGCCGAACGGATGATCATCGGGGGGACGCCGGAACACTGCTACGAGGTGCTCGCCGGCTTCGAGCGCTACCCCGAGTGGGCCGCCGACATCAAGTCCGTCCATGTCGAAGAGCGGGACGGCGCCGGGCGCCCCTCGCTCGTCACCTACCGCGCCGCGGCCTTCGGGCGCAGCACGTCCTACACCTTGCGCTACGACTACCACCGGGCTCCCGAGGTCCTGTCGTGGGTGCAGGTCGAAGGCGACCTGACCCGCCGCCTGGACGGCTCCTACGAGCTCACGGCGGCCGGTGACCACGGCACCGAGATCGTCTACCGCCTGGTCGTCGATCTGAGAGTGCCGTTGCCCGGGTTCGTCAAGCGGCGGGCCGAGGGGCGGATCATGGGCACCGCGCTCAGGGAGTTGAAAGCGGTCGTGGAAGGCTCTCACCCGGGGGGACTGGCCGCGTGGCGTAAGCCGGCGGCCCAGGATTCCTGAGCCGGTCCGGCTGGCCGACGCCGACGACCTGCGGGCCGCCGGCTACCGCAACCTGATCGAGTCGTCCCGCCCTCGGGAGGCCGATCGGCTCCCGGCCCACTTCGTGGTGGAGGGGCCCCGGATAGTCGGCCAGCTCCTCGCCGACGGTTGGCCCGTCGAGTCGGTGCTGCTGTCGGCCAACCGCTACGACCGCCGGTCGGACCTCGTCGGTCTGGCCGCCGTCCGGGAGGTCCCATTGTTGATCGCGGCCCAGGATCTCTTCGACCGCATCGCCGGCTACCACGCCCACCGGGGGGTCCTGGCCCTGGCCCGTCGGCCCCCGGAGCGCCGCGTCGGGGAGGTCGTCGGGTCGGCCCGCCTGGTGCTGGTCGTGGAAGGGGTCAACGACCACGAGAACCTCGGCGCGCTGTTCCGCAACGCCGCCGCCTTCGGCGTCGAAGCGGTGGTCCTCGACCCGACCACGGCCGATCCGCTCTACCGCCGCTCCGTCCGGGTGTCGGTCGGGCACGTGCTGAGGGTGCCCTTCGCCCGGGCCGTCGAATGGCCCGCCGAGCTGGCCGCCCTGCGGGCCTCGGGTTGGCGCGTCGCCGCGCTCAGCCCGCGGGGGACGGTCAGGGTCGGGGAGCTCCGACCCGACGGCCACCGGTGGGCGCTGGTGGTCGGTTCAGAGGGCGACGGGCTGTCCGAGGCGGCCCTGGCGGCCGCCGATGTCACGGTCCGGATCCCGATGGCGCCGGGCGTGGATTCGCTCAACGTGGCGACGGCGGCCGCCCTCGGCCTGCACCGGCTGGCGGCTCTCGACCAGACGGCTGACCCGGCACCCGTTCGGCCCTGCGCCCGGTAGGCGGGCGGCGTGCTGAGGACCGGGTGCGGGCGGCCACCGGGCGCCTAAGTTGTCCGGCATGGCCGAAGCCCACCTGGATATTGACCTCGCCGGTCGCGTCGCCGTCGTCACGGGAGGAGCCGGTGGCATCGGTTCGGCACTGGCCGCCCACCTGGCCGCGGCCGGCTGCCGGGTGGCGGTGGTGGACCTCGATCTCGGCCGGGCCGAGGAGACCGCGGCCGGACTGGCCGGCGGGCCCCACATAGGGCTCGCCGCCGACGTCGGGGACCCGGCCGGCCTGGCATCGCTGGTGGGCGACACCGAGCGGCGCCTCGGCCCGATCGACATCTACTGCTCCAACGCCGGGGTCATCACCGGCCAGGGGCTGGGCGTCGACGCCGACTGGGAGGCCGGTTGGCGGGTGCACGGCATGGCCCACGTTCACGCCGCCCGGGCCGTCCTACCCGGCATGCGCGAGCGGGGCTTCGGGGTGTTCGTGGTCACCGCCTCGGCCGCCGGGCTGCTCATGATGATGCAGTCGGCCGCCTACACCGCTACCAAACACGCCTCGGTGGCCATAGCCGAGTGGCTGGCCGTCAACTACGGCGGTGACGGTGTGCAGTTCCACTGCGTCTGCCCGCAGGGCGTGCTCACCCCGATGGTCACCGGCGGCTCGGCCACCGCCGAGTCCGAGCTGAAGGCCGCCGGCAACCTGCTCGAGCCCGGGGACGTGGCCGAGGCGGTCATGGCCGCCATCGCCGACCGGCGCTTCTTGGTGCTGCCGCACCCCGAGGTCCACGGCTACGAGCAGGCCAAGGTCGCCGACCGGGACCGCTGGCTGGCCGGGATGAGGCGTCTGCTCCACCGGGTGACGGGGTGAGCGCCGTCGGGGTGGACATCGGCGGCACCAAGCTCCTGGCCATCCGGGTGGATGACCGGGGCGCGCCCGAGACCGAGCCGCTCTACATGGCCGCGCCGGGCACCGCCGAGGAGCTGGTGTCGGCGGTGCTGGCCGCGGCCGGGCGTCTGAGCGCGCCCGGGATGCCCGAAGCGGTCGGCGTCGGGGTGCCCGGGCTGGTCGACCGCTCCGACACCCTGCTGTTCGCCCCCAACCTGGCCGGGGCGGCCGGAGCCCGAATCGGATCGGCTCTGCGGGTCGGGGCTCCCGGGGCGCGGGTCTGGGTCGGCAACGACGCCACGGCCGCCGGCTGGGCCGAGTTCCGGGTCGGGGCCGGCCAGGGATCGTCGGACATGCTCATGGTGACGCTCGGCACCGGCATCGGCGGGGGCATCGTCAGCGGAGGGCAGCTCATCGAAGGGGCCCACCGCTTCGCCGGGGAGTTCGGGCACATGGTGGTCGACCCCAACGGACCGCTCTGCCCGTGCGGCAAGAAGGGATGTTGGGAGCGCTACGCCTCCGGCGCGGGCCTGGGCGTCCTGGCCCGGGAGATGGCGGTGGCGGGCGGCGCGGCGGACCTCACGGCCCGCGCCGGCGGGGACCCCGAGCACGTCAAGGGGGAGCACGTGACGGCCGCCGCGGCGGCGGGTGACGCCGCCGCCCTCGAGATCATGCGCCGCTTCGGTTGGTGGGTGGCGCTCGGCCTGGCCAACCTGGCCAACCTGTTCGATCCCGAGGTGATCGTGGTCGGCGGGGGGCTGGTCGACGCCGGGGCGGTCCTGATGGACCCCGTCCAGGAGGCCTTCGAAGGGCTGGTGGAGGCGGGCGGTATCCGGCCCATGCCCGTCGTCGTGCCGGCCGTGCTCGGACCGCGGGCGGGAGCCATCGGCGCCGGACTTCTCGCCGCTAATGCACCGGGTTCAGCCGGCGCGGGCCACTAACCTCATAAGCGTGGAGTTCCGCCGGATCAACGGGCTGCCGCCCTACGTGTTTGCCATCATCAACGAGTTGCGCGACGACGCCCGGCGAGCCGGCCGCGACATCGTGGACATGGGCTTCGGGAATCCCGACATACCCTCCCCGGAGGTGGCCGTCGAGAAACTGGCCGAGGCGGCCCGCAACCCCCGCAACCACCGCTACTCGGCATCGCGGGGTATCCCGAAGCTGCGCCTGGCCATCTCCAACCTGTACCTGCGCCGCTACGGCGTGGAGCTCGACCCCGACACCGAGGTGGTCACCACCATCGGGGCCAAGGAGGGACTCTCCCATCTCATGTGGACGCTCGTGGGGCCAGGCGACACCGCCCTGGTGCCGACTCCGAGCTATCCGATCCACATCTACGCCCCGCTGTTCGCCGGGGCCGACGTCCAACAGGTGAGGCTGGGCCCCGACCAGGACTTCTTCGCCAACCTGATGGACAGCTGGGAGTCGACCTGGCCGCGGCCCCGGGTGATCGTCTTCTCCTTCCCGCACAACCCGACCACCGAATGCGTGGACCTGGCCTGGATGGAGCGCCTCGTGGCCTTCGCCAAGGAGCACGACGTCATCCTGGTGCACGACTTCGCCTACTCCGACACCGCCTTCGACGGCTTCCAGCCCCCCTCGGTCCTGCAGGTCCCCGGCGCCAAAGATGTGGCGGTCGAGCTGTACACGATGACCAAGTCGTTCTCCATGGCCGGGTGGCGGGTGGCCTTCCTCGTCGGCAACCGCGAGATCGTCCAGGCCCTCACCAAGCTCAAGAGCTACCTCGACTACGGGACCTTCCAGCCCATCCAGATCGCTTCCATCGTGGCTCTGAACGAGGCGCCGGACTATCCCAAGGAAGTCAACGAGATTTATCTCTCGCGCCGTAACGCTCTCTGCGAGGGTCTCAACCGGATCGGCTGGACCCTCGAACCGCCCAAGGGGACCATGTTCGTCTGGGCGCCCATCCCCGAGCCCTACCTGGAGATGGGCTCGCTCGAGTTCGCCAAGTTCCTCGTCACCGAGGCCGAGGTGGCCACCTCGCCGGGCGTCGGCTTCGGCAAGGGTGGGGAGGGCTTCGTGCGCTTCGCCCTCATCGAGAACGAGAAGCGGATACAGCAGGCCATACGGAACATGCGCAGGGTGCTCACGAAACTGGGGTGACAAGGTGGCCTACTGGGCCTTGAAGATCATTCTGACCCCGATCCTGCGGGTCATCTACCGCGTCCGGGTGGAGGGCCGTGAGCACCTGCCCCCCTCCGGGCCTTTGATCCTGGCTTCCAACCACCACTCGTTCATGGACAGCATCTTCCTCCCGCTGTGCGTCCCGAGGCGGGTCACGTTCGTGGCCAAAGCCGAGTACTTCGAGAGTTGGAAGACCGCCTGGTTCTTCCGGGCGGTGGGCATGATCCCCCTCAAGCGCGAGGGGGGCAGCGCGTCGGAGCGGGCCCTGGCCGCGGCCCGGGAGGTCCTGGCCGGGGGAGGGGTCCTCGGCATCTACCCTGAAGGAACCCGCTCGCCCGACGGGCGTCTCTACCGGGGCCACACCGGCGTGGCCCGACTGGCCGTCCAGTGTGGAGCTCCTGTGGTGCCGGTGGCCCAGTTCGGCACGGCCGAGGTCCAACCGATCGGGGTGATGGTGCCCAGGCTGTTCAAGCCGGTGACGGTCCGGATGGGACCTCCGCTGAGCGCCGCGCAACACCCCACCGGCGGAGGGGAGGGACCCGGATCGTTGGACGGCGCCGCCCTGCGGGCTTTCACCGACGAGGTCATGGGGGCCATCGCCGCCCTGTCGGGCCAGGAGCGCGTCGGCGATTACGCCAAGCGGGACCTGGGGCTGCTGGCGGCGCCGGGATCGGATGCCGAGCCCACGCCGGTGCCGGGCTGAGACCGGGCCGATAGCCGGGGGCCGGGCGGGTGCTGGGGCCGGGCGGGTGCTGGGGCCGGGCGTAGACCACCGGCTGTAACCCGCCGGGCAACTGTCAGAAACAAACGGTTCACAATCGGCTGGTAGCTTCGGAACCGTGCCGTTCTACACCGTCCGGGTCTGGGTGCCCGACCGCCCGGGGGCACTAGGAGCCGTGGCCAGCCGTATCGGGGCGGTGCGCGGTGACCTGGTGGGGATCGAGATTCTCGAACGCGGTGGTGGGCGGGCCATCGACGAGCTGGTGGTCGACCTTCCCTCCGAGTCGCTGGTGGAGCTGCTCGTATCGGAGATCTCCCAGGTCGACGGGGTCGACGTGGAGGACATCCGCCGGGCGAGCGACGCGCTGGCCGATCCCCGTCTCGACGCCCTCGAGACGGCGGTGGCTCTGGTCACCCAGTTCGCCGTGGATCCGCTGCTCGCCAGCCTGGCCCGCAGCAGTCTGCGGGACTTCCAGAGCGACTGGGCCGGCATCGTCGACCCCGACCGCGGGGAGTCGGTGGTCAGCGTCGGCCCAACCCCCCCGACGGAGTGGTTGCAGGCCTTCCTGGCCGGCAGCCGGGCCTCCATCGCCCCCCGGCCCGGCGAGGCGGCTCCCGACGACGTGGCCTGGGCGGACCTCGACGTGGCCGGGCTGGTCCTGGTGCTCGGCCGGCAGGGACGGCCGTTCCGGATTCGCGAGCGCCGCCAGCTCACCGCCCTGGCCCGCATCGTCGACACCCGATGGGGTGAGCTCAGCGGGCGGGGCGAGCGCTACGCCCAGCCCGGCGCCAGCCGCTGACCCGCGGGACCTACCCGCCCGAGCGTCCGCCGCCACCCGCCGTGTCGGGGATGTCGGGTCCGTGCCGGCCGCGGTATCGGGAGGTCAGGGCCAACCCACGGCCCGGCGCACCGCCTGGCCCCACGATTGGTAGGCGGCGAGGACCCCGTCGCGGGCGGGACCTGGCCGCGCCTCGGCGTTGGCCGACCACATGGCGGTGATGTCCCCGAGGTCCCACACCCCTTCGGCCACACCGGCCAGGTACGCCGCGCCCAGGGCGGTGCTGTCGGCCGAGGCCGTCCGGCGCACCGGTAGGTCGAGTACGTCGGATTGCAACTGCAACAGGAGGTCCATCACCGAAGCCCCACCGTCGATGCGCAGCTCGGGGATGTCCCGGCCGCACGCCGCCCGCATGGCGCCGACCACGTCGGCGGTCTGGAAGGCCATGGCCTCGACCACGGCCCGGGCCAGGTGGGCCCGACCCACCCCCCGGCTGAGGCCCAGGATGGTGCCGCGGGCGTTGGGGTCCCACCACGGGCTGCCGAGGCCGGTCAGAGCCGGGACGAACACCGCCCCGCCGCTGTCGGCCACGGACTCGGCCAACGGGCCGATCTCGGCCGATTCGGAGATGACGCCGAGTCCGTCGCGCAGCCACTGCACCGCCGCCCCGGTTACGAATACGGCGCCCTCGAGGGCGTAGGAGGTGGCCGCCGGCGACACCTCGCCGATGGACCAGGCCACCGTCGTGAGCAGGCCGTCGGCCGGTCGGGGCGCCTCGCTACCCACATTCATGAGCACGAAGCTGCCCGTGCCGTAGGTGTTCTTGGTCATGCCCGCCTCGGTGCAGGCCTGCCCGAACAGCGACGCCTGCTGGTCGCCCGCCACCCCGCTTATGGGGATGCCGCCGGGTAGCCCGCCCACCACCCCCTCGGCGGTGACCGCCACTCGGGCGCTCGAGGGGGCGATCTCGGGCAGCACGCTCGAAGGAACCCCGAACACCGCCGCTAGCTCGTCGTCCCACGTCAGGGTGTGGATGTCCAACAGCAGGGTACGGGCGGCGTTGGTCGTGTCGGTCACGTGGGCCCGCCCTCCCGACAGGCACCATATGAGCCACGAGTCGACGGTCCCGAAGGCGGTGTCGGCGTCGGGGCTGACGCCTCCATCACCGAGGAGCCACGCCAGCTTGGTGGCCGAGAAGTAGGGGTCCAGAACGAGGCCGGTCCGGGCCCGGATCAGATCCAGGTGACCCTCGGCCCGGAGGCGCTCGCACGCCTCGGCGGTACGGCGGTCCTGCCACACGACGGCCGGGGCCAGGGGGTGGCCGCTCCGACGGTCCCACAGGACCGTCGTCTCCCTCTGGACGGCCAGGCCGATGGCCACCACCGGCTCGTGAAGATCGGCAAGCAGACCGGCGAGAGTGGCCGACACGGCCTCCCAGATCTCCCAGGGATCGTGCTCCACCCATCCCGGGCGGGGGAAGTACTGGGGGAACTCCTGGTAGCGCCAGCCCCGGACCTGCCCCTGCTCGCCGATGGCGACCGAACGGACCCCGGTCGTGCCGGCGTCGACAGCCACGATCACAGCCACGGACGGAACTTTAGAAGTTCCCCGGCGCGGCCCCCCGTCGAAGGGGCGGGGACAGAGGGGCCTGCGCCAGGGCGAGCCGCCGAGGGGGCAGCATCGGCGGCTGTTGTCATCCTTTGTACCCTGCCGGTGGCGTTTACACACCGATCCTGCAGGAAAAAAAATATGGGCGGGTACGGTGGTCGCCCCGCTCGACCGTCCCGCAGAGGCGGTGCAGGGGTTGTGGAGAAGCGGGACCTTGTCCACCGCGAACAACACAGGTTGGTCCCCCTGTTGCTCCACAGGCGGCCCCTTCTACGGTGGGAGCCGAGCAGGAACCGGAGGAGTCCGGCGGGGCGCGCAAACCTTCGCGAGCACCCCCGGGCCGCCCTTTTTGTCCGGGATCGGCCATTGACAAGCGTGAAACTACGGTGTTGTAATTTGGTCCTCATGTTGTGGGCGGCGGGCGCACTCGTCGAGGAGACCACAACGTCTTGTGGTTAGGCCCGCAGACAGTCCAAGCCCGCAGACAGTCCAAGAAGGAGAGAGGTATGGCAATAGCCCCCGAGCGCATGGGTATCGGTATCACCCGGTATTTCACCACCGCGGGTGAGAGTCCCTACGACAGCGTCCAGTGGGAGCGTCGTGACGCCCGGATAGTCCACTACGCAACGGGGGCCGTGGCCTTCGAGCAGCTCGGGGTGGAGGTGCCGTCCTCCTGGAGTGTCAACGCCACCAACATCCTGGCCCAGAAGTACTTCCGGGGCACCCTCGGTGAGCCCGACCGGGAGTGGTCGCTACGCCAGGTGGTGGACCGGGTGGTCGACACCATCACCGCGTGGGGACGCAAGGACGGGTACTTCCTCGACGACGAGGAGGCGGCGGCGTTCAGTGACGAGCTCAAGTACCTCATCATTCACCAGCGGGCGGCGTTCAACTCCCCCGTGTGGTTCAACATCGGGGTCAAGGGCGTACCCCAGCAGGGGTCGGCCTGCTTCATCCTCTCGGTGGACGACTCGATGGACTCCATCCTGCGCTGGTACACCGAGGAAGGGACCATCTTCAAGGGGGGCTCCGGCGCCGGGGTCAACCTGTCGAAGATCCGCTCGTCCAAGGAAGGTCTGCGCGGGGGAGGCACGGCTTCGGGTCCGGTCAGCTTCATGCGCGGCGCCGATGCGTCAGCCGGCACCATCAAGAGCGGGGGCAAGACCCGCCGGGCGGCCAAGATGGTCATCCTCGATGCCGGCCACCCCGACATCGAGGACTTCATCTGGTGCAAGGCCATCGAGGAGCGCAAGGCCCGGGCCCTGCGCGACGCCGGCTTCGACATGGACCTCGACGGCAAGGACAGCCACTC
>JAGWSF010000090.1 GCA_028876385.1 Acidobacteriota bacterium | reverse complement strand
GTCCGCTGAACTCGAGCAGGAACTCGTCCATACCCAGCGCAACTGCGTGTTCATGTGGGTCAACTCCAAGAATGAGCCGTTCGGGGTGGTGATGTCCTACCTGCCCAAGGACGGGAAGTTCTGGCTGACTGCGGCGGAGCGGCGCAAGCGCATCCCGGCGCTGCGACGCAATCCCCGGGCCTCCATCTGCGTATGGGGCGCTGGTAGTGACCTCGGCAGCGGCCGGACCATCACATACAAGGGCAACTGTGTCATACACGACGACCGGGAGACCAAGGACTGGTTCTATCCGGAGTTCGCCGGCTACCTCCGCAGCGATCCCGATCAGGCCGAGATCTTCAAGAAGTTCCTGGACTCTCCCGAGCGGGTGATCATCGAGTTCGTCCCCGACTACAAGCTCAGCTTCGACGGGGAGCTGATGTGGGCCCGCTCTCCCGGTGCCGTCGGCTGATCCCATCGGGGGCGAGCCGGTGGCCGGGGGTCGGGTGGAGGTGGCACCCTCGGGGATCTCCTTCGAGGTGGGTCCGGGCGAGACGGTGTTCGAAGCAGCAGGCCGCCACGGTTACCATTGGCCGACCGTATGTGGCGGCCTCGGTACGTGCCGAACATGTGTGATGACCGTCGTTGCCGGCGGGGATGCCTGTTCGGCCATAGGGCCGTGGGAGGCGGAGGGGCTGGCCGAGATAGGACTGGCTCGGGGAGCCGAGCCCGTTCGAATGGCCTGTCAGACCCGGATCGGCGGTGTGATCCGGGTACGCAAGCCAGGGGTCAGGCTTCTGTGATCAACCGGTGTGCCCCGGGTCGAGCGCGCGACATATCGACCGATCAGTTAGACTTTCGATCCCGAATCTGGTATCAAGGGAACGGTTGACGGGGTGGAGGAGTAGGACATGGCTGACGCTTCCATAATCGAGCACGCCGGCCGGCCGATCGCCGAAGGCTTGTTCAGCTGGCCTGATGACCCTCACTTGCTGGGCAGTTCTTGTCAGAGCTGCGGGACCACCACCTTCCCTTCGCAGCAGTCTTGCCCGCGGTGCACCGGTGGCGACATGCGCGAGGTCAGCCTGGCCCGTCGCGGCAAGTTGTGGACCTGGACCATCCAGGGATTCGAGCCCAAGCACCCGTATGTCGGCGAGGGCGAGTTCCGGCCCTACGGGGTCGGTTACATCGAGTTGGCCGCCGAGGACGAAGGCGCGCAGCCTGTTCTGGTGGAATCCCGTCTGAGTGAGTCCGATCCCGAGTCTTTGCGGATCGGAGACGAGATGGAGTTGGCCATCGTGCCCTTCCGTCATGCTGAGGACGGCACGCCGCTCCTCACCTTCGAATTCCACCCGGTCACCACGTCGGCCGACTAGAGCGGAGTCAAGCTATGGACGTTTCTATTGTCGGAATCGGGATGCATCCCTTCGGCCGCCACGCGGGGGTGTCGGGACTCCAGATGGGGGCGTTCGCCATCCGCCAGGCGCTCTCTGATGCGGGGATCGGATGGAATGACGTGCAGTGCGCTTTCGGTGGGAGCGCGTCGTCGGGGAATGCCGACACCCTGGTGAGCACGTTGGGCCTGACCGGTCTGCCTTTCGTCAACGTTTACAACGGTTGTGCCACTGGGGGCTCGGCGCTGGCCATGGCTGATCGGGCGGTGCGCTCGGGCGACTGTGACATAGCGGTAGCCGTCGGGTTCGACAAGCACGAGAGGGGCGCATTCAACGCCGATCCCGAAGCCAACGGACTCGGTAGGTGGTACGGCGAGACCGGCCTGATGCTGACCACACAGTTCTTCGGGTTGAAGATTCAGCGCTACCTCCACGACTTCGGGCTGTCGTCGGACATCCTGGCGAAGGTTGCCGCCAAGGCGTTCCGCAACGGTTCCCTGAATCCGAATGCCTGGAGGCGCAGCCCGCTCACCGAGGAGCAGATCCTCGGTGCGCCGATGCTGAGCGACCCGTTGACCCAGTTCATGTTCTGCAATCCGGGGGAAGGGGCGGTGGCCCTGGTCCTCACCCGCAGCGATCGGGCCCGCCAGTTCACCGATCGCCCGGTGCACGTGCGGGCGGTGAGCTTCAAGACCCGCAAGTTCGGGTCGTTCGAGGTGTTCAGCCCGTGGCTCTCGCCGGAGCGGGTGGCTGGTCCGACAGTGGAGGCGGCCGCCGCCGCCTTCGAGATGGCCGGCATCGGTCCCGAGGACATAGACGTGGCTCAGCTGCAGGATACCGAGTCGGGCGCCGAGATCATGCACATGGCCGAGACGGGATTCTGCAAGGACGGCGACCAAGAAGCTCTGCTGCGCTCCGGGGCCACTGAGATCGGTGGTCGCCTTCCTATCAACACCGATGGGGGATGCCTGGCCAACGGTGAGCCGATCGGAGCCAGCGGCCTGCGCCAGGTCTACGAGAACGTGTTGCAGCTACGCGGCAGTGCCGGCGATCACCAGGTGCCCGGGGAACCCAAGACGGCTTTCACCCATGTCTACGGTGCGCCCGGCTTGAGTGCCTGCACGGTGCTCAGTCGCTGACCGGTCCGACCTCCCTCCCGCCCGGGGATGTCGTCACCTGCGGCCGCCAGACCAGGGACGAAATACGACAGGAAGGTTGAGCATTGAGCGACGCTGCATCATCGTCGATCCAGGACCGCCTCGACGTGGCCGATGCCATATATCGGTACGCGTCGTGCATCGACCGTAGGGACATGGCCGGCCTGCGCCGGGTCCTCGCCGACGACATGTGGGCCCAGTACGGCAACAGCGAACCCATGACCGGTGGCGACGTGGTTGCCGCATGGATCGACTCGGCGACCGCCGATGCCGTCTGGCAGCACCACCTTCTCAACGTCTACCACATCGATTTGGCTGGTGACAGCGCCCGGGCCCTCGTCTACCACACCTCCTACCAGGGATTCCGGGACGATCCGGAGGTGGCCCGAGTGCTGGTGGCCCGCTACCACAACGAGCTGACCCGCTCCGCGTCGGGGTGGCAGATCAGCCGCCTCGTGTTCGAGATCCTCTGGAGCGAGCGCCGGACCGACCCGACGGGAAGCCTCGCCGCCGTGGGGGGCAGAGGGCCGCTGGTGCTGCCGACCTAGAACCGATCGGGGAAGGACAGGCGGGCCCCGAAGAGGCCGGGGACAGACGGCGGGTGGCAGATGCGGGTCGCGTAGCGTTCAGGGGAGGGGAACTGATGAGTCGAGCAAGGACCGAGGAGGCCGCTCCGTGACCGATTTTCCGGTGTTGGCCGTGGACCTCAACGGGATGGCCGGTCCCCCCGGGACGTTGTACCGAACCCTGGATCAGTTGCGCGCCGACCACCGTTTCTTCTGGAACGACGTGGCCCAGGGTCATTGGGTCCTGACCCGATTCGCCGATATCAGAGAGGCGTTCCAGACGCCGGAGGTCTTCTCCAACCACTCCATAGTGGCCACTGATCCGGACCCCGCCTATCGCTTCCTGCCGTCGTTGACCGATCCCCCTGTCCACATGAAGTTCCGGGCTCCCCTTGCCCGCTGGTTCTCGCCGCACTCCGTCGAGCGGTACAAGCCGGGTATGAGGGAGAGTTGTCGGCTGATCATCGAGAGTTTCGTCGAGGAGGGAGAGGTCGAGTTCCTAGCGGGCTTTGCCGACCTTCTCCCGGCTCAGACACTCACCCGCATCATCGACCTGCCGATCTCCGACGCGCCCTTCTTTGTGGACTGCGCCAACCGTATCCGTGGCCAGGTAGGCGCCCGCGGGGCGGTGAGCGATGCCGTGCAGGCGATGAAGGACATCAAGGGCTATTTCGTCGAGGTGCTGTCCGACAGACGGGCCGGTCCGAAGGATCCCACCACCGATTTCCTCAGCTACATGCTCGAAGCACAGGTGGACGGCCGCCCGTTCGAGGAGGAGGAGCTACTCGATACGCTCATGACTCTGGCGTTCGGCTCGCTCGACACCACCAAGACGGCCATGAGCTGGTCGACCTGGCACCTCGCTCACCACCCGGATGACCGGGGGCGGATAGCGCGGGATCCGACGCTCATCCCGAGCGCGGTGGAGGAGTTCCTCCGCGCCTACCCCGTAGTGAGTATGGCTCGCAAGGTGACGAGGGACGTCGACTTCCACGGCTGTCCCATGAAGAGAGGTGACATGGTGCTGCTGTCCATCCAGGCGGCCACCCGTGATCCGGAGGTGTTCGACGAGCCGGACCATGTCCGGCTCGACCGGACCCCCAATCGCCACATAGCTTTCGGCGCCAGCGAGCATCGCTGCCTGGGGTCCCACCTCGCCCGAGCCGAGCTGCAAATCGCCATGGAGGAGTGGCACCGGCGGATCCCCGACTACCGCATCGCCGAGGGGGCCGAGATAAGGGCCCGGGGTCCTCACCTCGAGGCGCTCCCTCTTACTTGGCGATAGATCGTAAGGAGATCAGAACATGGACTTCACAATGCTGTTCCACATAGGTATGCGGGTGGCCGATCTCGACGTCTCGATGGCCGAGCTCGGTCGGGATACGGGCATCACATGGGCCCGCCCTCAGCATCGGATGCAGGCGGTCTGGCTGCCGGAAGTCGGCCAAACCGAGTTGGACCTGCGCTTCACCTACTCGGCTGAAGGTCCGGTGCGACTCGAGTTGCTCGAGGGACCGCCCGGTTCGATCTGGGACGGAAGGCTCGATCCCGGTCCCCATCATCTCGGGGTCTGGGTCGACGACGTGGCGGCGGCGACGGGGAAGCTCATGGCCGAGGGATGGAGGCTCGAGGCGGCCAGCCGACCGCCCGAAGAGGGGTACGGCGTCTTCACCTACGTCCGATCCCCGGCCGGGGTCCTCGTAGAGCCGGTGGCCAGCGTGGTCCGACCGGCCTTCGAGCGGTGGTGGGCCGGAGGAGATCTCTGAGACCGTCCGGGCCGAGGGCCGCCGTTCTGCGGCCGAATCCGGCCGGAGAGGTGACGCTACATTCATCAACGAATTTCGAAGAGACGGGGAGCAGAGTGCAGGAAGAGAATCGCTCGTTGGTGTTGACCAGCCGGCCCGACGGGCTGGTCGGCGACGAGAACTTCGAGCTGCGGACCGGACCGCTACCTCGACCGGAGGAGGGCCAGTTGCTCATCCGGGTCATGTGGCTCTCCTTCGATCCCACTCAACGGGGATGGCTGCTCCCGGGCGGCACCTATCGGGCGCCTCTGGATATCGGAAGTGTGATGCAGGCCTACGCCGTGGGCCAGGTGGTCGAGTCCAGGCACGTGGCCTACCGCCCCGGCCAACTGGTCCAGGGTCTCTTGAGCTGGCAGGACTGGCATCTCAGCGACGGCGAGGATTTGACGGTGGTGCCCGACGGTATCGAGCCGCGGGCCATGCTCGGCATATACGGGACTACCGGACTGACCGCATATTTCGGGCTGACCGATATCGGTGACCCCCGCCCCGGCGAGACGGTCGTCATCTCGGGGGCGGCCGGGGCCACGGGTTCTGTGGCGGGACAGATCGCCCGGATCATGGGCTGTCGCACCATCGGGATAGCAGGCGGTCCGGAGAAGTGTGGGTGGCTGGTCGAACGGGCCCGCTTCGATTCGTCGATCGACTACAAGTCGGAGCGAGTCGGCGCCCGGCTCGACGAACTCGCGCCCCAGGGCATAGACGTGTTCTTCGACAACACCGGCGGGGACGTGCTCGACTCGGTCCTCAAGCGGATCCGTCGGCGTGCCCGGATCGTGCTCTGTGGGAGCATCTCGACGGGTTACGTGCCGAAGAAGCTGCCGCCCGGTCCATCCAACTACTTCAATCTGTGCCTGCGCAGCTCCCGAATGCAGGGCTTCCTGCTCGGCGACTACCAGGAACGATTCGACGAGGGTCGGTCGGCTCTGCGGAAGTGGGTGGACGAAGGCCAGATCGTCTACGAGGAAGACATCAAAGAGGGGCTAGAGAACGCCCCGCGGACCCTGAGGAGACTCTTCGAAGGGGCCAACCTCGGCAAGCAGCTTCTGAAGGTGGCCGAGGCGCCGCTCGCGCTCACCTAGCACGGACACACGGATCAGCGGTCGGCTACTACGACGCACTCGAAGTGGGCCAAGCCGGTCTGGCCCTCCGGACCGGCGAGCTTGACGAAGCTTTCGGCCCAGGCGTGATCGAATTCGAACTGCCGACCGGTGACATCCTCAATCAGGGTGGGATGGCTCACGTCCCACACCTCCCCTTCGGTGTGGAGGTCGCCCCGGAAGACGCCCTGGCCGAGACCATCGTTGAACCCGCCGAAATAGCCGCCGCCTTGGCAGTAGACCCAGCCGAGATCCTCGAAGGTGTAGGAACGCGTCGTGCCCTCGGCGTCGTCCAGCTCGAACGATCCTCGCCGTACCCGTCCGCCTCCCGGGTAGAACTCGAGATCATGACGGACGGCCGCAACCGGCACCGGCCGGTCGCTCTGGAGGATGGCGCCCCGGCCGGCCGCGGATCTGCCACTCGGATCCTCGAAATAGAAGCCGCTGTGGTCGGGCATGCTGAACAGCACCCATTGCCGGACGCCAGGGTGGCGCTTCGACCCGGTCGGGGCTCCGTAGCGGGGTCCCCCCCGACCTCCCTGATAGCCCCACGAATGGTTCCGGAAGAAGGCCGAGGATTCGGTTTCGAGCGTTGTGCGGTCGCCGTCCACCTCCACCCAGCCCTTGCAGCGTCCAGCCAGTTCGTAGGTGGCTCTCTCGCCGAGCAGGCGGCCGTCGACCCGGTTGACCTCGATGGGCCCCATGTAGGGGACCCCCACGGTGTGGCAGGTCAAATCGAGGCTGATGCCGTACTCGTTGGGTTCCAGCACCAGCCGCACGGTCTTCATCGGCTCGACCACCTCCATGTGCAGCGGGCCCACACCCAGGTGGTTCATGTCCGGTCGCAGACGTCGTGACAGCCGAATGTTGTGCTGGCGGCCCCGATGACGGATGCAGACGAAGCCGTCGAGCACGTCGTTGTTCTGGTAGAGGCGGACGTTGGAAGCCAGGGCGACCGTTCCAGCTTCGTCGCAGGCGCAGATGTAGTGCCCGTCATTCCACTGCGGATCACTGCCGCCCACCCCGGCGAAGGTCTGAGTGATCTGGTGGTAGGGAAACTCGTCCATGTCGAGCAGCAACGGTGGCCTCCTGTTCAGAGCGCCCCGACGGTGTTCAGGTGCCCATCGGCTCGCTCGGGTATGGCATACTAACCGGTCAATACTGACTACGGTCCGGACCAGGTCGGGGGTGGAGACGGCGCGGCCAACGTGGCCGGCACTGGCCCCCGGGGGAGCCGGCTCGGAGAGTAGAAGGGCCGGTCGATGATCGTTTCTTGCAGAAAGGGCCTCATGATGAGCGCAGTCGACGCTTCGTTCGAGGATCACGGCCGGTTGTTCGCTCTGGAGCAGGATGCCATCGCCTGCCCGTACCCGATATTCGAGAAGATGAGGCGCGACGCTCCCGTGGTTTGGGTCGAGGAGATCGAGTCGTTCGTGGTCACCCGCTACGAGGACATCGTCGAGGTTCTGCGCCAGCCGGAAGTGTTCTCATCCGCCATGGCGACAGGTCCGGTCCTCGCCCGGCAGGTTGGCGAGGGTATCGCCGCTCTGGCCGCCGCGGACAAGGACGACATCGAGCGGGTGCTGCGCCGTGTGGACCGGGGGCGGGCCAAGGTGTTGCTCAGCTCCGACCCCCCACTACACCGCCGCCAACGCAACCTGGTGAGCCGGGCGTTCACCCAGCGGAGGGTGCGGGAGTGGGAGGGGTCCATCCGCTCCATGGCCGAGGCCCTGGTCGACGGGTTCCCGAGCGACGGGCCCGTCGAGTTTGTGAGCGCCTTCGCCGTGCCTCTCCCGCTGTCGGTCATTGCCGACCGACTGGGCGTGCCGCGCGACGATATGGCCGACTTCAAGCGGTGGTCCGACGATTTCACGGTAGCGATAGGGAGCCATCACCTCGGCACCGACGAGTTGCAGGCCATGCTCTTGTCGCAGGCCGAGTTCTTCGAGTACTTCGAGGCCAAGGTCGAGGATCGGCGCCGTAACCCCGGCGACGACCTGCTCTCCCATCTGGCCGACGCCCGCCTGCCTGACGGCGAGACCCTGAGCCTCCCCGAGTTGCTCGGCATGCTTAATCAGATCCTCGTTGCGGGAAACGAGACCACGACCAAGCTTCTCGCCTTCGCAGTTTGGCGCCTGGCCCGGGATCGGGAGATGGCTGAGCGGCTACGACGTGAGCCGGAGCTGATCGAGGGTTTCGTGGAGGAGGTCCTCCGCCTCGAGGCGCCGGTCCAGGGCCTCTATCGGCAGGCAGTGAGGGAGTGCACCATAGGGGACACGACCATCCCCGCCGGCTCGGCTCTGTGGCTGGCCTATGCGTCCGCCAACCGGGATGGCCGCGTGTTCACCGGCCCGGACGAGCTCATCCCCGAGCGTACGTTCGCCCAACCTCACCTGGCTTTCGGGTTCGGGGAGCACTTCTGTCTCGGAGCGGCACTGGCTCGGGCCGAGGCCCGGATTGGGATAAGCGTCATTCTCGAAAGGCTCGCGGACATCCGGCCCGACGTACTCAACACCTTCACCTACGAGAGCAGCTACGTGCTCCACGGGTTGCGGGAGCTGTGGCTCACCTACCGCCCGACTGCCTGAGGCGGATTACTCGATCTCGCCGATAGGGGTGCCAACTTCCAGTAACTCGCCCGGATCAGCCTCGATGTGGATGACACCGCTGGCGGGCGCCTCGATCTCCGCGTCGGTCTTGTCGGTCTCGATGCGGTAGATCGGCTGTCCGGCGGCCACGGTGGCGCCGTCTTCGACCAGCCACTCGGTGATGGTGCCCTCGGTCATGGATACGGCCAAGCGGGGTATGAATAGCGTCGTCGACACGGCCACATACTAATCGATCAATTCGCTGTGCCTTCGGGCGCCGGTCGTCATCGACTCCGGCCACCTCCATGGGAGGAGCCGGACCGAGACCCGCCGGACCGAGACCGCCGGAAGGTGGGGGCCGTCAGACGGTGGACACGAGCAGGTCGTGACCGTGCAGGTGGGTCACCTCGTTGAGCCGCAGCAGCGACCTACGGCCTGAACGGTTGGCGGCCACCCGGTTGACACTCGTGTAGTCCGGCACGAAGAAGGAGTTCTTGGAGATGTCCAGGATGTGCCCGATATAGGCGTTGATCACGCCGCCGTGGCAAACCGCCGCAACGCGTTCGCCGGGGTGCGACGAGATGATCGCCTCGACCGCCGCTACGACGTTGCGCCGGAACTGTTCCATGTCCACCCCGTAGTGGCTGAAGTCGTCCCGGAGCATCGCCAGGAACCTCTCGTCACGGGTCTCGCGCATCTCTTCGAGGGTGACGTAGCTCGTGGCCGACCGGTCGAACTCGGCCAGTCCGTCGTCCACCCTGACCTCCATCCCGGCGCCCTGCGACACCGCATCAGCGGTGGCGAGGGCGCGGCGCATCGGTGAGGAGTAGATGGCGGTCAGGCCCTGATCAGCCAGGTATTCCCCCAGGAGGGCCGCTTGGTGCTCCCCTCTGGCGCTGAGCGGAGGATCGGCCGGCCCGTCGGAGTCAACGACTCGGATCGGCTCGGCGTGCCTGACCAAGATCAACTCCATCGGGCGGCACAATATCTCATGGGCTACGGCGAGCATTCCGCGTCGGACGCTCCGGTAACGAGCGCGGTATGGCCGGTACGAGACCGGCGACCGCCGCCGGTGCTCAGAGCGAGTAGTCCAACTTCTCCATGTAGCGGGTCTCCTCGGATTCGACCACGCCGGGCAGCTTGGCCGCCCATTGCGCGAAGTCGGGGTCATTCCGGGCGTTGGCCAAGGCGGTGCCGATGGCTCCGGCATCTCCGCCCACGTCCCAGAGATCCCAAATCTCGTTGAACCGGCCGATCACCGTCTGGTAGCCGCCGATGAGCTTCCAGCCCTGCTTCTCCATCCCAACGGTGATGTGCTTCATGATCTCGATGGCCTGTGGAATCTGGCCAGGCTTGATCTGCAGTCGCGCCAGCATGTATCCCATTGGTGGTTCCCCCTTGGCTGTAGTCCCGAGCAAATATATTAACCGGGCAGTAGGTCGTTGACTCGGCCGGGGGAGGGGTGCTTATATCGGGGTGCTCGGGTCGCCGGCGGAAGCTCGCACCACGTGATCCACTCAACCTCGGAGCCCGCTCCCGTGATCAGATCTCTCGACTCACTGTTGGACGAGAAGGCGGTGATCGATCTGACCATCCGCTACGCCTGGGTCATCGATAACCGCCGTTTCGAGGACCTCAGCGAGGTGTTCGCCGCCGACGGCACCGCCGACTATGGGCGCCTCGGTGTGTTCCTCGGTCCGGCGGCGATCGGCGAGGCTTGTGCCGGTTCCCTGAGCCGGTTCGACCGCACTCAGCACATGGTGTCGAATCACCAAGTGGAGCTTCGCGGGGACGAGGCGGACGGTCGCTGCTTCTTCCAGGCCCAACACGTGCGCAAGGACGGGACCGGAGTGCACAACTACACGGTCGCCGGCAACTACCTCGACCGCTTCGTCCGGACTGCTGATGGGTGGCGGATCGCCCACCGGACCCTCCGGGTCACCTGGACCGAGGGCGAGCCGGGACCACCCGCCGGGGCGACAGCGTCCAGTGACACGTCGTTCGTCATTGCCGGCTGGATAGAAGTTGACCCTGACCGCATGTCGGAGTTCATGGCGGCCGCCGCGGTGATGATGGATCAGACCCGAAAGGAAGCCGGGAACCTCGACTATGCGTTCTCCAGCGATCCCAGCGTCCCCGGGCGTGTCCGGGTGTTCGAGCGCTGGCGTTCCGAGGCTGACCTGCGCGGACACTTCGAGACGTCCCACATGGAGACCTTCCGGGTCGCGTTGGAGCAGGCCGGGGTGAGAGGGCGCGACCTGTCACGCTTTCATGTGAGTGGTGTCGGCCCGGTGTTCGAAGCCAGATAGAGGAGGGGGACGGGTGGGGGCGCACGAAGATGGACGCCGTGACGAGATCGACAACTATGAGGATGTGAGCGTCTACACGCTCGACGATTCGACCGAGCAGGAGCTTCTCGACGCGCAGAACGAACTCACCTTCATCTGGTCCAACAGGGAGGGCTGGCCGGTTGGCGTGATCATGAGCTACGTCTTCAGGGACGGCCGCTTCTGGTGCACCGCCAGCTCACAGCGCAAGCGGGTGGCGGCCGTGAAGCGCGATCCCAGGGTCAGCTTGGCCATCACCAGCAAGGGCAGCAAACTCGGTGCCAACAAGGCCTTGACCTACAAGGGCACCTGTGTGATCCGCGAGGACGAGGAGACCAAGCGGTGGTTCTACCCGGCCCTGGCCCACGCGATCCACACCGACGACGCAGACCACGCTCGACGCTTTGCCCGCTTCTTGGACTCACCCCGGCGGGTCATCTTCGAGATCACCCCTCTTCAGCGCATCGCCTACGACGGGGCCAAGATGCGCGCCGCGACCGCCCAGTCCTCGGCGTTCAGCGAGGACTGAACGATCTCGTCCAGGCCTGTTACGGGCTCGTCGGGCTGATCGGGCTCGTCGGTCCCGTCGGGCTCGTCGGTCCCGTCGGGCTCGTCGGTCCCGTCGGGCTCGTCGGTCCCGTCGGGACGATCAGCTGCCGGCCAGCTGTGACACCAGCGGCGCTACAGCCTGTGTGGCGTCCTGCTGGAAGGCGATATAGCTGATGTCCCAGCGGTCCCTGAGCTCGACCAGGTCGTCCTTGATCTTCTCCAGCGGGCCGATCTGGAAGTAAGGGGCGGCGAGGACCACTTCTGGCGGCAGCCCGAAGTTGGGAGCGAGCTTCTCGGCCACGGCCATCGGATCGTCGGTGACGACGGTTACGAATACCTGCAGCTGCAGCTCTATCTGCTCGTAGCGATCGCCGGCCCCCTCGCGCACCCAGCTCAGCTTTTCGTCAACCACGTCAGCGGCGGCTGTGGCCATGGACCGGGGATTGATGGTGCGACCGACGATCTTGGGATTGATCCCGACGATGTCGGCTTTCTGCGCGGCGAGGGTCAACACCTGCCGGCCGCCGCCGCCCACGAGGATCGGAATGTCCGATACCGGCTTGGGATACCCGGTGACCTCGGCGATCTGGTAGTGCTCGCCGCTGTAGGAGAAAGGCTCAGCGCTCCACACGCCACGGAAGATATCGATTGCTTCCCCCATCCTCTCGATGCGGGTGTGGGCGTCGTCCTGGTGGATGCCGGCGATGGCGTAGTCGCCCTTCAACCAGCCGGCGCCGATCCCGAGGATGAATCGACCGTCGGAGAGCAGATCGATCGTCGACGCCTCCTTGGCCAGCACCACAGGGTTGCGGAAGTCGTTGCCGGCCACCAGTGTCCCGACCTGTAGGCGCGACGTGACCGCGGCGGCGGCCATGCAGGCCGGGATCGGCGACAGTTGGCCGCCGAAGTGGTCATCGATCTGAAGGCTGACATATCCGAGGTCCTCGGCTTGGCGGGCCAGGTCGGCCCACTCCTTTCCTGACGCTGCCTTCGTCGCCTTGGCGCCGAACTTGAACGGCCGCTTGCTTGCCATCGTGCCTTCCTCCTCAACCGGTCAGGGCCGGTTGATCCAGTAGTCGAGTTCGTGGTGGATCTGTCGGATGCGGGACTCCTGATAGGTCCCGAGGCTGACGCCCTTCTTCTTAGTTGCGCGCAGGCCGCGCTGCACCCTGGGTAGGTTGCCGACGTCCTGGTTGAAGACCATGGCCAGAGCGCCGAGTTCCTCGACCTCGGTCCAGTCGTCATCGAAGCCCAGGTGGATGGGCTTGGCCGACGGGGGTTTCTCGCTTCCCTCGTAGTCGCTCAGGAGCATGACGTCCATGATGCAGCTGTCAGGGTCGTTCCCGTTTGGTCGGAACCGGTAGTTGATCGGGCTGATCCCGCCCCAGGGCTGGAAGTTGGGGAAGACGTAGTAGAGGATGTTGTCGATCGCCTCGGAGTCCGACAGCTTCTCGCCCCGCACGCTGCGAGGCTTCGGGTCGAAGACGGCCCGGGTCGTCTCGGCCAGCACCCTCCGAGCCGTCTCGCCGGCTGGAACAGGCGGGGCTTCCACGCCGTACGAGGCGAGCTGGGCGGCGAGGACTTCTTGGGGCGGTAGGGGCCGGCCCAGATGAGGGCTCGAGACCCCGCTCAGTGTGTTCATCCGGCTCCACCCGGGTCGACCGGGTCCGGTGCCGGGGAAGACGTCGTACTGGGTGTTGGCGTCACCCAGGTAGGTGAGGATCTGGGGATGTGTGGCGATGACGTGGTAGGACTCCATGAAGGCCTCCAGGCAGGCCTTCCAGTTCACGCGTATGAGCTTGGACACGTGGAGGCTCTTGTAGCGCTGGCTCAGGTCCCAGATGAAGTGCTCGGGGAACGTGCCCAGATAGTCCTCGAGCGGGCCGGCGTTCTCGTCGGGATTGATGAACACCCAACCGCTCCATGAGCCGACCTTGGCCTCGGGGAGGCTGAGTGCGGCCCGGTCCAGGTGAGCGAAGTCCCATTCGCAGGGGATCGTCTTGATCGAACCGTCGAGATTCCACGTCCAGCCGTGGAACGGGCAGCGCAGTTCGGGCGTGAAGCCACTACGGGTGCGCAACTGGGTCCCACGATGCAGACAGGCGTTGTAGAAGGCCTTGATCTCCCCGGGGGCCACCCGGACCAGGACGAAGGACATGTCGGCGATGTCGTAAACGACCGTGTCGCCCACCTCGGGAAGATCGTCCTCACGGGCCGCGACCTGCCACACCCGGCTCCACATCCGCTCCACCTCGAGGTCGTGGAAACCTTTCGATATGTACCTCTCGACCGGGATATCGGAGTTCCCCAGGTCGACCTGGCTCTCGATCCGGAGGGTCGCCGGTGGTGCCACCCTGTCGCCGGCCATGATCTCCTGGGCGTTAGGACCAGCGCTGCGGGCCCCGGCGGACCCCGGACTTTCGGTGACGGTCACGTGATGGGCCTCCCTGAACTCAACTCGCTTCGCCTGAACCGCGGGACTCCAGGCGTAGTCGCCCCGTCTGCTTGCGGGCCTGGGGGCCGCCGACCCAGTCGATGATGTGGGGATCAGCGGAGCGCAGGTCGCCCCTGATGTGTTCGCCCTGCGGGGTGAACCATCCCTGACGACCGTCGGTCTCGGTGACTCTCACGCTGCCGTCCTCTTGGCTCTCGTAGACGGCGGATGTAAGAGGGTGAACCATTCTCATGCGGCCTTCTACTCCCCGAGGCCAGGCGCGACGGCCCGAAACTTGGCAAAGGGTAACAACGCCCCACGGGCCAGTCAACTATATATTGACCGCTCAGTAGGTTTTGTGAGGGGCCCTGATCCGTGCTTGAATCTGGGGGTCGCCGGGCATTCCGGCGGGCGAGCCGGGATCGATGGGCCCGGTCCCAGTGACGACGGGGGAGTGCCTTGAGTCAAGCAGCCAGCGAGCGGGTGCCGGAGCGGGACGTGCTGGAACGCATGTTCGAATTGGTCACTACGATCAACGTGGCCGATGAGCGGTTCCGGACCCTTTTGACGAGTGGAAGGGTGCGGTCGACCTACTACTCGCCCAAGGGCCAGGAATGCATCTCTGCAGCTTTCGGGGCGGTGCTACGCCAGGACGACTACTGCGTCACGATGTACCGGGGTCTACACGATCACATCAGCAAGGGGGTTCCCCTCCGGGAACTGTTCGCCGAATTCCTCGGGCGAGCGACGGGCACGTGCAAGGGCAAGGGCGGCCCCATGCACGTCACCCATCCCGACTCCGGCCTGATGGTCACCACAGGCGTGGTCGGCTCGGGTCTTCCGATAGCCAACGGGCTGGCCTGGGCCAGCAAGCTCAAGGGGACCGATCAGGTCACCATCGTGAACTTCGGGGATGGTGCGTCCAACATCGGCGCCTTCCACGAGGCCCTGAATCTCGCGGCAGTGTGGGAGCTTCCCGTCATCTTCGTCTGCCAGAACAATCGCTACGGCGAGCACACCCGCTACGAGTGGGCGACGAGCGCAACCCACGTGGCGCAGCGGTCGGTGGCCTACGAGATGCCCGGGGTAACGGTCGACGGGAACGACCCCGTGGCGACCTACTGGGCGGCCTCCGAGGCCGTTGAGCGGGCCCGCACCGGTGGCGGTCCGACCCTGGTCGAGGCCATGACCTACCGCTTCTGGGGTCACATCTTCGGTGACAACATGCGTTACATGCCTCCCGAGGAGCGTAAGGCGGCGATGGACGCCGATCCGGCTGTGGGCTACCGCAAGTGGCTGCTCGATGGTGGCCACTTCAGCGAGGCGGAGCTGTCGGAGGTAGAGGCGGCGGTGAGCGCCCGCATCGACGACGCCATGCAGTTTGCTTTGGACAGTCCACCACCCGGGCCGGAGGAGCTCTACACGGACGTCTACAAGGGAGAGGTGGTGCCGGCATGAGCGGGGACACGACCAACCGTAAGCTGACTACCGCCCAGGCCATCCACGAGGCTCTGGACCTGGCGATGGACCGGGATCCGACCGTTCTGCTACTCGGGGAGGATGTCGATGACCCGAGCGGGGGAGGGGTCTTCCACATCTCCGAGGGACTCTCCACCAAGCACGGAGAGCACCGGGTGCGGTCGACGCCCATTGCCGAGCAGGCCATCGTTGGTGCTGCCATCGGAGCTGCCATCGGTGGCTTCCGTCCGGTCGCCGAACTCATGTTCATGGACTTCTTCGCGGTGGCCATGGATCAGATCTCCAACCATGCGGCCAAGCTGCGCTACATGTCGGGCGGTCAGACCGGCGTCCCGATCACCATCAGGACCGCAGCCGGAGCCGGCATGCAGTTCGGCGCGCAGCACTCCGAGATGCTCGAGTCCTGGGTCACCCACATCCCTGGTTTGAAAGTCGTGGTGGCGTCCAACCCAGCGGACGCCAAGGGCCTTCTCATGTCCGCCATATTCGACGACGATCCGGTGGTCACCATCGAGCCGACTCTCAACTACTGGGTGTCGGGCCCGGTACCGGAAGGCGAGTACACCGTGCCCATCGGCAAGGCCAACGTGGCCCGAGCAGGGTCTGACGTCACCGTCATCACCTACGGGCGGGAGGTGTCGTTCGCCCTTCAGGCCGCAGGGCAGGTGGCCGCCGAAGGAATCTCGGCCGAAGTGATCGACCTGCGGTCACTGGTGCCGATGGACGAGGAGGCGATCCTCGAATCGGTGGGCCGGACCAAGCGCGCCGTCATCGCCCACCAGGCCGTACGCCGGGGTGGTCTGGGCGCTGAGATCTCCTGCCTGATCAATGAGCATTTCTTTGGCGAACTCCAGACGCCGGTCGTGCGCGTGGCTGGTCCCAACGTCCCGATCCCCTACGCGGCGGAGCTCGAGAGCATGTTCGTCGTGGACGCCAACGACATCGCCGAGGGCATCCGGCGGGCGGCCAAGTAGGCGCGTGACCACCTTCGCTGGCGCGCTGGCCCAGGCCAGGCCCGACGAGGTCGCTCTAGACGACGGTCGGTCGGCGGTCGGCTGGGCGGAGCTCGATGAGTTGCTGAACCGCGTGGCCAATCGTCTGCTGGCCTGCGACCTCGGGCCCGACCGTCGGGTGGCGGTGTTCGCGGAGAACGCCAACGAGACCGCCATCGCCCACATCGGGGGCCTGATCGCGGGCGCATCAACGGTGCCCTGCAACTTTCACCTGACGGCCCCGGAGCTGGCCTACATACTTACTGACTCGGCGGCACGCATCCTCTTCGTCGGTCCCGAAACGGTGGACAGGGGTCTGGCGGCGGCCTCCGAGGCCGGAGTGGAGCAGGTGGTCGGTTGGCGATGCCCCCCGATGCCGGGGCTGATCGACTGGCGGCAGTGGCTGATGGCCGGCGACGCTGGGGATCCGCCCTCCGATCTCGAGCCCCGCCCGCATCTGCTCTACACGAGCGGAACCACCGGCCGGCCCAAGGGTACCGATCTGCCGCCGACGATGTTCGCCGGCGGCAAGACCGTGGCCGAGCACCTGGAGTTGCTGAAGGAGAACCGCTTCGCGGTCTACGGAACCCATCTCGTCGTGGGGCCGATGTACCACACCGGTCCGCTCTCGGGGGCCAGGCTGCTGGCCGCCGGCGTCCCGTCGGTGATCATGGGCCGCTTCGATGCGGAGGCGACGCTCGCCGCTATAGAGCGGCACCGGATCGAGACATCGGTCATGGTTCCCACTCACTTCATCCGGCTGCTGGCGTTACCCGAGGAGACGCGTAGGCGCTACGACGTCTCATCGCTGAAGCTCATCACCCACACCGGGGCCAAATGCCCGGTGGAGGTCAAGCGGGCCATGATCGAATGGTGGGGACCGGTCCTCCTCGAGGCGTACGGCGCCAGCGAGGTCGGGACCACCAACTCCATCACGTCCCAGGAGTGGCTGGAGCATCCCGGCTCGGTGGGCCGGACCCTTCCGCCGTTCGAGGCTCTCATTCTGGGCGACGACGACCAGCCGGTGCCTCCTGGAGTCGAGGGTCGGCTCTTCTTCCGGGACACCACCGGACGGGGGATCATCTACCACAACGATCCAGCCAAGACGGCAGCCGCACACATAGCTCCTGGGGTATTCAGCCTCGGCGAGATCGCCTACATGGACCAGGACGGGTACGTCTACATCACCGACCGGTTCTCCGACATGGTCGTCTCGGGCGGTGTCAACATCTACCCGGCGGAGAGCGAACAGGTTCTGGTGCAGCACCCCGGAGTGGCCGACGTCGCCTGCATAGGCATTCCCAATGCCGAGATGGGCGAGGAGCTCAAGGCGTTGGTCGTGCCCCAGGACCCCGCCAATCCTCCCCTTGAAGCGGAGCTCCTCGCGTTCTGTCGCGAGCGGCTCACCCACTACAAGTGCCCACGGTCGATCGACATAGTGGACAGTGTGGGGCGCACGACCATGGCCAAGGTGAACAAGCGGGCCCTGCGGGCGAAGTACTGGGAGCAGGTCCAGTAGCCGCGGTCAGCGAACCCACCTACCGGTCAGTTACATCTCGGTCGACTTTCTGCTAGACCCATCGCGTGACTCTTGACCTGAGTGCTGACGAGGTGCTGGCTACCACCCGGGCGGTGCGCAAGCGGCTGGACTTCGATCGACCGGTGGAGCGTTCCCTGATCGAGGAGTGTCTGCAGCTGGCCATCCAGGCACCGACGGGTTCCAATCGGCAGTCCTGGCAGTTCGTCGTGGTTGCCGATGCCGAGCGCCGGCGCCAGTTGGCCGAGATCTACCGTTCTTGTTTCGAGGCCTTCTACGCGTCCGGGCGGTCGGTCGTGTACCCCGACGGCGACGTCAGGGCCGAGCGCCGGCCGAAGGTACAGGAATCGGCGGCTTACCTGGCCGCCAACTTCCACCGCGCACCGTGGATCGTGGTTCCCTGCCAGGAAGGACGGCGCGACGGAGTGCCGTCCTCGGAGCAGGCCGGGTGGTGGGGATCCATAGTCCCGGCGGTGTGGAGCTTCATGCTCGCCGCCAGGAACCGGGGTCTCGGGACGGTCTGGACCACCATGCACCTGGCTCGAGAGCGCGAAGCGGCGGAGATTCTGGGAATCCCATACGACTCCGTGGCCCAGGTCGCCATGATTCCGGTGGCCCACACCATCGGGACCGCTTTCAAGCCCGCCTCCCGGCTGCCGCTCGAGGCTGTCGCGCGGTGGGAGCAGTGGTGAGCTCGCCGACCGGGGCGCGGTCGGCGATGGGGTCCAAGAGCGAGAGAAGGGGGTAGGCCATCATGGGAAGGGTCGAGGGCAAGGTCGCGGTGATAACCGGTGGGGCCAGCGGTTTCGGCGCGGCGACGGCGCGGTTGATGGCCTCTGAGGGAGCCAAGGTGCTGGTGGCCGACGTGCAGGACGAACTCGGGCGGGCGGTCGCAGAATCCATCGGGCCGTCGGCTGTGTTCTGTCATACCGACGTCGCCTCGGAGGACGACGTGGCCGCCGCGGTCGACGCCGCGGTGGCGCAGTTCGGTCGCCTCGACGTGATGTTCAACAACGCCGGCATCGTGGGCGCGGTCGGGCCCATAGACGAAATCCCCCTGAGTGAGTACGAATTCACCATGGGGGTGCTCCTGCGCTCGGTGTTTCTCGGGATGAAGCATGCGGCCCGGGTGATGAAGCAACAGGAGTCCGGCGTGATCCTGTCCACTTCGAGCATCGCAGGTGTCATGGGCGGCCTCGGACCCCACGTGTACACGGCGGCCAAGTCGGCCATCATCGGCCTGACCCGCAACGTTGCGGCGGAGCTCGGGCCCTGGGGGGTGAGAGTGGTCGCCATCGTCCCGGGGAACCACGCCACGGCCATGACCGCCGACGTGGCCCTGGGCGATCACACCGCCGTCGATCAGGTGGTCGAGACCTTCCGGGACCGCAAGACGCCGCTGAGGGGTAGGGCTGGACTGGCTGATGACATCGCTCATGCGGCGCTATGGCTGTCCAGCGACGACGCCGGGTTTGTGAGCGGTACGGCGGTCGTGGTCGATGGAGGCCTGACGACCGGCTCCAAAGAGGCGGCCGAGAGGGGTCAGGGGACTTTCGCCGCCCCCCGCCCCCTCATCCGGCAGGGAGGACAGCGCGGGCTGAGCTGAGGGCGCCCGGTCAGCGGCTGGTCAGTGGCCGGTCAACGGCCGGCTAGTGATCCGGCATCCGCAGCAATGGTGCTGCCCGTGACGAAGGCCGCCAGATCGCTCGCCGCGAAGAGCACGACCCTGGCGATGTCGTCGGGTACACCGGCCCGGCCGAGCAGGTTGCCGGCCATGGTCTTCTCGACGTCGAGCCCGGCGGCCGCCAGCGGCTCCAACTGGTCTCGGACGCCGGGAGTGTCGATGACCGTAGGGGCGACACCGACGACACGGATGTTCCGGCTGGCGAACTCCAGCGCCAGGCTCTTGGTCAAGCCGACGACGGCGTGCTTGGAGGTCACGTAGGCGCTGATACCCGGAGCGGCGTGGAACCCGGTGGTGGATACCAGGTTGACGATGACCCCGCCGGCATCCATGCGCCGAGCGGCCTCTCGTGCCGCGGCGAAACTGCCTCTTACGTTGACCGTCAACATGCGGTCGATGAAGTCGTCGGTCACGTCTATCGCCGGTCCGGTAGAGGGAAAGATGCCGGCATTGTTGACCCAGATCTCGAGGCCACCCCAGGTGCTCACCACCCAGTCGGCGGCCGCGGCGAGCGTCGAGGTGTCCGCCACGTCGAGCCGACAGTGGGAGTGGCGACCCCCGAAGGCCGCGTTCAGGCCCTCGGCCACCGATGCCGCGCCGATCTCGTCGATGTCGCCGACGAGCACGGACGCGCCGGCTTCGGCCAATCGGTGGGCGATACCGGCGCCGATTCCCTTGGCCGCGCCGGTGACCACGGCTCGGCGACCGGCCAAGGAAATGAGGTCGCTCAGAGGCGCGGTGCTGAAATCAGGTATGGGCATTGGCATACTCCCGGAGACTCAGGTGGCTAGGTATCCGCCATCAACGGCGAGGGCGTGGCCGAGCACGAACGACGAGTCGTCGCTGCACAGCCACAAAGCCGCCCGGGCGATCTCGTCGGGTCGGCCGAAGCGGTGGATCGGGCTCAACCGGTGCGCGACGTCCTCGGGGTCACGCTGGCGGGCGGCCATGGCGTGGCGCAGCATGGGGGTGTCGATGGCGCCGGGGCAGATCGCATTGATCCGGATGCCGGAGTCGGCGTAGTCGACGGCGGCGCTCCGGGTGAGGCCGAGGACACCATGTTTGGCGGCGGTGTAGGCCGGTTGATTGGTCTGGGGGCGAAACGAGTTGGTGGAGGCGATGTTGACGATCTGGCCGGGTCCCCCCCCGGCGAGCATCGCCGTTATCTCGTACTTCATGCAGAGGAACACCGAGCGCAGATTGACCCGGATCATTCGGTCGAAGTCCTCGATGTCACAATCGGCGAGAGGGCCGATCTCGAACTCGATCGCTGCGGCATTGACCGCACAGTCCAGACCCCCGAACCGTTCGACGGCGGTGCGTACCATGGCTTCGACATCGGCCGCCGACCCGACGTCGGTACGGACGAACTCGGCGGCACCCCCGGCGGCTCTCGCCTCCTCGGCTGTCGCCTCGCCACCTTCGGAATCGACGTCGGCGACGACGAGGGACGCTCCGCGCTCGGAGAAGAGCTGGCATATCGCCCGGCCCATGCCGCCGGCGGCACCGGTGACGATGGCGACCTTGCCGTCAAGTATTCGATCCGAAGTCATCCACTACCCTTTGCTCGGCTACTGCGGTGGGCGTCACCCTAGCTTCCGCTACCGGTCGTCGCCGCGGCGTCGATGAGGCTGGCGGCCCATTGGGGAACCGGCCGGCAACGGCGATAGCGCCTACCTGACCGGCGCTACGTCAGCGACGGTGTGTTACCGGCGCTGTGGGCGGCGATACGTCAGCGGCGATACGTCAGGGGCGCTCTGTCACCGTGTGGCTCGACGTTTCCCAGCGGGGCGCGAAGGGAAGAGGTTGCCGCGCATGGCCTGGATGGTCGCCGCGGTCGCCCGTCGATGAGCGACGGGGTCGCCCAGCCTTACCGAGTACCAGGTGAGTCCGAGGGTGAGGACTCTGATGGCATCGAGGATGTCCGCCCGGCTCTCGTCGTGTATCACACCCTCTTCCACACCGGCATCGATCAGCTGGGAGAAGAACCCCATCATCTTGTGGTCGTGCTCGAGGTAGGTGGGCAGGAGCTCAGGGTCGCGGTGGGCGTCAACCGATGCCGACGCCAGGAAGGCGGCGAGGGTTTCGTCCTCGCTGTTCATCTGGCTCGACACTTCGAGAAGTTGGGCGACCATCTCCGCGAAGCTGAGCGACGCGTCTGAGGTCACCTCCTGATAGCGGGTCAGTATGACCCGGTCAGTCTCCTCGAACACGGCCAGGTAGACGTCTCGCTTCGAAGTGAAGTAGTGGTATATCGCCCCTGTGGTGATGCCGGCCTGTTCGGCGATCCTCCGGTTGGTGGTACCCACGTATCCGGAGCGAGCAAACTCCCGGCGGGCCACCTCGATGATCCTTCGGCGTCTCTCGTCTCCGTCACTGGCCACCGGACGGCCGAGGCGGCGGCTGCCCGTTCGGCGGACACCACTGCCCTTGACCTTGGGGGAGGACGACGAGCCTCGGGCCTTGGTCGTGGCCGGCAGAGCCACGATGTTCGGTTCGGGCTGGACAGAGGTCACTGTACCTATTCTACCGAACCGGACTCGCACCCCAGCGGACCGGGGTGTCGGCCTGCGGCAGCGCCGGGACGGTGTCGACAGGCGGAGCCGACGTTCGGACACCGACGGGTTCACCGGACCTGGGACGCCACCGTCCATCGTCTCGGCGACCCGAGAGCGACTCGACCCGCTGATCTCAGGGGAGGCCGGTCGCAGTACGCCTTTGGTTATGCTCTGCAGTCCGATCGCGGGGGCTGCTTAGACCGGGTCTGGAATGGAGGGCAGGGCAGGTGGCAACGATCATTGCGCACATCCGGGTCCACCCGGAGGGTGCCGAGCGCTTCGAGGAACTGGCACGGCAGCTGTACCGGGAGACCCATGCGGTCGAGGACCGGGTGACCCGCTACGAGTACTGGCGGGGTGAGGAACCGTTCTCGTACTACACCCTGCTGTCGTTCCCCGACTACCTGGGATTCATCGCCCATCAGGCGAGTCCCCACCATGTGGGAGCCTCACCGGCCCTTCGGGAGCTGATCGAGGTCATCCGCCTCGAGTGGGTCGACCCACTTGGCGGGGCGGCCCCCCTGGAGCCGACGAACCCCGCCGAGCTTCCCGCCGGCGCCAGCGAACTCGAGATCGACTACTCCGACAGGTTCCCGCCGAAAGTGGCGGAATGGTGGAGCGCCCTCAGGGAGCTGGGTCAGGGTCGCTGATCGCCCTATCGACGGAGGCTCAGCGCCGGTGGAAGGTGCTGGTCTGTCGGAGCTGCGCGGACCCCGCCGTCGCTCGGCGCGGTGGACGGTGGAGTTCAGCGCCCGCGGTCAGTCGCTGGGGATGAGACTAACAACCCCTCTGAACAGGACGTTTGCAGGAAGATCAGCGTGGGCGCGGAGGGATTCGAACCGTCACCGCCGGAACCACATCGGTGCAGTTCAAAGCGTATTCTCCCAGGTCAGACGGTGTTTCCAGGCTGCCCATCCTTGACCGCGGGTGGCCGCGAATGGCCATATTCTGGGGCCTATCCGGGTCCTGCGGGTCCGATTCGGGTCCGACGCGACTCCATGATGGCAGTTCATTCTAGAACCCGTCAGTGACCCTCCCTGGGTTCCTTGGGCCACTGACAGGTGCCCCAGCCACGAGTTCCCTTGCGCTCGGCGTCTTGGTCGAGCTTTCCTTAGTAGCGCTCGAAGGTTGACTTCGCTTTCGTAAACTCTCCTGCACGCGGGAGGATTGACGAAACAGGCCGGCTGTGGCACCATCTTTCTTAAACACTCCTGCACGCGGGAGGATTTACGAAAGGATGGGATTGGCTGACGTGTCGGTGGCGGAGGCGGCCAGCCGCTTGGGGCTGGACCGCTCCCGGGTTCGTCAACTGCTGCGTTCGGGGGTGCTCGCCGGGCGTCGGCTCGGCCGGGACTGGGTCGTCTCCGCCGAAGCCGTCGCCGACTTGGCGCAGCGTCAGCCCGGCTACGGTCGGCCCCCCGCACCTCGCCGGGCGTGGGCTCTCATCGACCTGCTCGACGGGGGCGACGCCGCCTGGCTGGACCCGGTGGCCCGCAGCCACGTGCGGGCCACGGCCCGGGCCATGGCCGGAAGTGACGCCGCCGGGTGGCAGCGGGTGCTGAGGGGCCGGGAGGACCGAGTGGCCGTGGCCGGGCATCGGGCCAGCATTGACCGGCTTATCCAGGCCGACAACGTGTGGCCGGCCGGCCCAGCCGTGGCCGGTCGCATCGGGGCCAACCTGGTCGTAGCCCACGCTGTCCCCGAGGTGTATGTGCGCAGCGAGGACTGGGACAGGCTGGCCCGGCAGCTTCACCTGCGAGTCGACGTGGCCGAGCCCCACCTGTGGGTTCGCGTGCCCCGCCGTCTGTGGCCCTTCGGCCCATCCGGGCCGGGCCGGGCCGCTCTGGCGGCCAGCCTCCTCGACGGCGAGTGGAGGGCCGCTCGGGCCGGGGCCGAACTGCTCAACGCTGCGGCAGCGAGGTTTCATTTGTGAGCGCAACCATTGTGCTTCCCCCGCTGGGCGACCCGGTCGACGAGCTTTGGGAGGTGCTGCTCGACCTCAGCGATCGCCTCAAGATCCCGTGGGCGCTCATTGGGGGCCAGATGGTACTCCTGCATGCCCTCGAACATGACACGGTGCCCCCCCCAGGTCAGCCAGGACGGCGACGTCCTAGCCAACATTCGCGCCACCCCCGACGCCCTGGCCCAGGTCGTTGCCGAACTCGAAGCTCTCGGTTTCGTCTCGACCGGCATCTCTCCCGACGGGGTCGCCCACCGCTACGTGCGGCCCAGCCGCCACCCGGACCGGCCGGTAATGGTCGACGTGTTAGCCCCCGAAGGGGTCGGCACCAGGGCGAAGCTGACCACCACCCCACCGGGAAGGACCGTGCAGGTACCAGGGGGCACCCAGGCCCTGGCCCGCACCGAGATGGTCACCGTTGTGGTCGGCGACAGAGCGGGGACCGTTCCCCGCCCCAACCTGCTCGCTGCCGTGGTCGGCAAAGCCGCCGCCTGCGGGTTGCCCGAAGACGTGTCCCGCCACCTGCGAGATCTTGCCCTGCTGTGCTCGCTCATTGACGATCCCTATGAGGCTGCTGCCCAGCTCGACGCCAAGGACCGCAAACGGCTTCGCCTCGCCGACGTCCTCGATGACCCCGACCATCCCGCCTGGCGCCTCGTACCCGCCGACCGCCGAGACGACGGTCGCGACGCCTGGGCCGTCCTCAACGCGCCCCCCCAATGACGCTCATGACCGACGCACCGCTCTGCGCCCGGGAGGGCGAGCAGTTTAGGGAAGGACCCAGCCGGCTTCAACGGTAAATCGGTTGGCCTGGGACCCGTGTCTACGTACCCGGTTCTCCCGCCTCGGGTGCCTGAACGTCTTGTGATCGCTCAGTCGTCGTCCTTTGTCTTGAAGGTCGCAACGTGACGAGCTCACCGGCGGGCCGCGCTGCGGCCTTCCTGCGTTCTTCCAGCCGGTCCGTCAGGGCTTCCTGCACACCCTCGAAGAGGTGTCCATAGACCCGCAGCGTGAGCGCCGGGTCGGCGTGCCCCATTCGCTGAGCGACGGCTAGCGGGCTGGCACCCTCTTCGATCAGTTGAGAGGCGTGCGAGTGTCGAAAGTCGTAGGTCCGGAAGGATTCAGGCAGTCCCGCCTTCCGAAGGGCCGGCCGGATGATCTTCGCCCGGAATGTGTCCCGGTTGATCGGGCCTCCCTCCTTGTTGACGAACAGGTGGTCGTCTGGGGAGGGACGGACAGCCCTGCCGGCCAGCATGGCCGCCAGTTCGTCGCAGAGCCAGCCTGGGAGCGGGATCGTCCGATCTCCGGCGTCGGTCTTGGTGGGTCCCTCGAGATGCTGGCGGGCGGTGCCATCGAACCCGGGGATGGGTGACCACGTGCGGTCCACGTGCACGAGGCGACGGATGAAGTCGACATCACGGATGAGTAGGCCGCACAGCTCGGCTGGCCGTATCCCCGTGTAGATCAACACCCAGGTCGCGGGCCGGTAGTGGTCAGTGACATTCTCGACGAATCGGATCGCCTGGTCCATGGTGAGCATGTCACCTTGCCGTATGCGTTTGCGGGAGACGCTCAGATCGTGGTCGGCGGCAGGGTTGTCCTTCCGGGCGTTGGCCTTGATCGCACACCGCATGATGAGCGAGATCACCGTGACCATCTCGCGGACGTGCTTCTTGCCGTGGCCAGCCTTGAGCTTGTCGGCGATGAAGCGCTCGACGTCCATGTAGTCGATCGAGGCCATCGGCCAGCCGCCGAAGTGGGGGAGGACATGTGATTGTGGAGCAGCAACCAGTAGCCGCGCCGCGTGTTGGGCAGGAGCTTGACGGTGGTGGCCCACCAGTCTTCGGCCCATGAGTCGAACCTGATGCGACGCTTCGCGGGGTCGATCCAGTCGCCGCGCTGGATATCAGCACCATTGCGTTCGAGGAAGTCCTCGGCGTCGCTCTTGCGCTCGAACGTCAGGGATCGGGTCCGTCCGCTTTCGTCCCGGTAACGAGCCTTGTAGTGCGCTCCCGGCAAGGCGTGTTTGTATCGGCGCCCATCGGCCCGCTGGCGCCATTCGAATCTCGTCGGCTCAATGAAGCCCACCTGTCCCGTCTCTTCGCGACGACGTATCGGAATCAGGTCGGCCATGGATGCGGGCCGGCAAGCGCCAGAAGGAATGTTATCCGGGAGATCGCGTAACGGGCCCCTATCCCCGAGCGGCGGGCTCGCGGTGGTGCTCGATGAGGGCGTCCAGGTCGTCAGGATCGAACATGATCCGGCCACCGATGCGAACACAGGGGATTCGCCGCTCGGCGCGGAGCCTACGGATGTATCTCTCGCCGAGGCCGGTGTAGGCACCGGCCATCGGAACGGTCAGCAGGGGGCGCCGGTGGGACCTGTCACGTTCGTCACGGACGCTCACACGCTCACTCCGGCTGACGGGGAGAGCTCTGGGGCGGTCGACGCTTGGGGGCCCAGGTAGGCCCAGCGCCTGTGGGCGAGCCGGGCGGTGTAGGAGAGCCGGGCGGCCATGCGTTCGGGGACGTCGGGGAGGGCTCGGCGGACGGCGAGGGTGTCGCCGGAGCGGGTGGCGGCTCCGAACATGACCATGCGGCTGAGGGTTCGGGTTATGGGGGCGTTGCGGCCGAGGTGGGCGCTGAGTCCGAGGCTGATGGAGAGGTCGGTGATGTCTACGGCAGCGCCGGGCTGGGCGGTGGCGATCCGGCTGAGCCTGGACCAGGCCAGTGTGGTGCTCGGGCCCAGTCGAGGGTGGCTTGTCGGCCGGGTTGGTCGCCGTCGCCGGCGAGTACGGGCGCGCGGGGGTGCACGGCGAGGACGAGGTCGATCTGGGCGTCGGAGAGGGCCCGGCGCGTTGCCGGAAGGCGCAGCGCAGGCCCGGTCGTCGAATCAGGTAGTCCCGGGTCCCTTCCCTGGTCGCGTCCCGAGGACGACCTGTAGCTCGCCGCGTGTGCGAATCCCAAGCTTGGCGAAGACTTTGCCCAGGTGGTACTCGACGGTGCGGGGGCTGATGAACAGTCGGGTGGCGATCTCGGGGTTGGACAGTCCCGACCGGGCGAGCTCGGCGATCTGGCGCTCCTGGGGTGTGAGGTCGAAGCGGGTGTCGTCGACCCGTCTGCGTACCAGCTGCCCGGTGGCGAGGATCGCCCGGCCGGCCCGCGACGCGAAGCTGGCGCCTCAGCCACTCTCCATAGAGGAGGTGGGCCCGGGCGAGCTCGAACTGCAGGTCCGGTGAGGCCAGGCGCCGGACGGCCTCGGTGTAGATCGCCTCGGCGGCTGCGTCCTTGGCCAGTAGAGCCCGGTTACAGGTGTCGACGCCCATCGCCCAATCGGTGCCTGCGGCCCGGGTGGACTCGGTGAGGCGTTGCAACGCTCGGCCGGCGAGAGCGGTGTCGCCGGCGTTGGCCGCCGCCTCGACCAACTCGCTCACCGCCCGCGTCGACAGCCCGGCCATGCCCGATGAGTCGGCGGCCAGAACCTCCGATCCCTGGGCGCTTCGTACCGGGTCGGCTGTCGGTCCGATCATGCGCAGCTCGAACCGGTCGGGCAAGACGCCGAGTAGCTCCAGCGGCCCGAACACGTCGAGCAGCTCGAAGGGTACGCAAGGGCGGCGGCCAGCTCGTTGCCCGACGCCATGAGTCGGGGAGCGAAGTCGACCATCTGGATTCGAGTCCAGCACGGCATACGTGCTGCCGCTGTAGTAGGTCAGCCCGGGAGAAGGGTGCCTCTGGGATTCGTCGGTGACGGGACGAACCGTTGGACCGGGTCCACGGCCTCGACGCCGGCGGGTTGTTGCGCCTCGCCTGGAGCAGGCGGTGCCCGGGGCGACTTTCCTCGGCGTCGCCGAGGGCAGGGTGCCGCTTTGGCCGATCGCCGAGGCCGTTGGCAACGGCCTCGGCTTGCCGACGACCTCGATGCGAGACGAGGAGGCTGCCGATCACCTCGGCCACATGGCGCTCTTCGTCGCCTCGACGACAAGGCCTCGTGCCAGTTGACCAAAGTCTAGCTTTGATGGCGAGCTGGGTGGCGGAGACTGATCGACGACATCGAGCATTGGAGGTCTACCTCCCAAGAGCGGGCAATGGACCGAGCCTCGCACGGGAGCAGCGCCATACTGGCCTGCCGGACCAATGGACCGGGGCACGGACCCTCCCACGGCCCAATGTCACCGGCACGGTGGACATCGCGCGACCGGCCAGCGAGGTGGTTGCGCTCGGCGTGGTTGTCAACCACGCCGGCGTATCCGGGGACACCACATACGTCGTCACCGATGTGGGATTGACATCTTCCGCCGGATTTATGAGACCAACGTGTTCGGCGTGGTGGCCGCGACCAACGCTTTCCTGGCCGCTCTGCGTCGCGACCATGACAACAAGGTTTCGGGGTATCTGACCCGTCAGCGGAGGTCGTGAAAGAAGTCGGCGATGTCTTCGGCGAGAAGGGCTGGTTCTTCGTGCGCGGCGAAGTGGCCGCCTCGGGGCATGGTGGTGTAGCGGGTGATGTGGTAGGTGCGTTCCGCCCAGCTGCGGGGGGGCTGGACGAGGTCCCGGGGGAATACGGCTAGCGCGGTGGGGACCTCGACTCTTTCGATGGGGGCGCGCATGCGGTGATGGTGTTCGTAATACGGGCGGAATGAGGTCGAGATCGCACCGGTGAACCAGTAGAGCGAGGTCCAGGTGAGGATGTCGGCATCACTGAACCGGGAGGAGAGCACCCCGCCGCTGTCGCTCCAGGCCCGCCACTTCTCGACCAGCCACGAAAGCAGGCCCGATGGGGAGTCCGACAGGCCCTGGGCCAGGGTGAGGGGCCGGGTCATCTGCTGGTGCTGGTATCCGCCTTCGGCGGCGCTCCAGGCAGCCAGGTCTTCTCGGTGGCGGCGCTCGTCGGGCGTGAGAGTTGCCTCGTCAACGTCCGGGGGGGAGGCGACGGCCAGAAGGTGGATGCCGGTGACGGCCTCGGGGTGGGTCTGGCCGAGCAGCGATGAAACGCCGGCTCCCAGGTCGCCGCCGTGGGCTCCGTAGCGGTCGAAGCCGAGGCGTTCGGTCATGAGCATGTGCCACAGCTCGTGGGTGGGCACATCCGGCGGGAGGAGTGGACGCTGCGGGGAGAGGGGGAAGCCGGGTAGCGCGGGGATGATGACTGTAAAGGCGTGGTCGGGTTCGCCGCCATGGGACGAAGGGTGGGCCAGTCGCAGGGCCAGGGGTACCAGTTCGAGGGCGGTGCTGGGCCAGCCGTGGGTGAGTACAAGCGGGGGTCGGCCGGAGGTTTCTGCGTCGTAGCGCAGGTAGCTCACGGCGGTGCCTGCCAAGGCGGCGCTGCTCCACGGCAGGGAGTTGATGGCTGCTTCCGCGGCCCGCCAGTCGTAGCCGCGGGCCCAGTGGCGTACCAGACGTCGCAGTTCAGCCGGGTCGGTGCCGGCGGACCACTCTGTGCCTGGGCCCTGGCTGGGCCATGGCGTGGCCCACCGGGTGCGTTCGAGTCGGGCCCGGAGATCCTCGACGTCCTGTTCGGGGACGGACAGGACGGGCCGGTCCTGGCTGTCGCTTCGGCGTTGGTTCATGGATGGCTCCGTAGCGGGGGAGAGGGATATTTGGTTGGTGTGGCCTGCGGGCGGGGACGACGTGGGATCGGACGGAGCCGCTCAAAGCGAAACCGGCGGTCATTCCGACCGCAACGACCAACAACGCGTTGGTTGTGCCGAAGCGCTCGGGGCGGCGCTTCTTCATGCGTCAACGCGATCGCGCTCGGGCATGCGTTGGAGGTAGCCGATGATGGTCTCGGCGACAGCGTCGGGTTGTTCTGGGAACAGGGCGTGGCTGGCGGCCTGAATGACCGTGGTCGTGACCCGGTCGCCTAGCTCGGCCCGGAGGTCGCCCCATTCCTCGGGGGCGTGGAACGGGTCGTTCTCGGCGATGATCTCGAGGATTGGCGCGTCGCCTGCGCCCCAGTAGGGTGTGGGGTCCAGTCGTTTGACGGCTCCGTGCTGCATCGTGAGCGTCTCCGGATACCAGCCGGACAGCCAGATGGACGGGTCGTGGCCCGGGGCGAAGAAGGCGAGTCTCAGCGCGGCGAGCCGTTCGCTGTCCGGGAGGCTCGGATCGCCCGCCCGGAAGGGAGCCGAGTTGACCTCGGGGTCGACGTTGCGGCCGGAGGCGGCGGCGAGGATGACGGCGTCGACTCTGTCGGGATGGTTGGTGGCCAGTACGCGCGCTACGAAGTTCCCGAACGCGTGGCCGAGAACGACTGCGGGCGCGTGGCCGAGCTGGTCGATGACGGCTGCGACGTCGTCCGCGAGGTCCTCCATCGTTACGGCTTGCATCGGTCCGGTCGAGCTGGCGATCCCGCGGGGCTGCGGGCGAAGGACGCGATGGCCGGCGGAGGCCAGCGCAGCGGCCAGTGCGTCGAAGTCCTCGCCGCCGTCTCGCCCGTAGGAGGGCAGCACCACAACGTCTGGCCCCTGGCCGGGCGAGCGCTGGCCGTCGAGGTAGGTCTCGATCGTTACGGGCCCGCTCGTGATGATCTCGCTGTGCCGGCTCATGACCGACCTACCGTCGCGTAGGCCGGAGCCTCTCCGGTAGCGGCCGGCTGCAGCTCGACGCGCAGCAGCGCGGCGGCGCGGACGATTCCGTCGGGCGGCGGGGCAGTCCTGCCGCCGTCGACAGTAACGTAGGTGACCCGTCCGGGATCGGCTGGGCCCCGGCCCCAGGCGGCGCTCGAGGGTCCGACGAGTCGCTCGTCGAATGGATCGCCGGCGATGTGGCGCACTTCGCTCCCGTGACCGGGGGCGAGCGGGACCCGGTCGATGGTGTTGCCGCGGTGACGGGTCACGTACGCGAAGCCGGCGACCTCGTCGATGCAGAAGTCGTCGGTCTTGTCGATCGCCGCGACGAACTCCGGGCCACCCGCAGGTTCCAGCGTGTCAGGGTCAACGGGGATCCGCATGAACACCTGCTGTGCCGTCGAGGTGTAGTAGACATATCCGGTCTTCGGGCCGTAATGGATCCCGTTGATACCCGGTTGGGGAGGTGGCGCCACCTCGCTGTCGAGGTCCATGCCCATGGTGGGGTGCTGGGTCCAGATCCGGGCGCGTGCATGGTGGGCGCCTTCGTCCAGGTCCACCCGCCAGATGAGGCCGGCGAAGCAGTCGGCGATCAGCATCACGCCGGGCCCGAGCAGGCAACTGCCGTTCAGGGCTCGCACCCGGTAGTCGAAGGTGTAGATGATCTCCGGTGAGACGGGCTCGCCGGGCGCCCACCTGTTCAGGTCGATCCGGGCGAGATGTGACTCGTGGGTGGTGTAGCCGTCGCTGAGGCTGACAATGAGGATATCCGGCTCCGTCTCGACCATGCCCATCACGATGTTGTCGAAGGTGTGGACGACCACTGGTTCGACGTCAAGGCTGGGTTCGGGGCCGGGGACGCACCACAGCTCCTTGTGGAGCAGCGAGCTGACGAGCACAGAGCCGTCGGTGCGGACAGCGAGGTTCTCGAGGAAGTAGCCCTTCGGGAAGTAGGCGACCGGCGTCAGCGCGACCGCCGGAATGGGTGCTATGGGCATTAGAAGCTCCGTTTCGTAGTGTTGGGTAGAGAGGCGATGAGCTGGTCATCACCGATTCGGACGTGATGGTGGTCGGCGATGGTGCCCGATCGCCTCACCTTCGTGGTCATGGTCCGGGCTGGGGGCGGGGATTGCGAAGGCGTTGAGGAGCCCGCACACCGTCTGATAGATGCCCACCAGGATCACGATGTCGAGTACTCCGCGGCGTCCGAAGCCGTCCTCGGCGATCCGGTAGAGGTTCTCGTCGACTCGGCGTTCGAGGGTTACCTGTCTGGCTACTCGATGGGCGATCGACTCTTCAGGCAGCAGGCCGTCGGGGGTCTCGCCGGCAACCAACGAGTTGACGACATCCTCGGTCAGGCCGGCGTGGCGGGCCACGGCAGAGTGGGCGTAGAGCTCATAGTCGGCCCGCCATACGCTGCCGACGGTCAGGATGATCACTTGGCGGATACGTTCGCTGAGAACGCTGTGTTGGCCTTCGGCGAGCTGAAGCTCGATAAAGCTCTTTGCCAGCTCCGGGTGCAGCAGGGCAGGGTTGAACGGCCCGATGAACCGTCCCTCACTGTCGCGAGCCAGGAACGAGGAGGCATCTGCCCACGGGACCACTGTGTATGCCATCTCGTCGAAGAGGTTCTGCTGCTCGGCGGTCAGGGTGACGTGATCCAGAAGCGGCAGCCGGCCGCCGAGCGAGATCGGGATCGAGCGCATTTCGGGTCTCCTTCAAGTCGGGTGGGGTTACTGGTCGAGGCCGACGGCGTTCGAGGGGACGTCGTAGGCCATGAGGGTGAGCGATACGGCGCTGAACCAGCCCATGAGGACGGTCACATCGACGATGCCCGCATCTCCGAGAAGCTCCTGCGCCCGGCGGAACAACCCGGTCGGTGGCACCCGTGAGGCCGCCAGCGTCGAACAGAGCTCGTAGACGACCTGCCGGCGGGGACCTTCGAAGGTCACGGGCAGGCCCGCGATCAGGGCCTCAACCTTCCGCGGTTCGAGTCCGCCGAGGCTCTCGGCAATCCTCTCGTGCTCATAGTTGGCGTACGTCGCCTTCCAGTGCCCGGTGACGACGCAGGTGGCGATTTCGATCTCCGCCTTGGTCAGGGACGACTCCTTCTGGAAGTACGCTCCTGCGGGCGCAATGGTCTCCAGCAACCTCGGGCTGGCCAACCAGATCTTGTGGGGTCCTGGGACCAGCCCGCGAAGGTTCAGGGTGAAGTCATAGGCCTTCCGGGTGGCGTCGTCCATATGGGCGACCGGGGTCTCGACGAAACGTCCGAAGGTCCCGAAGTCCTCCTCATCGTGTAGCAGCATGCGACTGCTCCTTTCTCTCGTGGTGGCTTCGTGACGGCCCTGGGGGCCGGTTTCGACGGTGATCAGCGCTGCTCGATGCAGATGCCAATCCGGTCAGGCGGCTGAGTTGCCTCCGTCGGCCCGAAGGCTCCTCAGGCCGGCCCGGATTTCGCTCGTCAGGATTTCGGGTTGCTCCAAGGCGGCGAAGTGTCCGCCCTTGGTGGCCTCGTCGTAGTGGATCAAGTTGCTGTACGTGTCTTGGATCCAGCTTCGTGGCAGGCGTGGGATGTCGGCCGGGAACACGGTCACCGCGACCGGCAATGTGAGCTTTGGGCCGGCCATGCTGGCCGATTTGTTCTCCCAGTAGATGCGGGCGGATGACGCGGCACTGTTGGTGAACCAGTAGAGCGAGATCACGTCCAACATGTCATCGGTGCTGATAGCGTCCTCGGCCAGCCCGGTGTTGTCCGTCTTGGATTGGTACTTCTCGTAGATCCAGGCTGCTTGACCGGCCGGAGAGTCGGCCAGAGCAAACCCGACGGTTTGGGGCCTGGTGCCCTGGAGGTGGTTGGCTCCGCCGAGTTCGCCGGTGTAGAGGGTGAGTCCATCCACGGCCCGGCGCTCGTCGGGCGACAGCACGTCGGGTATCTGGGCTGGAAATGCGTACTGACTGTTCAAGTGAATTCCGACTAGCCCGTCCGGTTGCATGGCCCCGAGGGCGATCGTTACGACGGCACCCCAGTCTCCGCCCTGAGCGACCCATCTTTCGTAGCCAAGACGCCTCATGAGCTCTACCCAAGCGTTCGCGATGCGCTGGACCCCCCACCCTGTGCCGGTAGGTTTCTGGGAGAAGCCGAAGCCGGGGAGTGATGGGATGATGACGTCGAAGGAGTCTGCGATGTCGCCGCCGAACGCCACCGGGTCAGTCAGGGGACCAATGAGTTTGAGGAACTCGGCTACTGAGCCGGGCCATCCGTGGGTCAAGATGAGGGGCATCGAACCGGGATTCTGGGACTTGACATGCACGAAGTGGATATCGAGGTCATCTATCGTCGTCAGGAACTGCGGGAAAAGATTGAGTTCCGCCTCGAAGCGGCGCCAGTCGTACTCTCGTTCCCAGTATTCACATAGCGCCTTTGCATTCGCTGAGCGGACACCTTGCGACCAGTCGGGGACTGTTTCCGGATCTGGCCAGCGAGTTCTGCCGAGCCGTTGCTTGAGGTCGTCAATTTCTGAGTCGGCAATGGAGGCGGTGAATGGGCGGATCAGGGCTGGTGGCGCGGTTGTCATAGCGGTTGTTTCCTTTGCTCGGAGTTGGTGGTGATGGCGGTTCCGTGGGCTCTATCGGATCGAAGGCTTGGTGCTGAAGCGCTCGCGGTAGGTGGCTGGGCTGACGTGAAGGTGGCGGGCGAAGCTGCGCCGAAGGGTTTCTACGGTTCCGAATCCGCATCTTTCGGCGATCGTCTCGATCTGCTCGGCCGTGCTCTCGAGTAGCAGGCGGGCCCGTTCTATTCGGATCGCCTCTACGTAGGCGGCTGGGGTCGTTCCTGTTTCGGCCCTGAACACCCGCGCGAAGTGGCGTTCGCTCATGAAGGAGCGTTCGGCGAGCGCGCCGACGGAGAGGTCCTGGTCGATGTGATCGATGATCCAGCCCTGCAGCTCACGGATGTTCGGTCGTTGGGCGGGGGGCATGCGGAGGCCGTGGCTGAATTGGGCTTGTCCGCCGGGACGGCGGACGAACAGCACCATTCCGCGCGCGACGCGCTGGGCGACGGTGGACCCGAGATCTTCCTCCACGAGAGCGAGCGCCAGATCGATCCCGGCAGTAACCCCGGCCGAGGTGTAGATGTTGCCGTCGCGTACGTAGATGGGGTCGGCCAGTACCTCGACGTCGGGATAGGAGTTCGCGAGCTCGTCGGTGGCGGCCCAGTGCGTGGTGGCACGTCGGCCGTGTAGGAGCCCCGCTCGGGCGAGCAGGAATGCTCCAGTACATACCGAGGCGACTCGCCGTGCTCGACTGCTCGCCTGGCGTATCCAGGCAATCACGTCCTCATCTACGTTCTGGCCGCGGTCTTGGCTGGCGCCTGGGACGATCAAGGTGTCGATCCGTGAGGGCGTGGCGGCCAGGCTTGCGTGCGGAGTGATCTGTAACCCGCTGGAGCATCGAACCATCGGCTTCGTCGCCACAACCGTGAGGGTGTATTGGCCTCCTTCGGGGTCTGCTAGCCCGAACACGTCGGAGGGGCCGGTCAGGTCCAGTGCCTGGACTCCGTCGAAAGCGAGGAGGACGACGTGGCGTGGTCGGGTGGGTTTATGGGCGGAGCCATTTCGCGTCGGGAACCGGGAGCGGGTCATGTCTGCGCCGGCGCCTGATCGGGACGCTCGCGGTGAGCGGCAACCGAGACGGCGAGGGCCAGCGAAGCGATGACGCCGCCGAAGTATTCGAAGGTCGGGCTCAGACCGAGCGCCGGGACGAGAAGCCCTGCGGCGATGGGCGGCAGGGACACCGCGCCGTAGGCTATGAGGTAGAACGCCGACATGATCCCGGCACGGCGTTCAGCTGGAATGGCGGCCGACAACGAGCGGAGGCCGCCAAGGAAGGTGACACCGAAGCCTGCACCCGAAACGATCGTCGCGACTATGAACAGCGCCCCAGAGCTGTAGGCGGTTGCGACGGTCATCAGTGTCATCCCAGCCGCCAGCGTCAGCGACCCCCGGCTGGCGCTGACCCACGGATCGGACCGGCCCGAAAGCAACATGGCGACGGCGGCGGCGCCGGAGAGGCTGGCGACAACAGCACCTGACGCCAACACCGACTGGGTGCCGAGGACGGTCGAGGCCAGGTCCGGGCCCAGCGACAGAAAGAGCCCATTGATCGACCAGGACGACAGCACGGCCAGTGCGGCAAGGGCGAAGGCAGGCCGAGTTGGCGCCGGCACGCTCGGCCACGCTGGAGTCAGCTGCAGCCGTGTGCCAGGACGTCGATTCACGGGTTCTGGAAGTCGGCGCGTCAGGAGGGCGATCGCGAATAGCAGGGCGCCTTGGAACGCGTAGGGAAGTATCCGCGGCTCCGGTAGGCACTGAACGAGGAAGGAGGAGACCAGGAGCCCCACGCCGCTGCCGCCGGCCGAGGCGACGCCATTGGCGATACCCGTTGCCACAGCGTCACGTCGGGGATGTAGATCGAGCAGCGCGGCACTAGCGGTACTCAGGGCGAGGCCAGTCGCCACCCCCTGCAGCAGGCGAGCTGCGACCAACCACACGGCCGAGGCGGCCAGCATGTACAGAACCGTCGAGCCGCCGATTCCGCCGACCGAAACGAGAAGCACCGGCTTTCGCCCAACCTCGTCCGAGACCCGCCCGGCCGCCAGCAGGCTCACAAGCACACCCAGCGCGTAGATCGCATAGATTCCCGTTACGGCGGCGGGGGAAAGCCCCCACAGCGAGCTGTAGAGGCCATACAGCGGTGATGGCGTTCCTGAAGCGAGAACAGCCAGACCGATGACGGATGCCGCCGTCAGATAAGCGACCGGCGGCGACAGCTGGCCGTGGCGAGCCCGGGGTTCGACGAGCAGGGAGCTGTCATGGGAGCGAACGAGGCAGGTCATCAAGGACAAGCTCGCGCCCAACAAGCGTGGCGGCAATGACAATGACCGGACAATCTCGGCCATCCGTGCGGTCCAAGTGCTTGACAGCACTCATGGGCAGCGGGCGGCTGCACCAGGGGTCGGGCCTGCGGCGACTCCGCCCGGCGTCCGGTCCCGTTCACCGGTGCCAACCTCGGTGCCACCCTGGAAGCACCCGCGCTGTTCAGGGCGCTGGCCAGGAAAGAAGGACCCGGCCAGGACCCTGCGGAGCACGGTGTGGCGCTGGAGATGCGGGTCATCACTGTCTCTATTCGGCTGGAGCCAGTTCATCCGGGCGCTCGAGTAGCCCGGGTTCGTCACACGGCTCCAGGCCGCGGAGCGCTGCGCTCAGGCCGATAAGCTCAGCCGTGCGCCGATGACGCGCCGACAGCCCTGACAGCGTGAACGGTGCTCGGTCTGCGGCGTAGCGGGCAGACCGAAGAAGTACCCGCCAACCGGCAACGCCGACAAAGCCGGCGGTGGACATCTCCACCTCGATGCCGTCGGGGGCCTGGTCGATCGCTTGAAATAGCGTGCGCAGTAAATCCGCAGCGTTGCTCACATCGACGGCTTCGGGGACGGTGATCTTATGTCTCGGATGTCGTCGCTGATCGTTGGTCAGGTCGCGTTCCGCCTCGACCACCGCAGCGCCCTCGGGGGGCGGTCGCAAGACGGCGTGGTGGAGGGTTCCGGCCGCTCCTGTAACGACGACGGAGTTCTCGGCAAGTTTTTCGTTCATAGTGTTTGTGTGTCCTCCGGGAGTGGATGTGCGCCGACATCGCGGGCGAGGCGGCGGCGGCCAGAGGCAGCCCTTGGTCTGGGAGATGGGCGGGAGGGCCACGGCCACACGGGTGTCACCGCTGCATATCGGTGGCAGGTCAGTCCGGTGATGGTCGGCGGGCGACACCCGTTACGCCATCGGGCCTCAGGTCAGACCGGGGAGTTGCGATCCGAAGTAGGCGCCCCTTGGTCGATCGGTACGCGCGTCGAGGCTAGGAACCGGCTGAGCAGGTTGAACCACGAGATCTCGAGGATGTACTTGGTCGTCAGGGTGGGCCCGAAGACGGCGAGCATGTCCTGCAGGGTGACGTCGCTGACGGCGACGTCGTTCGTGATCTCGTCTGTCGCCTGGCAGATCAGGTTGGCCGTGGCGTCGAGTCCGGTCACGGGCCCGTCTGTCGCGATGCGGGCGATGTCGGCGTCGGTGACGCCGACGTTGCGGGCCATGGGGACGTTGGCCTCCCACTCGTAGGGGACCCTGAGGATCCACGCCGTGCGCAAGGTGAGGATTTCCCGGAGCCGCGGGTCGACGCCCTCGGCAGTGAATATGGCGCGTACGAGCCCGAGGACAGCTTCGGCCATGTCGCCGGTGTTGGCGAACATCCGGGTGACGTTGAGCGGAGGCAGCTGCCCGAACAGTTTCTCCACGTCGGGGAGGAGCTCCTGTCGCAGGGGTACTGCGACCCGGAGGTCGCGGCCGGCGGGTGTTGGGACGGTCGTGGTCATCGTCGTGGTCCTTTCGTCGTGGAGGAAAGCGTCAAGTGGGCGCTACTGGTCGAGCCCGGTGGCGTGGGAGGGGACGTTGTAGGCCGTTAGGGTGAGCGAGACGGCTGTGAACCAGCCCAGGAGCACGGTGACGTCGACGATCCCGGCGTCGCCGAGTAGGTCGCGGGCCCGCCGGAAGAGGCCCAGCGGTACAAACCGGGCTGCGACCAGGGCCGAGGCGAGTTCGTAGACGACCTGCTGGCGGACGTCGTCGAAGGCGGCGGGAAGACCGGTGATCAGGGCCTGAACCTCCCTCGGGTCGAGCCCGCCGGCTTCCTCGCCGATCCGTTCGTGCTCGGAGGCGGCGTAGGAGGCCCGCCAGCGCCCGGCGACGACGCAGGTGGCGATCTCGATCTCCGCCCCGGTCAGGGTGGAGCGGGTCTGGAAGTAGGCGCCGACCGGCACGATCGTCTCAGCGAGCGCCGGGTTGGCCAACCAGATCCGGTGCGGGCCGGGAACGAGGCCCCGCAGCTGGCGGGTGAGCTCGTAGGCCTTCCTTGTGGCGGCGTCCATCTGCTCGACGGGTGTCTCGACGAACCGTCCGAAGGTCCCGTATTCCGGCTCTTGACTCATGCGCTCCTCGGCTGTCCGGTCTCCGCTCGCTCGGACCGGAGGCGTTCCCGGCGACGATCGTGGCAGCGCAGGGCCCGTCGTCGAATCAGGGAGTCCCCGGTCCCCTCCCTGGTCCAGTCCCGAGGAAGGCGCGTAGCTCGCCGCGTGTGCGAATCCCGAGCTTGGCGAAGACTTTGCCCAGGTGGTACTCGACGGTGCGGGGGCTGATGAACAGTCGGGTGGCGATCTCGGGGTTGGACAGCCCCGCCCGGGCGAGCTCGGCGATCTGGCGTTCCTGAGGTGTGAGGTCCAAGCGGGTGTCGTCGACCCGCCTGCGCACCAGCTGCCCGGTGGCGAGGATCGCCCGGCCGGCCCGGTCGGCGAAGCCGTCGGCGCCCATGGCCTCGAAGGCCGTCTCCGCCGCCATGAGGTGGCGGCGCGCGTCGCCGCGGCGTCGCTGCCGCCTCAGCCATTCACCGTAGAGCAGTTGGGCCCGGGCGAGCTCGAACCGCAGGCCTGTCGAGGCCAAGCGGCGGATCGCCTCGTCGTAAAGCGCCTCGGCGGATGCGTCCCGGGCCAGCAGCGCCCGGTTGCGGGCCTCGACGCCCAGCGCCCACGCGGTGCCTGCGGCCCGGGTGGAATCGGTGAGGCGTTGCAGCGCCCGGCTGGCGAGAGGGATGTCGCCGGCCTTGGCCGCCGCCTCGACCAACTCGCTCACCGCCCGGGTCGACAGTCCCGCCTTGCCCGAGGGGTCGGCCTCGTGACGCACAGCGGCGACGGCGTCGGCGTAGCGGCCCAGGCCGTTGTAGAGCAGCGCACGGTGGTAGGCGACGGCAGCAAGGGCGTAGCCCTCGCCGCGTGCTGAGGCACGCTCGAGGGTGCTGTCGGTCAGCTCGGTCAGCTCGGCCTCTTGGCCTCTGACGGCGGCGAGGACCAGGGCGGCGTAGGGGGCCAGGTACGTGCCGGTGGCCTCGGCGGCCACCCGGATCTCATCGACCAGGGATGCCACCGCAGCGAGCTCGCCTCGATAGAGGAGGATGCCGGCTCGGACGCTCAGGGCTGCGGGGAGTGTCGCCAGTGCCCCAGCGTCTCGGAGGCGCTCGACGTTCTGTCGCGACAGTTCGTCCGAGGCGGACTCGTCCCACAGCTCGCCGGCGATGCGGGCCGGAAGCCAGGCCCACGGAGCGATGGCCGAGAAGTCGTGGTCGGCACCGCTGAGGGCGTCGAGGGCCGCTCGCAAGGCCGGAGCGGCCGCCGCCAGTCCTTGGGTGTACGCCGTAGCCAGTCCCTGCAAGAGGAGCTCCCGGGCGTCAGGTGGCCGGCCGGACGGCAGCACCGCGGCCACGGTCGCGGCGACGCGGGTAACCCCGCCGTCGCTGGCCAAACGATCGGCCTGCAACGCGACCGCGAAGGCCTCCAGATAGATCGTGTGGGCCCGGTCAACGTCGGCGGTCCCGAACCGGCTCGCCGCCTCCAGCAGCAACGCCGCCGTATCCAAGTGGCCGGCAGACGCGATCCGCGCTCGGACCAGCTGCGCCCGGGCCTGCTGCAACGGTGTCCCGTCCCCGACCGTGACCAGGAGACGCGCTGCGTCGTCGAACGCCCCCGCGGCGCACGCCGTCTCCGCCGCACTCAAGGCCCGATCGGTCCGGCGCGGCCCGGGAGTCGTCAGCGCCGCGGCCCGAGCGAGGAAGGCCCCGGCCGCCGCCAGGCCGCCACGCCGGCGGGCCCGCTCGGCGGAGCGCTCCAGTTCGGCGGCCACCTCGTCGTCCGGCCCTGTGACTGAACGACCGAGATGCCAGGCCCGCCGATCCGCGTCGGTGGCAGGGTCGGTGACATCGGCCAGCGCCCGGTGCACCTGCCGGCGCTCCTCGACGCTGGCGTGGCGGTAGAGGACCGAGCGGACAAGGGGGTGGCGGAAGCGCACGGTCGAACCGATCTCGACCAGTCCGCTCCCGACCGCAGCGGCGACAGCCGCGTCGCCGATCCCCAGGGCCGCGGCGGCCGCCCGGATCACTTCGGCCGGCGCGGCCGGATCGGTCGCGGCCAGGAGCAGGAGCCGCCAGCTGTCCCCGGGCAGCTGGCGCGCTCGGCGGAGGTAGCTCTCCTCGACCTGCGCCGCCGGCGACAGCGCCGCCGGCAGGCCGTAGCCGCCGGCCCACTGCCCGGCCGACAGCCCCCGCGGCAGCTCCAGCAGGGCCAACGGGTTGCCCTGGGTCTCAGCGAGGAGCTGCCCGGCGACAGCCTCGTCGAGCGGTCCCGGCAGGACGGAGCGGAGCAGCTGGCGGGCGTCCTCCGAGGCCAGCCCCATGAGCCCCAGCTCCGGAAGGCCCTCCAGGTCCCCGCCGGGCTCCCGGGTGGCGAAAAGCACTCCCACCGGCTCGGCGGCGAGCCGCCGCGCCACAAAGGCCAAGACCCGGGTTGAGGCCTGGTCGAGCCAATGGGCGTCGTCCACGACGAACAGCAGCGGACCGGGCTCGGACGCCTTGGACACGAGCCCCAGTACCGCCAAGCCGGCGAAGAAACGGTCAGGGGCGGCACCCTCGCTCATCCCGAAAGTGACCTCGAGCGCCAGCCGCTGCGGGGCCGGCAGCTGATCGATCTGGTCGAGGATCGGCGAGCAGAACTGGTGCAGGGCCGCGAAGGCCAAGTCCCGCTCGGACTGAGCGCCAGTCACCCGGATGGTGCGGAAGCCGCCGGCTCGCTCCGTGCAGCGCTCCAGGAGCGCGGTCTTGCCCACCCCGGGGGGGCCGTGCAGCACCAGCGCCCCGCTCCGGCCCCCCCGAGCGGCGTCAAGCAGACGGTCCAGCTCGGCCAGCTCACGCTGCCGGCCGACGAACGCCGCAGGATGATCGCCCACCGCGCTGATATACACCAACTATGCTATCATGCCGCGGCCCCGGCAACGCCCGGTCCGGGACCGAGTGGATGACATCGTGCGGGCCATGGGTATCGACGGGATCTCCAAGTCCCAGGTCTCCCAGATGGCCAAGAGTTTCGACGCCCAGGTCGAAGCGTTCCGGTCCCGGCCGCTCGACGCCGGCCCCTAAACCTACCTGTGGCTCAAGGCGCTGACCCAGAAAGTCCGCGAGGGTGGACGGATCGTGAACGTGGCCGTGGTGGTCGCCACCGGCGTGAACGCCAACGGAAAACAGGAAGTGCTGGGATTTGGACGTGATCACCACCGAGGACGGCGCCGGCTGGCTGGCCTTCCTACGTTCCCTGGTGGCCCGCGGCCTCTCCGGTGTGCAGCTGGTCATCTCCGACGCTCACGAAGGCCTCAAGGCAGCCATCGAGTCGGTCCTGGCCGGGGCGTCCTGGCAGCGCTGCCGGACCCATGCCATGCGCATCCTGCTCACCCGCGTCCCGAAAGCCTCCCAGGCCATGGTCGCCACCTTGGTGCGGACCATCTTCGAGCAGCCCGACTCCAAGCAGGTCTGGGCCCAGCACGCCCGAGTCGTCGAGCAACTCGCCGACCGCTTCCCCGACGCAGCCAACATGCTCACCGACATGGCCGGCGACCTACTGGCCTTCACCGCGTTCCCCGTCGAGCACTGGACCGCCATCCGCTCCAATAACCCCTAAGAGCGGCTCAACAAGGAGCTCCGCCGACGCACCGACGTCGTCGGCATCTTCCCCAACCGGGCCGCCGTCATCCGCCTCGTCGGAGCCGTCCTAGCCGAACAACACGACGAGTGGGCCGTCGCCCGGCGCTACATGTCAGCCGAGACCCTCACCAAGGCGCGCATGCGCGTCATCGACGGAGACCCCGAGGAGGTGATACAACACCAACTGACCGAAGCCGTGTAGAACTACAGATCAACGGTTGATGTGGTCGTCGTTTTACACCACTCCCGTGTCAACCGCGCCATCAACATGAGGCGTCTATAAGGGACGCTGACGAGCGTGCTTCTGGGCGCTTATCGTCGTCCGTGTCCACACGCGGACCATCCTGCATACCCGGCGATGTGGGCGACGCTGCCCCAGCCGTCATGGGCGAGCGTTATGGGACGCCGATCCGGTGAAAGACCTATTTCCCGAGAACCGGCCCGGCGTTGGGAAGTCTCACCCGAGTCCCCTATATCGACGTCTCGTGAGTCCGACACTGGCCTCGGTCACAGGTGACGGACGCCCCACGACCCTGGCCGGCATGGCGCGGAGCTGGTATACCGCCGTGACGCCTGGGGCGGCATCGAAGGCATGTACTTGTACCTGGACGACGGTGTTGTCGATGATGCCCGCCTCGTGCTGATCGGTAACGATGATCTCACCGGACATCGTGACGTCGTTGCTAGCCGCCAGCGCCCCGACGGTGCTCTCCGTGTCGAGCAGCATGACGGCGTACTCACCCGGCTCCAAGGCGTAACGTCCCTGAGAGATTGTTCGCGGCTCGGGGCAGGCCTGATTGCCGTGCTGCGTCCCTCGGTTGTTCACGAAGCGCATCGCGTCAGGTTCGTTCCCGCCGTGCATGCTCACGATCGCGGTCGTGGCCCCTTCGTTATGGAGGAGCAGCCTTGTACGGAACCAGAGCCGGATGCCAGCTTGACCAGGTAGCGAGTACCGGGTTCCAGGTTCGGCCAATCGCTGGGACTTGCCTGTCGCTAGAGACCGCCGAACGGCCGTGGGGAGGATAGTGCCCCACAGCGACAGCCTGAGGAGGACCCGTGTCTGGGTCCGATTCGGGTCCGAAACGGCTCCCGGCCGGATCCTTGCAACCCCTCTGAACAGGACGTTTACAGGAAGATCAGCGTGGGCGCGGAGGGATTCGAACCCTCACGCCGGTTAAGGCCGCAGGGTTTAAGCCCGCTGTGTCTGCCGTTCCACCACGCGCCCATCGGGGCAGTCTGGCATGCCGACCGCCGAGTTGCTAGCTACCCTCATTCGGTGCTGGCGGTGCTCTGTGCTCTCGGGAGCTCGCTTCTGTACGCGCTGGCCTCTGTATTGCAGCACCGAGGGGCATCCGACCAGCCCGACGAGGAGTCGCTCAAGGTTTCGCTCCTGCTGCGCCTGGTGCGGCAACCGATATGGGTGCTCGGGCTGGTGTGCGACGCCGCCGGGTACGTCCTGCAGTTCGTCGCTCTCGGCCACGGGGCCATCGTGGTCGTTCAGCCGTTGCTGGTCTGCGGGTTGCTCTTCGCGCTTCCCCTCGGGGCGGCGTGGTCGGGTCGTCGCCTGAGCCGGATTGACTGGGTGGGAGCGGTCCTCGTGTGTGCCGGGCTGGCCGTCTTTCTCGGGGTGGCAGCCCCTGCGCCTGGAAGGAACAACACCGGGCCGGTCCAGTGGGCCACGCTTCTCATCGCCGCCGGGGTGGTCGCCGTCGCGCTGACACTGACCGGCCGGCGGGCCGACCGGCGGGGCACCGCGGTGGCGCTGGCGGCGGCGGCGGGGGTGGTCTACGGGGCGGCGGCGGCGCTCACCAAGACCAGCTCCCACCTGCTCGATCGGGGGATCGTTCCGGTCGTGATCCATTGGCAGCCCTACGTGCTCGTGGTGTTCGGGGTGGCTGGGATGGTTCTGGCCCAGAGCGCCTTTCAGGCCGGGGCGCTCGACTTCTCCCTACCGACGATGACCGTGGTCGACCCGATCGTCAGCATTGCCATAGGAGCGTTCGTCTTCCACGAGGCGGTGGCGGCCAAACCGATCGACATCATGCTGGAGGTGCTCGCTCTGGCGGCCATGTCGGCCGGGGTCTGGTTCCTGGCCCGTCACGAAGCCGCCTTGCCGGAGCGGGGTCATGTCGAGGCCCAGGGGTAGCGAGGCGATAGCCTGACGGGGAGTAGCCATGCGAGTGTCCGACGACGATCGCCGACGGGTGGTCGAGGAGTTGGGACGGCACTGCGGCGCGGGCCGAATAGACATCGACGAGTTCGCCAGACGGGTCGAGCGGGCGCTTGCGGCCAGTACCTTCCAAGAGCTCGATGCGGTGCGGGCCGACCTACCCATGGTGCGCATCGCCGAACCGCGTGGGCGGGCTGCCGTGGCTACGCCATCGGCGGCATCGTTGGAAGGTCGTGCGCTCCTGGAGCGCCGCAACCGTGGCCTCCCGTCCGTGGCCCGGGTTCGTTCGTCCGCGGGGGTTGTCATCACCGGAGCGGTCGCTGCGGGAGCGGCCGTGGTGGGCGTGGTCGGCGACTGGACGTGGGCGGTCCTGCTTCTCGCCGGTTGGGCCGCGGGGTTGGCCCAGGGCCGGCTGCGGAGGCGGAGGGCAACCTGAGAAGAACCGGCGGTCGGCTCGAGGGCCGACCTGCAGGCAGTCAGATCGGCAGTTCGATACCGGCCGGCGGAGGGTCGGCTACCTGACCCGGGTCAGTTGGTTCGTGCGACCCTCAGGTAGTGCTCGGTAGTAGCACCACCTTGCCGAACTTGGATCCCGAGCGGAACCGCTCGTAGGCCTCGGACGCCTGTTCGAGAGGGAAGGTCGCACAAACCGGCACCCGCACCCGACCGGTGGCGAAGAGTGGGAGTACCTGGGATTCGACCAGGCGGGCGGCCATGGCCTTGCCCTCCAGGGGGCGGGCCCGCAGCGTCGAGCCGTACATCTTGGCCCGCTTGGCCATGAGCAGTCCCAGGTGGATCTCGCCCCGGTTGCCTGCGCCGGTACCGATCACCGCGATTCTGCCCTCCATGGCCAGGACTTCGAGGTTGGTCTGCAAGTTGACCGCTCCGACGAGTTCGAGGATGACGTCGAACGGTCCTCCCCCGGCGACGTCCTCGGGGGCGACGACCTGTGGACCGAGTTCGGCCACCTCGTCCCGTCGGGCCGGATCGCGCACCGAGGCCACCACCGCGCACCCCGCCGCCAAACCCAGCTGCACGGCGGCGGTGCCCACCCCGCCGGCGGCTCCGTGAACCAGTAGTCGTTCGCCCATCTTCAAGCCGGCCTGGGTGAAGATGGCGTCGTGGGCGGTGGTGAACACCTCGGGTAGTCCGCCGGCCTCCTCCCAGGACAGATTCTCGGGGACCGGCATGGCCTCCCGCTCGTGGACCACCGCCAACTCGGCTTGCGCCCCTCCGCCGACTACGGCCATCACCCGGTCGCCGGGCGAGAAGCGGCTGACCCCGGGACCGAGGCCCACGACCTCCCCGGCCAGTTCCAGGCCCGGAATATCCTGCGGCCAACCCGGAGGAGCGGGATACCCGCCCTGGACCTGGATCATGTCCGCACCGTTTAGACCGGCGGCGCGGACCCGCACGAGAATCTGACCGAGGCCCGGTTCAGGGTCGGGGTGCTCGGCTATCTCCAGGCGACCGTCGACTATGGACGCCGCCCTCATCGGGACCCTTCCGGCTGGGAGACCTGCGTCGCGAGTTCGGCTAGGAGCCGAAGCGTCCGAGCTTTCTCCTCGGGGGTGCCGAATATGGGAAGACTGAGCGAGGTCGCTCCCGCATCGGCCAGGTGCCGCAGATGGGATGCCACCGTCTCCTCGTCGCCCACGATGGCCACGTCGGCGGGTCCATCGGCCCCTTCCTTGTCGAGCATGGCCCGGTAGGAAGGGAGGTTGTTGTAGAAGCCGAAGGCCGACGCCGCCTTCTCCCGAGCGGCGGCGGCGTCGGCGGTGACCGATACCGGCAGGCCGGCCACTATCTGGGGAGCCGGTCGCCCGGCCTTGGACGCGGATGCCGTGATCCGGGGAACGATGTGCTCGGCGATGGTGCGTGGACCGACCATCCACAGCGCGGTTCCGTCGGCCAGCCTCCCGGCGAGGTCGAGCATCTGCGAGCCGAGTGCGGCCACGAGCACCGGAGGTGGGGTTGCACCGGCGGGCTTCATGGGGGAGAAGGTGCGAGCTGCCAGTTCTTCACCCTGGAAGTCGACCTTTCCCTCGTTGACCAGGGGCATGAGGATGGACAGGTACTCGCGCATGTGGCGGACCGGCTTGGAGAAATCCATGCCGTAGGCGCCTTCGATTACCACCTGGTGGGAGAGGCCGATGCCCAGGGTCAGGTGACCCCCGGTGGCGGCCTGGACGGTCAGAGCCTGCATGGCCATCACCATCGGGTGGCGCGGATAGGTCGGCACCACGGCCGTCCCGATTCGCAGGCCCGGAATCTCGCGGCCCACGAGCGCCAGAGCGGTCAGGGCGTCGATGTCGCTCAGTTGGGGTACCCAGAAGTCCAGCCCGTGTTCGTGGGCCAATCGGGCCGAGTCGAGCAGGTCGTCTATGGCGTTCTCGGCGCGCCCTGTCAGCCCGCTGTGGATTCCGATGCGCATGGTCAGGATGCTACGGCAGTCCACGGGTGCCGGACGGTCCCGTCTTGACCCCTGCGCCCAGGTCTGCATACGGTCCGGGTATGACCAGCGAGCAGCAGGGGCAGTTCCGGATCGAGCATGACTCCATGGGGGAAGTGCGGGTACCCGCCACCGCCAAGTGGCAGGCCCAGACCCAGCGGGCTGTCGAGAACTTCCCCATTTCGGGAACGACCGTGGAGCGGTCCCTGATCTCGGCCCTCGCCGCCATCAAAGGTGCCGCCGCAGAGGAGAACGCCCGCCTCAAGACGGTGGACAGAAAGATCGCGGACGCCATCAGCGCCGTGGCCGCCGAAGTAGCCGCAGGGCAGTGGCACGACCAGTTCCCCATCGACGTCTACCAGACCGGTTCGGGAACCTCGACCAACATGAACATGAACGAGGTGCTCGCCACTCTGGCCTCGGAGCGCCTCGGCGCCAAGGTCCATCCCAACGACCACGTCAACGCTTCGCAGTCGTCCAACGATGTGTTTCCCTCGGCGATCCATGTCGCTGCGGCTACCGAAATCCGCTACACGCTCGTACCCGCCCTCGACCACCTGGCCAAAGCCCTCCGGCGCAAGGCCAAGGAGTTCAAGTCGGTCGTCAAGTCGGGCCGGACGCATCTCATGGATGCCACGCCGGTCACCCTCGGCCAGGAGTTCGGCGGTTACGCGGCTGCGGTGGAGCACGGCATCGAGCGTCTCGAAGCCAGCCTGCCGAGGATCGCCGAACTGCCCCTCGGCGGCACGGCCGTCGGAACCGGGATCAACGCTCCCAAGACCTTCGCCCCGCGGGTGATCAAGAGGCTCGCCGAATCCCGCAACCTCCCCCTCACCGAGGCCCGGGACCATTTCGAGGCGCAAGGCGCCCGCGACGCTCTGGTCGAGGCCTCGGGCGTCCTGCGTACCATCGCGGTGTCCCTCTACAAGTGCGCCACCGACCTGCGCTGGATGGGCAGTGGACCCCGTACCGGTCTGGCCGAGATCCGCATTCCGGACCTGCAGCCCGGATCGTCGATCATGCCCGGAAAGGTGAATCCGGTCCTGCCCGAGGCGGTATCTCAGGTGGTGGCCCAGGTCATCGGCAACGACGCCGCAGTGGCCTTCGGCGGGGCGGCCGGCAACCTGGAGCTGAACGTCATGCTCCCGGTGATCGCCCGCAACCTGCTCGAATCCATCCGGCTCCTGGCCGCGGTGAGTGTGGCATTTGCCGATAAGTGCATCGTGGGCATCGAGGCCGACGTGGAGCGCTGCCGTATCTACGCCCTGTCGTCGCCCTCCATCGGGACCGCTCTCAACCCCTACATTGGCTACGAAGAGGCGGCCAAGGTGATCAAGGCGTCCGTGGCCGAGAACAAGGATCTGCGGTCGATCGTGCTGGAGCGAGGCCTCCTCAGTGAGGAGGAAGTGGACAAGGCGCTCGACGTGGAGGCCATGACCAGGGGCGGCATCGTCAAGTAAGGGGGATGAGCGGCGCCCGGATCGGGTGCCGGTCAGGCGGTGGGGACGGCGCTCGGGTCGGTGGCTCCGACTTCGGATGTGCGGGCCAGACGCAGGGCGGAGAGAATCTCGCCGGCTATCCGTCGCTCCTCGAAGCGAACCGCCCTCCAGTCGTAGACGAGAACCGTCAGCCCGCTCGCCCTCAAACGGTTGCGCCTGGCATCGTCGTAGGCCTTGTCCTCGGGACTCCAGTGGTATGCGTATCCATCGACTTCGACGACCAGGTGAGTTGCGATGAGGAAGTCGATTCGGTAGCGACCGTCGGGACCGATCTTCACCTCCCGGTCGAGCAGCGGAATACCCCACCGGCGGAACAGTCGCATGGCCATGGCTTCGAGCACCGTCGGCTCAGGCCCACCGACGAACCCACGGGCCGAAAGCATGCGGGCCAGCCGGGCGGGACCCCGCCGCCCCGGAGCTGATCGGCGCGCAATCTCTGCGGTCAAGCCTCCCGTGGTGACAAGGCGGTTGGCCAGCGCCCGATCTGTCACCATGAGCAGCTCGGGTTCGTCCATCTCGCCGGCCAGGTCCGTGAGGGTTCGCAAGGCGTCGGTGTAGGGGATGCCCCTGCGCACGAGAACCCGCCCGGGGTCGAGGTCACGGCTGCGGTGGACCGTCACGCCGCGTAGATTCGAGCGTGAGCGGTAGGGGAGAGTGACCACCGGATGCGCCGGAGCCTCGCACAGGGTGAGCAGCCACGCGGCGGACCGGTGGGAAGCGGCGGAGCGGGGTCCGGCTCCCAGGCAGGCGGCGAGGAGGTCCCGTTCGGCGGTCGGGGCGGCGCTGCAAGTGGTGTAGACGCCTGGATGGATCTTCTCCCAGCGGCCGGAGTCGAGGTAGTGGCGGATCGCGGCGGGGGACAGACCCAGGGACACGGCTTGGTGCCGAGTTATGAGCGAGTGCTGGTCCCTCATGAACCGCTCAGCCTGCTTATAAGTGCTTTTCATATATTTACAATAAGTGCTGCACGTCCCTTTGTGAACGAAACTCATCGACTGTGCACCCAAACTGCGGCTATGTCGCACTTATGGTTCACAGATGCCCCAATCGGTTCACAGAAAGGGGTCGGCGCGGGAGTTGGGGCCCGGGCCCCCACCCCGCCGGCATAGTTGAGGTCCCGTGGCGTTGGTGGGACGTGGTGGGACGTGGTGGGACGCCGACGCCGGTCGGTATGGGCGCCGGGGGGCCGGCGCGGCTACCTTCGCCGCGATGGGAACCGGCTTCAACGTCCTGGTCGTGCTGCACCTCGTCTGCGTCGTCGCGGGATTCGGGGCGTTGGCCTACAACGGGCTGTACGTGAGCCTGGCCCAGCGTCGCACCGGGGGGGGAACGAGCGCAGTACTCGAAGTAAACAAAATGGTGTCCGGTTTGGCTGAGGCGCTGGTCTACGCGGCGATCCTGTTCGGGATCGCCGCCGTGGGCGCGAGCCACAAGCAGTATGGCTTCGGACAGGCGTGGGTCTCGGCTGCTCTGGCGGTAGCCGTCGTCGATGTGGGCATCCTCCACGGATGGATCCGGCCCAACCAGCGCCGCTACATGGCCCTGGTCCAGAAGCTCGAGAAGCCGATGGGACCCGGTGAGAGCGCCGAGACCAGGGCGCCGGACGCCATGGAACTGCAGAGAATGGAGCGGCGGGTCAATCTCGGTTGGGGCGCGTTCAACATCCTGGTGATAGGAGCGGTGTACCTGATGGTGTTCAAACCGGGTCACTAGGGCGGCGGAACGCGCTACAACGGGAGCGATGCACCCGATAGAGCACCTGCGCTACGTCGCCCGGGCGACTGGAGCCGATCCCGCGGTAGTGGCCTGCGAGGCGGCTGCGGCCCTCGTCCAGATGGCCCGATCGCAGCCCGCCGGGCTGGTCCCGGCCTGCCGACGCCTGGTTGACCGCCACGTGGAGGCCGGTCCGGTGTGGTGGCTCTCGGCCCGGATGCTCCGGGAGGAGGACCCGGCCGCCGCCGGCCGCCGGGCCGCCGAGGAACTGGAGGAGGACCGCACCGCAATACAGCTGGCCGACGCCCTGCCCGACTCGGCGACGGTGGTGGTCATCGGCTGGCCCGACGTGGTGACCGACGCCCTACGACGCCGCGGGGATGTGGAGGTGCTGGTCGTCGACTGGCGGGGTGAGGGCGCCCACCTGGCCCGGCGCCTCGCCGAGCGCGACCACGAGGTCCAGCTCGTACCCGAGTCGGGGGCGGCCACTGCGGCGGTGGTCGCCGACCTGGTGATCGTGGAGGCGTGCGCCGCCGGTCCGGCCGGTGTCCTGGCCGTCCCCGGGTCGCTGGCGGCGGCCGCCGTGGCCTGCCATCAGCAGGTGCCGGTGTGGGCCGTGACGGCGGTCGGGCGAGTGCTCCCCGTTCAGCTATGGGACGCTCTGGTGTCGCGACTGGACGGCTCGGGGGAGGAGCCGTGGTACCGATCGGCCGAGGTGGTGCCCGCCGCCCTGGTGAGCCAGGTCGTAGGGCCGGGCGGCCTCGTCGAAACCGTTGAGGGGCTGGCAGCGACGACGTGTCCGGCTGCTCCGGAACTGTTCCGGGTGGCCGGTTGAGCCGCCGAGCCGCTCAGGCAGGCATCGGGACCGCGGACGTCGAGAGGGGAGTAGCCCGGATATGAGCGGTGACAGCTACGTAGAAGGACGGTCCGACTGGAGCCCGGCCGACCAGATCGTCGGGCGCTACCTGCATCTGGGCCTGTCACTCGGTCGCCATGTGGATGGTTTCGTCGACGCCTACTACGGGCCGCCGGAGCTGAGCGAGGGGGTCGCGGCCGCCCCGGCGGCGGCTCCGTCGGTTCTGGTCGACGACGCCCGCCGCCTGCTTGCCGACCTCGAGACCGACGGCCTGCTCGACCCCCATCGACGGGCGTGGATCGCCGCTCAGGTCCGGGGGCTGCACATGAGCGCCCGGAAGCTGGCCGGAGAGGACATCGCCTATCTGGATGAGATCGAGGCCTGCTACGGGGTCAGGCCGAACTGGACCGATGAGGAGGAGTTCGCCCAGGCCCACCGCCGCCTCGACGAGGTGTTACCGCGCACCGGTGGGTCGCTGGCCGATCGGTACAACACCTGGCGGGAGGCCCAGGTGGTGGTCCCCGGGCGTCTCGACGCCGCCATCCACTCCCTCGCCGAGGACTTCCGGGACCGGACCCGGCGGCTGTTCGGCCTCCCCGAGGGCGAGCGGGTCGACTTCGTGTTGGAGCAGGACAAACCGTGGAGCGGTTTCAACTACTACCTCGGCGACCTGCGCAGCCGGGTGGCCATGAACACCGACCTGCCCATCCTGTCGCTGACGCTGGCCCACGTGGTGGCCCACGAGTCCTACCCGGGTCATCACACCGAGCACAGTCGCAAGGAGGCCGGCCTGGTCCGCCAGCGGCGCCAGATGGAGGAAACCATCTTCTTGGTGGGGACCCCCCAGTGCCTGATCGCCGAAGGCCTGGCCGATCTCGGCCTCGAGGTGATAGCCGGGGCCCGGCCGGAGCAGCTCGTCGAATCCCACCTCAAGCCGCTGGGCATTCCCTACGACGCCGCGGTCGCCGAACAGGTCGCGCTAGCCGGGGAGAATCTGGGTCGAGTCGTCGGCAACGCGGCGATCGGAGTGCACGACAGGGGGTGGTCCCCTGACCAGGCGTCTCTCTACCTTCAGCGCTGGGCCCTGCGGCCGCCGGCGCGGGCCGACAAGTCGGTTCAGTTCCTAACCGATCCCACCTGGCGCGCCTACCAGTTCTGTTACATCGATGGCTTCCGGCTCTGTCGTGAGTTCGTCGGCGGCGACGCCGCCCGCTTCGAGCGCCTGATCAGCGACCAGTTGATTCCTGATCAACTGGTTTCGGAGGGTGGCAGCCCGTAGCATCCGGGCCATGTCCGCCCGCTCGCGTACCCTCCCCCGCCGTTCCTGCCACGCCGTGCCCGGTTCCAGCGAGAAGTTCATGGCCAAGGCCCCCAGTCTCGGAGCCGACATGTACTTCCTCGACCTCGAGGATGCGGTCGCCCCCCTGGAGAAGGAGGAGAGCCGGGCGCGGGTGGTTAAAGCCATACGTGAGCAGGACTGGGGCGACGCCGTGCTGTGCGTCAGGGTCAACGCCTGGGACACCCGCTGGACCTACGGGGACGTCATCGAAGTCGTGGGCCAGGCGGGCGAGCGACTCGACGAGATCATGCTGCCCAAGGTGCAGTCGGCGGCGCAGGTGGTGGCCATGGACCTGCTCCTGACGCAGGTGGAGATCAACCACGGGCTTCCGACCGGTCACATCGGTATCGAGGCCCAGATAGAGACGGCCCAGGGCCTGATCAACGTGGAGGAGATCTGCGCGGCATCCCCGCGCCTAGAGACGGTGATCCTCGGCCCGGTGGACATGTCGGCTTCGATGGGAATGCCGTCCCTGTCAGGTGGCCTGCAGATCCCGGACTACCCCGGCGACTACTTCCACTACGTGTTCATGAAGATCCTGATGGCCGGCCGGGCCACCGGACTCCAGGTCATAGACGGCCCGTACGTCAAGGTCCGCGACCCGGAGGGCTTCCGGGACTACGCCCGGCGCAGCCAGATACTCGGGTTCGACGGCAAGTGGAGCCTCCACCCCGATCAGATTCCGATCGTCAACGAGGTGTTCTCACCGACCCAGGAGCAGTTCGACAAGGCCTGGGATGTGCTCGACTCCTACCGGCAGGCCACCGAAGGCGATCGCAAGGGCGCTGTCATGTTCGGAGACGAGATGATCGACGAGGCATCCCGGAAGGTGGCCGAGATGTTGGTGCGCAAGGGTCAGCGGGCGGGCCGGACCCGAAGCGCCAGCTGAGGGCCGCCCCTAGCTCGCGGCCGCCGCCTCGAGGAGGCGACGGCCCACGACCTTGAGCGCCAGGGTCTCGTCGGCGCCTTCGAATATGGACAGGACCCGGGCGTCGACGAAGAGGCGGCTGACCGCGTATTCCTCGGCGTAACCCATGCCGCCGTGGATCTGCATGGCCTCGCGCGACACCCACTCCGCGGCCCGGCACACGTAGGCCTTGATCATGGAGGCCTCGAGCGCCCCTTCCCCCTTGGCCATGAGCCGGGCCACCTCGTACATGTACTGGCGGGACGCCTGGATTATGGCTGCCATGCGCCCCAGCTTCACCCGGGTCAGCTGGTACTCGGCGATGGGACGGTTGAACACGATCCGGTTCTCGGCGTACGAGCGGGCCGCCTCGTAGGCCGCCTGCATGACGCCGACGGCTCGGGCCGCGGTCTGCAGCCGGCCGTTCTCGAAGCCCTCCATCTGCAGGTAGAAGCCCCGGCCGATCCCGTCGGTTCCGCCGACCAGGTGGTCGTGGGGAACGACCCACCCGTCGAAGGAGAGCTCATAGGAGTGCATGCCCCGGTAGCCGATGGTGTCGATGGCGCGCCCTTCAAGACGTCCCCCACCGGGCTGGCTCAAGCTGAAGCCGTGACCCGTGGCCCGCTCTTTCGGCACCACGAACAGCGACAGGCCCCGGTGGGTCCGGCTGCGATCCGGATCGGTGCGGGCCAGGACCATCAACACGTCGGCCCTGGCCGCGAAGGTCGACCAGGTCTTGGTGCCGGAGAGGGACCAGCCGTCCTGCACCGGGCTGGCGGCGAAGGTGATGCCGGCCACGTCCGACCCGTAGTCCGGTTCGGTGACCGCGACGCCGGCCATCACCTCGCCCGTGGCCAGGCGGGGCAGCCACGCCCGCTTCTGCTCCTCGGTGCCCCCTTTGAGCAGGGCCCGGGCCAGAATCTCGGGCCGGGTGATGAGCGACCCTCCGGCTCCGAGCGAAGCACGTGACAGCTCTTCTGTCGCGATGACCATGCCCATGTAGTCGTGCTCCCCGCCGGTGGCGAAGCCGCCGTACTCCTCGGGGATGGACAGGCCGAAAGCCCCCAGGTCACCGAGGCCACGGATGATGTCTTCGGGGATGTCCTCGTTGTGCCGGTGTATGCCCTCGGCCACGGGGGCTATCCGCTCCTCGGCGAAGCGACGGAACGTGGACGCGACGAGATCGAAGTCCCCGTCGAGATGGGACGAACCCGGAACGTCGGCCAGTGTCGCCAGGAAGTCCGGGTGGCGGTAGTTGCGCACCACCGGCATGGCCCCATCCAGGGCGTCGGGCTCCAGGCCCCAGGACTGCTCCCGGCCCAGTATCCGCCCAGCCAGATCCCACACCGCCTCGGCGGCGAAGGCTACGGCCAGGGCCGCCTCGGTCGGCCCGTGGGAGCCGTAGTCAAGGGCCACACGGGCGGTCTCGACGGCGGCCGCGCCGTGGGCGAGATCGTAGAGCACGGCCTGGTGGGCGTCGGCCGCGTCCCGTCCCTCGGCCGCCAGGCGGCGGGTGGCCGTCTCCACGGCGGAGCGGGCCACGGCAATGGCGTCGGCGGCTGCGGCGAGGTCTGGCTCGGCAGTGGGCATGCCCCGAGGCTATCCAGCCGGATGGTCCTAATCGAAGTCCGCGCTGCTACCGGTGGCCTCGAAGCCCGAGGTTCGACGGGCTACCACCGTCACGAGGGGGGGGAGCAGGATGGGCACATCCCCGGGGTCGACGTCGGTCATGGCTTGCAGGTAGTCAGAAACCGGAGAGGGACCGGCCCACGCCGGGGCTTCGGCCCAGGCGTCGATCAACTCGAGCCCGGCGTCTCGAACGAGGGCCGGCAGCAGCGCGCCGACGTCGGGGTGGCGGGCGTCGGGCATCGACAAGGGCAGGCCGTCCACCCGCCCGGCCGAGGTCACCGGCTCCTGGGCGACCACCCAACCCCCGTTGCGCACGGCCCGGCCCATCCGGCGCAGAACCACCGAAGGGTCGTGCACGTGCAGTAGGAGGAACCGGCAGAAGGCCAGGTCGAGTGGCTCAGGGAGGGTGAGCTCTTCCCCCGCCTGAGTCACGGCGACTACCTGTGCCTGGGCTGCTGCTGCCGCGACCTCGGCCACCTCGTCGCGACGCGCCGGGTCGGAGTCGACCGCATAGACCCTCCCGTCGCGCCCGACGATGCGGGCCAGGGCCACGGTCACGTCCCCGCCGCCGGCGCCCACGTCGGCGCAGACCCACCCCTCGCGCAGGCCGAGCCGGTCGAGGGCGGTGGCCAGCGGGCGGCGGTAGACGTCGTTGCGCAGCTCCAGTTCGATCACGAGGCGCGACGTTAGAAGCTCGACGGGGCTTCGGTAGCGAGGCCGGCCAGGCAGGCCAGGCAGGCCAGGTAGCGCAGGCGGGACTTCGTCGCCGCCTGGACCGGCGCCTAGCGTGGCTGGCGATGACGACACATGACCGCCCCTTCGGCCGCTACTACGAGGACTTCGAGCCCGGCGACATCTACCGCCACTGGCCCGGAAAGACCATCACCGAATACGACGATCACCTGTTCTGCATGATCACGATGAATCACCACCCGCTGCACACCAACGCCTGGTTCGCCGAGCACGAAACCGTTCACGGCCGGAACGTCGTGGTCGGCAACCTCGTCTACAGCGTGGTGCTCGGCATGAGTGTTCCCGATGTCAGCGGCTCGTGTATCGCCAATCTGGAGGTCGAGCAGCTCACCCACAAGCGCCCGACCTTCCACGGGGACACCATCTACGCCGAGACGCGGGTGATCGATAAGCAGGAGTCCCGCTCCAAGCCCGATCGGGGGGTGGTGACCGTCGAGACCAAGGGCTTCAACCAGCGGGGCGAAGAGGTCTGCTACTTCCGCCGCCGCCTGATGGTCTGGAAGCAGGAGGCGGCGCCGTCCCGGCGCCGGCCCTACGGAGATGACATCTGGGAGTGAGAGGTCCCCAATGTGGTTTCGGTCACACTGCCGACGTCTCGGGTGTGGCCGTAGCTAACGTCTCGTGGGAGTGGACGGGAGTGGTCACCAGTTGGAGCTGACGTTCTACGGTGTCCGGGGATCCTGTCCCTGCCCGTCGAAGGAGAACGCGCGCTACGGCGGCAACACCGCCTGCGTGGTGGTCACGGCCGACGGTGAGGAACCGCTCGTGTTCGATCTCGGCACCGGATTGCGGGCCTTCGGGGATACCCAACCCCTGGACGGGTCCTTCTCGGCGACGGCGCTCGTGACCCACATCCACTGGGACCACGTCCAGGGTCTGCCCTTCTTCCCACCCGCCGACCGGACCGGCGCCCGCTTGCGCATCTACGGCCCTCAGCCCGAATCGGGCACCCTCCGCCAGCAGATCGACGACTTCATGCGGCCGCCGTACTTTCCGGTGCGGATCGGCGACCTCCGCGGCGACTACAGCTTCCACGAGGTTCTCAAGGACCAGTTCCGGGTGGGTGAGGCCGACGTGATGGTTCGCCCGGTTCCCCACACCGGGGTGACGGTGGGATACCGGGTGACCTGGCACGGCCGGGTCGTGACCTACATAAGCGATCACCAGGCTCCGCTCGATCTCGAGACCGTGGCCGAACCGGTCCTCGAGCTCGCCGAGTCGGCGGACCTGCTCATCCACGACGCTCAGTACACCTCGGCCGAGTTCGCCGAGAAGAGCCACTGGGGTCACTGCACCGTGGACTACGCCCTGCGCGTGGCTGCGCAGGCCGGCGTGCGGCGGGTGGCGCTGTTTCACCACGACCCCGCCCACGATGACGAGGAACTCGACCGGATCGTTACCGATGCCCGGGCGGCCATGGGAGGCGGGGGACCCGAGGTGATCGCCGCCTCCGAGGGCCTGCGACTCTTCCTCTAAGGGGTTGCGGCGGGGGTCTCCGAAGGGGCTCGCTCCCGTCGGGGTCCCGAGCAACCGGAAAAGCCGGAAAATGGGCGGAGAAGGAGGCATCGGCGGCAAGACCGGCTCTAGGTTTGGTCAACGCTGCGGCGGAAAGCGAGGGGAAGGCTCACCATGGACACGTTGACCTTGGCCAATGCGGAGGTTCTCCGCTCCGCCGATGTTTCGGACGCTCGGGAGGGCCACCGCCAGCGCCGCTTCAAGAGACTGTCGCTGCTGCTTCTGCTGGCGCTCACGGTCCTGATCCTCCACGACGTCGGGGTGGTGGCCTGGCCCCACCTGGCCGCGCCCGGTTGGCTGGGTACCTATCTCCCGGCCATCGTGCTGCTAGCGGTCCTGCTGGTGAGCGTCCTGCTGCCCGTGATCGGCGCCGGCCGCTCGCCCCACGTCCTGTACCGTCCGGAGGAGACCGGGGTGCGGCTGTCGGATGTCAAGGGTGCGGATGTCGTGGTCGAGGAGGTGGTCAAGACCCTCAACCTCTTCCTGGCCTACCGGACCTTCAACGAGCGTATGGGCGGCAACCCCCGGCGAGCCGTCCTGTTCGAGGGGCCGCCCGGGACCGGCAAGACCTTCATCGCCAAGGCCATGGCGGCCGAGGCCAACGTCCCGTTCCTCTTCGTCTCCTCGACGGCGTTCCAGTCGCACTTCTACGGGATGACCGGGCGACGCATCCGGTCGTACTTCAAGGCGCTTCGGAAATACGCCCGGCGCGAGGGCGGTGCCATCGGCTTCATTGAGGAGTTCGACGCCATCGGGGGGGCCCGAGCGGGACTCGGGACGGGCAACGGCGAGGGCCTGTCGGGGGTGGTGAACGAGCTGTTGATCCAGCTTCAGTCCTTCGACGAGCCGAGTACCTCGGCGAGGGTGAAGGGTGCTTTCATCGATCTGGTGAACCGCTGGCTGCCGGCCGGCCGGGTCATCAAGAAGCCGGCGAGCCAGGCGCCGAACATTCTGGTCATCGGGGCCACCAACCGGGCCGGGGATCTCGATCCGGCGCTTATGCGTCCCGGCCGGTTCGACCGGACCATCACCGTCGACCTGCCGAGCCGGGCCGGTCGGCGGGACATCATCGACTACTACCTGCAGCGCAAGTCCCACAGCCGCGAGCTCGACACCGATGAGTGCCGCGAGACGCTGGCGGCAACCACCATGGGCTACTCACCGGTGATGATCGAGCACCTTCTCGACGAGGCCCTGGTGTGGGCCCTGCGGAGAGGGTCGGACCGGCTGAGTTGGGAGGATCTCCAGCGGGCCAAGATGACCACCGAGTTGGGCTTGGCCCAGCCCACCGCCTACGCCGAGCAGGAGCGGATCACGATCGCCACCCACGAGGCCGGCCACGCGGTGACGGCCTGGCTCGTGGCCCCGGAGCGCAAGCTCGAGGTGCTGTCGATCATCAAGCGCAGCGTGGCCCTGGGTCTGCTCGCCCATTCCGAACCGGAGGAGCGCTACACCCGGACCCGCTCGGAGATCGAGGGTCTCATCCGGATCGCCATGGGGGGCCTGGCCGCCGAGGAGGTGTTCTTCGGTGATACGAGTAGCGGTGTGAGCGGTGATCTTCAGGCTGCCACCGAGGCGGCGGCCCAGATGATAGGTAGCTTCGGGATGGGGCACTCTCTGATCTCGCTCGACGCCGCCCGGGGCGGGGGAGCGGCGGTCAACATCGTGGCCAAGGTGCTGTCAGACGACTCCAGCCGGGCCCAGATGGACGCCATCTTGGACCGGGCCCGGGACGAGGTGCGGACCCTGCTGTCAGATCATTCGTATCTCGTGGCGGCCCTGCGCGACGCCCTGCTCGAGCGGGAGGAGCTGATAGGGGTCGAGATCACCGACGTGCTCACCCAGGCCGAGATGCGCCACGCGACCCCGGTCGTGGACCTGCGTGATGGCCGGGGGCCGATCAGGAAGAGCCGGTCTGGGACAGAATGAAAGCCTGGACTCTCGCCTCGTCCCTCCAGATGTCGTAGCGGCCGGACGGGCCGCCGTGTCCGGCGCCCAACTCGGTGCGCAGGAGAATCGGGCGGTCCGGGCCCCCGGCGCCCACTGACCTCAATCGGGCGACCCACTTGGCCGGTTCCCAGAAGCCCACTCTCGGGTCGTTCAGACCGGCCGTGGCGTAGATGGCCGGGTAGGTGGCCCGGGGGGCCACGTTGTCATAGGGCGAGTAGCCGAGCATCCGGGCGAAGGCCTCGGGGTCGTGGAGGGGGTCGCCCCACTCCTCCCACTCGGTGACCGTGAGGGGAAGCGTGGTATCCGACATGGTGGTGACCACGTCCACGAAGGGGACTTCGGCGACCACCGCCCGCCACAGGTCCGGGCGCAGGTTCACCACCGCTCCCATGAGCAGGCCGCCGGCGCTGCCGCCGCGGGCGGCCAGGCGGTCGCGTTGAACCCAGCCCTGGGCGATCAGCGTTTCGGCCGCGGCCACGAAGTCGGTGAAGGTGTTGACTTTGTGCTCCATACGACCCTGCTCGTACCAGCGCCGGCCGAGCTCGCCGCCGCCGCGCACGTGGGCGATGGCATATACGGTGCCGCGTTCCACCAGGTTGAGGGCTGCTACGGAGAAGGTCGGGTCGACGCTCATCTCGTAAGCCCCGTAGCCGTACAGGAGGCCCGGGGCGGCGCCGTCACGTCGCAGGTCGCGACGGGACACCACCGAGATCGGAACCTGAACCCCGTCGGGCGCGGTGGCCCACAGGCGCTGGGTCTCGTACCGGGTCGGGTCGTAGCCGGGGACCGACTGGGACCACACGACTTGGCGACTTTTGTCCGTGACCCGGTAGTCGACCGCGGTGCGGGGCGTGACGAGGGAGGTGTAGCCGAAGCGGTAGGTGTCCTGGTCCCACTCGGGGTTCTCGCCGCCCAGCAGGCTGTAGACGGCCTCCGGCTGCTGCACGATGTCCTGAGAGCCATCGCGCCCGAGGATGCGCAGCCGCTCGAGGCCGTCGGTGCAGGACCTCTCGCCGACCGCGGCGAACGAGGCGAAGGCGTCCACGTGCTCGAGCTTCACGTCGTCGCGGTGAGCCAGGATCACCCGCTGGTCGCCGTCGTCGTCGAGGCGGTGAAGCTCGAAGTTGGTGGCCGGACGTCCGTCCGGGCCGGGCTGGTTGGTCAGGATCAGCCAACCGTCGCCGTCGTGCTCGGCCCGGTACTCGACACCCGGGCGGCGGCCGAGGAGGACCGTCGGCTCAGCGGCGTCGACCGCGTCGGCGTCGAGCCATCGGACCTCCGACGAGGTCTTGCTGTCGGAGTCGATGACGATCCGTCGGCGGGATCGTGACAGGTACACGCTGACGAAGAATCGTTCGTCGTCCTCCTGGTAGACGAGGACGTCGTGTTCCGCCTCGGTGCCGAGCAGGTGGCGCCACACCTGGTAGGGCCGCATGGCCTCGTCGGGTCTCACGTAGTAGAAGGCCTGGCCCCGAGCCGACCAGGCCGACCCGTAGTAGACGCCTTCGATCGTGTCGGGCAGATCCTCGAGGGAGCCGAGGGAACGGAAGCGGAGGGTGTAGACCTCCGAGCCGTCGAGATCCGTGGCGTAGGCCAGGACCGAGTGGTCGGGGCTGATGTCGAATACACCGAGGGCCAGGTAGTCGCCCCGGCCAGCACGTTCTCGTCGAGGATGACCACTTCGTCGGGCGGGAGGCCGTCGCGGGCCTCGGAGGCGACGGCGGCTGCCTCCAGCCGGCGTTCGGGATCGGGTCGCCGACACATGATGGGGTACTGCTGCCCCTCCTCGGTCCGGGTGTAGTACCACCAGCTCCCGGACCGGACGGGAGCGGAAGCATCGGTCTCGCGCACCCTCGCTCTGATCCCCTCGAACAGTTCCTGTTGCAGACCGAGGGTCGGGGCCATCATGGCGTCGGTGTAGGCGTTCTCCGCCTCGAGGTAGGAGATGACCTCTGGTTCTTCGCGGTCTCGCAGCCAGTGCCAGTCGTCGTTACGGGTCACCCCGTGGGAGGTGACGGCGTGCGGTAGTCGGCGGGCGCTGGGAGGCTGGGGCGGGCTCATGACCCGAACAGCCTGCCAGGTGCCGCCCGACGTCGGGAACAGGAGGTCCGCTAGCGTCGGCGCCGTGCCCACCACGGATCCAGTGGTCGCCCGCCGAGCCTGGTCGCGCGGCCACCGCACGGTGCTCGTGGTGGGTCCGGACCCAACCGACGGTGCCGAGCCGGGCGACGGGGGCCGACGGGAGGGTCCCCCGGACCGAGACCGGCCAGTCCCGCCGGTCGTGTTCGTGGCTGATCCCGCCGACCCCGGCTCCTGGGCGGCGGCGGCGGCCATGGAGGCCGAGCTCGAGGGCCCGGTCGCAGAGCCTGAGGGTTAAACCGTCTGCGGGTTGGACCGTCTGCGGGTCAGACCTCGACGGTGATCTGCTCGCGCTCGACTCGCTCCTCCTTGGCGGCCAGATCATCCAGTTGGCGACGATCGGCGGCGGTCAGGTTGCGGTCGGTCAGCGACCGGGGCCACAGGTGGTGGCGGCGGACCACGTTGGCTTCGACGCAGTAGATGGTGATTCGGGCGTTCAGGTAGATGAGGGCCAGTAACCCGAGGACGGCGGCGAAGCTCCCGTACATCGGGTTGGCGTGGGCCAGATGCCCGGTGAGGCTGACGCCAACCCCGGTCAGCACGGCCCACATCACGCCGGCCACCGCGGCGCCGGGCAGCAGATCCTTCACGGCGATTCCCGACGGGGTCAGGGTCCAGAACGAGACGCTGAAAATGACCACGTCGAACAGCATCGACGCCAGCGTCGAGAGGATGTCCCCTCCCGCCCAGCTCAAGGCCCGGCCGAGGGACGTGATGAACGTAGCGATCAGCGCACCGAAGCCGAATACGGCATACCAGCCGAAGCTCTTGAGGGTACGGGGGACGAATCCTGGCCGCTCCCGGTTGGGCACGTTCCATGCTTCCTGCATGGTGAACTGGGCCGCCTGGGCCAGACCCTGAGAGCCCCAGATGAGCCCGAGCACCCCTATGACCAGCGCCACCGGCGATCCGTTGAGAGTGCCTTTGCTCAGACCCGGAGCGATCTGGTCGATCACGGGGTAGCTCCTGATGTGGGCCTGGAGCGACGCCGCGGCCGAGCGGTCGCCGTGCAGTACGTAGGCGATGACGGTGAAGGCGGCCAGCAGCAGCGGAAAAATGGAGAGGAAGCCGTAGTAGGTGACCAGAGCGGCCAGGTAGCCCCCCCGGTCGTCGCTGTACTTCTTTTGCACACCCCACGCGAAAGAGGTGAACTTCCACCGCCGCTGGGCAGCGTCGATCCGATCGATGAAACGATCCACAAAGGAAAGGCTACCCAGGACCGGGCCACGTCACGCCGGGGGCTACGACGTGGTGGGCTCCGCGGCGAAGGTCACCTCGGATCACCGCAGAGGGTGGTTGCTAGGGTCAACGGCATGAGGATTGCGACTGCGTTGAGTTACGCCGGGGGGTTCAAGGAATCAGCCCGGCGGGTCTCGGAGATGGAGAAGGCGGGGCTCGACCTCGTATGGGTGGCCGAGGCCTACGGCTTCGACGGTCCCAGCCTCATGGGCTACCTGGCGGCGTTGACCGAGCGAGTGGAGATCGGCTCGGGAATCCTGCCGATCTACACCCGCACCCCCACCCTGCTGGCCATGACCGCGGCAGGCGTGGACGCCCTGTCCGAAGGACGCTTCCATCTCGGGCTCGGGGCATCCGGTCCTCAGGTGATCGAGGGATTCCACGGGGTCCCCTACGACGCTCCGCTCGGCCGGACCAGGGAAATAGTGTCAGTTTGTCGGCATATCTGGGCTCGACAGGCGCCCCTCGAGCACACCGGCCGCTACTACCAGATGCCCCTTCCCGAAGGGCAGGGCACCGGCCTGGGCAAACCGCTGAAGATCATCGCCCATCCGGTGCGACCCCGGATACCTATCTGGGTGGCCTCCCTGGGCGACCAGAACGTGGCCATGACCGCCGAGGTGGCCGACGGGTGGTTGCCCATCATGTTCATCCCCGAGAAGGCCGGCGAGGTCTGGGGTGACTCCTTGAGGCGCGGTGCGGCCCGCCGCAGCCCCGACCTCGATCCGCTCATGATCTCGGCGGGTGGCCTCTTGGCCATCGGCGAGGGTGAGGAGGTGGCCGCCATCAGGGACCTGGCCCGCCCCACGGTGGCCCTCTACGTCGGGGGGATGGGGGCCCGGGGCCGCAACTACTACAACGCCCTGGCCCAGCGGTACGGATTCGAGAAGGAGGCGGAGACGATCCAGGACCTGTACCTCGCTGGCCGCAAGGAGGAGGCGGCGGCCGCCGTCCCCGAGGAGATGCTCCGCCTCACGTCGTTGTGCGGGCCGGCCGGGTTCGTGGCCGAGCGGGTCGCAGCCTTCGCCGAGGCCGGGGTGACCCACCTCCAGGTGATGCCCGTGCCGACCGGTGACCAGACGCCGGCCGGTCTGATCGGCCAGCTCAAGGAGATGCTTCCCTGAGGGCCGGGCCGCCGTCGATCGCCGGTCAGAGGCCGACGTTGACGTGCTCGCCCGTCGCATCCTTCTTGATGATCGTCGCTCGGTAGGCGGTGCGCACCTGATGGTTGCGCCCGCGAAACACGAACGATCCCGGTCCGGGCGGCCCCGAAGTGGTTCCGGCGGCGGCGTTGCGCCCCGGGTCGCCCGCCGCTCGGCGGTCGAAGAGCCGCCGCTCACGGCGCCGCGGGCCGGGATTCTTCGCTTCCACCGAGTTCAGGTAGGCCGCCAACTCGGTGTAGGCCCGCAGGGCCAGGGCCTGCTGTTCCGCCGGGAAGGTGGTTGCTTCAGCCTTGGCGATCAGCGCAGCGGCCGTCGACAGGCGACGGAGTTCTTCGGCGGTGGGCGTCGTGGCCATGATCAGCTGAATGTAATGCGTGACCAGTGAGAGGCAATAGCCCCTTTTCCGGTATATGACGGGATTTACCGGTTGGTCGAGATCAGCCCCGTCCGAGATCCTCTACCTCGTAGCTCCACAACTCGCTGTGGACCGCGACGGGCCGGTCACCGGCGGGCTCATTGGCGCCGCGGTGGCCGTGGGCAAAGGAGGGGGAGGCCACCCAGTCATTGAAGGACTTCTCGTCCTTCCAGCGGGTCATGACCAGCCATGTGGTGCGGCCGTCGGTCGGGCGCAGAAGTTCGAATCCCTCGAACCCCGCGGCGTCGTCGACTGCCCCGGCCCTGGCCGCGAAGCGTCGGGCCAACTCGTCCCCCTGGCCGTCCCCCACGTCGATGGCGTTGATCCGGATGATGGACATGTCTGCATCGTAGGCCCTCGAGCTCCCGGGACGGCTCCCCTGGGGCGACGACAGTTGGGCTGCAGTGGGGGTGCCGGGTTATGCTTCGGAGATGAAGCTGACCATCCAGGAGAGACCGGCCGAGATGCTCTTCGCCCTTCTGATGGCCGTGTCGCCCATCGTCGGGGCCATCTGGGTCACTCCCGATGTCACCAAGTGGATCGTCCTCGGAGTGGGCGTGGTCATGACTCTGGCGACGCTGGCGGTGTCGCTGCGCCCGGTGAGGCAGCCACCGGCCTGAAGCCTGGTTCGTGCGCGGGGTCGGGCGTGCTCTGCCGTGCTCGGGGTCAGGCGTGCTCGGGGTCAGGCGTGCTCGGGGTCAGGCGTGCTCGGGGGAGCCGACCCGTCGCCGACCTCGCAGGTCGACCACGACCTGCTCCGCAGCCGGTTGCTCGACCGATAGAAGCTCGCTCATTGAGCGTTCGATGCCGCGGGCGAGGACCTCTATGTCAGGGGCCCCGTCGTAGTCCCCCGTGATGCCGAACGTGACGTTGCCGTCGTAGGAGAAGATGGCCACGCCGATCCGCATCCGTATGCCCAGCGGCACGTAGGGGTACACCTGGAGCATGCGCCGTCCCACGGCGTAGAGGGGGACCTGGGGACCCGGGACGTTGGTGGTGACCGTGTTGATCATGTTCTGGGGGATCTTGGTGCCGAGGCGTCCGGCGAGCGCTAGGAGCATGGGCGGGGCGAAACCCGACAACGAGCTGAGCACCTCACCGGCGAGGGCCTGCTTGGAGTCCTTGAGGTCGGCCATCTGGGTGCGTATTGCGTTGAGACGGCCGATCGGATCCTCGAGGTGCACGGGCAGGTCGACGAAGGAGGCGGATATCTGGTTGGCCATCCGCCCGTCGCCGACGGCCATTCCCCGGGCGTCGCGGGGGCGAACCGAGACCGGAACCAGGCTACGCACCGGCAGGTCGGTTCGGTCGCCGCGCCCGATAAGGACGTCCCGGAAGCCACCGGCGATCACCGTCAGGACGACGTCGTTGAAAGAGCCGCCCAGTCGGTTGCGCACCTGCTTCACTTCGGCGACCGTGGTGGCCGCCGGCACCCAGCGACGATGTGGCCCGAGCGGTCCGTTCAGACTCGAAGTGGTGGCCTCCCGCATGGCTGACGCGGTGGCCCGGACGGCCCCGACGGTCTCCCACGCCAGGCTCATCAGACGGCGGGGAAGGCGGGTCTGGGCCTGCACCACCCGCCCGATCTCGACCGGGCTGGAGAGCGTCCCGGCCACCGCGTCCACCATGAGCTCCCAGTCGGCGGGCGGCGGGTCCGGTGTCCAAGGCAGGGGCGGAGCCGCCTCGTAGTCGGGGTCGGGGTCGAGGATGAGACCGAGCAGTTCGCTGCCCGACACCCCGTCGACCATGCAGTGGTGGACCTTGGAGACTATGGCCCAGCGGTCTAACGGCAGGCCCTCGACCATCCACATTTCCCACAGGGGTCGATCCCGGTCCAGTTGCTGGGCCATGACCCGACCGACCAGGTTCTGGAGCTGGGCCTCGTTGCCGGGCGCGGGCAGAGCCGTGTGGCGGATGTGGTACTCGATCTTGAAGTAGGGGTCGTCGACCCACACCGGACGCCCCAGGTCGAGGGGCACCCGGCGAACCACCTGCCGGTAGCGGCGGACCATGGGCAGTTTGCTGGCCACCCGGTCGCGGAAGGCCTCGTAGGGGGGCGGAGGACCCTCCATGATGGAGACCGACCCGATGTGCATGTGGGTGACGCCATCCTCGACGTGCAGGAAGCCGGCGTCGAGGGGGCTCAGTCTCTCGAACGTCACCAGCGCTCCTTTCCCCGAGTGTCCCGACCATCTTTAGCACCGTCGCGGCTCCGAGTCATGGGGAGGACGGTCCCCGGCTGCCCCGGGCCGGGCGGACCGGCGCCGACTCGAAGTTTCACCGGGACAGCTCCGGTAGGTTGTTACTATCTACGTAGGAGAAATCCCCGTAAGGGGGAGCCCCAACGAGCCTCAACCAACATGAGCCTCACTCGACGAGAGGTTGACGACCCATGGCAACGACATCGACGAACCTGGACCTCGGCCGGTACAAGCTGGGCTGGAGTGACGTGGAGGACTTCTATGTCTTCAAGCCGAAGAAGGGGCTGACCGAGTCCATCGTCCGGGAGATGTCTTGGATGAAGGGCGAGCCGGAGTGGATGACCAAGCGTCGTCTCAAGGCGCTGCGCCACTTCGAGAGCCGGCCGATGCCCAACTGGGGGGGCGACATGGGCGGTATCGACTTCGACGACATCTTCTACTACGTGAAGCCCATCGACCAGCAGGTGCGGGAGTGGGAGGATCTTCCCGAGTCGGTCAAGTCCACCTATGACAAGCTCGGCATACCGGAGGCCGAGCGGAAGTACCTGGCAGGGGTGACCGCTCAGTACGAGAGCGAGGTCGTGTACCACCGCAACCGGGAGGACCTCGAGGCGCTGGGCGTGCTGTTCTGCGACATGGACACGGCCCTGCGCGAGTACCCCGAACTGGTGAAGCAGTACTTCGGTCGGGTCATCCCGGCCAATGACAACAAGTTTGCCGCGCTCAACACCGCGGCGTGGTCGGGCGGGAGCTTCATCTACGTGCCACCGGGGGTCAAGGTGGACATGCCCCTGCAGGCCTACTTCCGTATCAACTCGGAGAACATGGGCCAGTTCGAGCGGACCTTGATCATCGCTGACGAGGGCGCCCAGGTGCACTACATCGAGGGCTGCTCAGCCCCCGTGTACAGCACCGATTCGCTGCACTCGGCGGTCGTGGAGATCATCTGCAAGCCCTCCAGCCGGGTGACCTACACCACCATCCAGAACTGGTCGAACAACGTTTACAACCTTGTGACCAAAAGAGCCTGGTGTGAGGCCGAGGCGCACATGGAGTGGATCGACGGGAACATAGGATCCCGCCTGACGATGAAGTACCCGGCCGTGTACCTGATGGGACCCAAGGCGTCCGGCGAAGTGTTGTCCGTGGCCTACGCCGGCCCGGGCCAGCATCAAGACGCCGGGGCCAAGATGGTTCATCACGCCCCCGAGACGTCCTCGACGATCGTGTCCAAGTCCATCTCCAAGGACGGGGGCCGGACCTCCTACCGAGGACTGGTCAAGTTCGAGGAGGGTGCCTCGAAGTCGAAGAGCTTCGTGCGCTGCGACGCCCTGCTGCTCGACGATCTCTCCCGGAGCGACACCTACCCCTACATCGAGTTCGGGGAGCACGACGCCCAGGTCGGCCACGAAGCCACGGTGTCCAAGGTCGGCGATGACCAGCTCTTCTACCTCATGAGCCGGGGCCTGTCCGAGCAGCAGGCCATGAGCATGATCGTCAACGGTTTCATCGAACCGGTCACCCGGACGCTCCCGATGGAGTACGCCGTCGAGTGGAGCCGACTCATCGAGTTGCAGATGGAAGGTTCCATCGGTTGATCACTCGGGCGACCGTCCTTTCGTCATCCGGGCCCGGGGTGGTCGGGGTCGGATGACCGCCGCCATAGCCTTGGCCGTGGTGCTGGTCATAGCTGTGGCCGGCGCGTCCATGGCCATGGAGAGCCAGAAGACCGGCCAGACCCCGACCCGTCGTCCGCCCCGTCCGGCCCGCCCCGATCCGGGGCCGCGTCCCGGTCCGGGCGCCGAGCCGGAGCGGTCCCGCCGACCCCTCCGTAGTCGGGGGCGGCCCACGCCTGCCGACCCCACCGCAGCCGACGGGCCCCCGCCGCCCCCGTCGCCCGAGCCGGATCCCGAGCCCAAGGGGCCCGAGATTCTCCGTACCGGCCGCTCGGCCCAGGCCAGAGTGGTTTCGGTGGTGGATGAGCGGACCATCGGGCCGGTGACCCGGAGCCGCCTGGTGCTGCGCATCGAGGAGGAGGGGACCGATCCCCTCGAGGTCACGGTCCGCCACGCCTTCGCTACACCGGAGTCGCGGGGTTCGGTCAAGGTGGGGGGCACGGTCCCCGTCCGCTACGACCCGGCGGAGCCCCGCCGGGTGGTCATCGATCTGCCCCAGGGATGACCGGGGCCCCACCGCAGGCGCTACAGCAGGGATAAAGAGGAGCAGTTCTGACTACTACCACCACCGCTTGGCTCGAGGCGGCCAGAGAGCAGGCCGTCGCCCGCCTGGCCGACATGGAGCTGCCCACCACGTCGCTCGAGGAGTGGCGTTACAGCCGCATCGACGGCCTCGACCTCGACCGCTTCCAACCGGCCGGGCTCCGTCCGACCGCCGCCGCCGCACATCCGGAGGTCGATGCGCTGATCGCAGCCGTCGGTGCCACCTCGGCGGTCGTCGAGACGCGCAACGGGTTCGTGGTCGGCCGCTCCGTTTCCAGTCAAGGCATACAGATCCGCGACGAGGCCGATCTGAGTGAGGCCCCGGCGGCGGTGCGGGAACCCTCCGATGCGTTCGTCGTGGCCAACCGGGCCTACGCCTCTGACCCCCTCGTCATCTCCGTGGGTCGGGGCGTAGCCGCCGACCCGGTGATCCTCGTCCACTGGGTAGACGCCGACGGCGTCGCGGTCTATCCCCGGACCCGGATCGAGGCTGGTGAGGACAGCCAGCTCACCGTGATCGAGGTCGTGGCGGGGGAGGGGCGGGCGCTGGTGGCGCCTCTCACCGAACTCGCCGTAGAGCGCGCCGCTCGCGTCGACTACCTGCACGTGCAATTGCTCGGCGAGGAGGCCTGGCAGATCGGATCCCAGGTCAGCCAGGTAGGGGCGGACGCCACTCTCACCTCGGCGGCGGTATCTCTCGGGGGCCACTACGCGCGGATGCGGACCGACTGCGCCTTGACCGGCCAGGGAGCGTCGTCGCGCCTCATCGCGCTGTACTTCGGGGCCGGTGGCCAGATGCACGACTTCCGGACCGTCCAGGACCATCGGGTACCCAAGACGACGTCCGATCTCCTCTACAAGGGGGTCGTGGCCAACACCTCACGCTCGGTGTACACCGGTCTCATCCGGGTCGAGAAGGGCGCCCGGGGGACCAACGCCTTCCAGACCAATCGCAATCTGGTCCTCCACGAGGGGGCCCACGCCGATTCGGTCCCCAACCTCGAGATCGAGGACAACGATGTGCGCTGTTCCCACGCTTCGGCGGTCGGCCCGGTCTCGGAGGACGAGCGGTTCTATCTCGAGAGCCGGGGCGTACCCCCCGAGGTTACCGAGCGCCTGATAGCCCTCGGGTTTCTCGGTGAAGTGCTCGAACGTCTACCCGCGCCCGCTCTCGGGCCGCTACTCGCCAATGCCCTAGCGACCAAGCTGAGGACGGCCGAACAGTTGGAGCAGCAGCGATGACAGAACTGGCCCGTACCCCCCGATCCTCGGTGCCTGACGGCAAGGCCGTGAGACTGGAAGGCGGACCGGACGGCATCTGCCTGGTCCGGGTGGGTGAACGCTTCTTTGCCCTGGCCGATCGGTGCAGCCACGCCGACGTGCGCCTGTCCGAGGGTGAGATCGACGCCGACGAATGCTCGGTGGAGTGCTGGAAGCACGGAAGCGCCTTCTCGCTCCTCGACGGCCTCCCTCAATCTCTTCCTGCGACCGGCCCGGTCGCGGTGCTGAGCGTGACCATCGACGGGGACGAAGTGGTGGTGTCGGCGTGAGCACGCTGGTGATCGAAGACCTACAGGCCCGCGTCGCCGGCCGGGCCATCCTCGATGGCGTGAACCTGACCATCGCCTCCGGTGAGGTCCATGCCGTGATGGGCCCCAACGGCTCGGGCAAGAGCACCTTGTCCCATGTCCTGCTCGGTCGTCCGGGCTACCAGGTGACGGGCGGTCGGGTCACCCTCGATGGTGAGGACATGCTGGCGTTGCCCACGTGGCAGCGGGCCCAGGCCGGGTTGTTCCTCGGCATGCAGTACCCCATCGAGGTGCCGGGCGTGGGTCTGGCCGAGGCCCTGGCCGAGTCGTTCCGAGCTGGTGGTCGGGACGCCGCCCCGGTGGCGGCAACAGTGGCCGACGAAGCCCGGAGGGTGGGCCTCGACAGCCGCCTGCTGGAGCGATCGCTCAACGCCGACCTGTCGGGAGGTGAGCGCAAGCGCAACGAGACTGTTCAGCTCGCCGTGCTGCGACCGAAGTTCGCCATTCTCGACGAGATCGACTCCGGCCTCGACGTGGACGCCCTGCGAGCCGTCGCCCGTAGGGTCGAGGCTGCCACCACCGAGTTCGAACTCGGCGTCCTGGCCATCACCCACTACACCCGGTTGCTGCAGGAACTGCGCTGCGACCGCGTGCATGTCCTCTCCCGGGGTCGGATCGTGCGCAGCGGAGGACCCGAGCTGGCCGACGAACTGGAGCGTACGGGTTACGCCGAATGGGCCGAGGAGGACCCCGCCCTAGCAGGGGCGGAGCCGGTCGCCGACCCGTTCGCCGACCCGTTCGCCGACCCGGTCTCCCGCCCCCTGGGGTGACGAGGGACGCCGGGGAGGAGCGGGGACCGAGTTGACCCGGGAGGGCGGTTCCCGGGTCTCCCTGCTGGTGAGCGTGTTGGTCGGCCTACTGGCCACGAACATCACCTTCACGGTCTTCAACGTGGCCCTGGTCGACATAGCCGGGAGCCTGCACACCACCTCCACGACCCTCACCTGGGCCATTACCGGCCCGCTGCTCGTGGTGGGCGTCTCGGCCCCGTTGCTCGGCCGGATCGGCGACCTGCGTGGGCACCGGCGTCTGTACCTGGTGGGCATGATGGGGGCTCTAGCGTGCGCGGCGGCCACCGCCGGTGCGTGGAACGCCCAGACCCTGATCGCCGCCCGCCTCCTGTCGGGCCTCGGGAGCGCTTCGCTCACCGCGTCGTCGTGGGCCCTGCTGTTTCGCGTCTACGACCGGCCGGCCGAGCGAACCATGGTGATGGGGTGGTGGTCCCTGGTCGGCGCCGGGGGGCCCGTGATCGGAGTGGCCGTCGGCGGTCCCATCGTGCAGGCCTTCGGCTGGCGGTGGATTTTCGTCATCCAGGCGCCGCTGATCGCCCTGGCCCTCTTTTGGTGCCGGCGGACCCTGCCGGAAACCGATCTGGTCACCGATGAGGCGCTCGACGTGAAGGGAGCGGTGCTTTTGGCGGCCGCCATCGGCTCGTTGCTGCTGGCGATCAACCAGAGCGGCCGGGGATGGCTGTCGCCGCTGGTTCTGGCCGCCCTGGCCGTTACCGTCCTGGCCGTGCCCCTCTTCGTCATGGTGGAGCGGAGCACACCCAACCCGGTGCTGCCCTTGGAGTGGCTGGGACGGCGGGAGATAGTGATGCCGTGCGTGGCATCTTTCGCCATGAGTTTCGGTTACATGGGCGGTTTCTTCATCACCCCGTTGTTTCTCGAGCAGGGCTTGAAGTACAGCATCGGCGCCACCGGCTTCTTCCAGATCGCCCGCCCGCTCGTGTTCGCGGTGGCCGCCCCGCTGGCGGGTTACATGGCGGCGCGCACGGGGGAGCGCTTCTCGGCGGCTTCGGGCGCGGTCTGCCTGGTTTTGTCCATGCTCGCTTTCGTCATAACCGATCCCGGTAGTCCGGCCCTGCTCATCGTGGTCGCCCTCGGGGTGTCGGGGCTGGCCCAGGGCCTGGCTCAACCGTCCATCTCGGCGTTGATCGCCGGCGCCGTGGAGCCGGGACGTCTCGGGTCGGCCAGCGCCACCATGCAGGTGGCCAGCCAGGTCGGGGTGGTCACCGGTATCCAGGTGATGGAGACGGTGCAGGTGTCGAAACTGCATTCACTCGGCACCGTGGGGTCCTACCACGCCTCGTACCTGGTGGGTGCGGCGGTGGCCGCCACCGCGGTGGCCACCGCTCTGGCCATGCGAGCCCGCCCGACCCCGAGACGCTGGCGCCTGGGTCGAGCGTCGACCCTCGGTCCTGCCTCGGCCATCGAGATCGGCTGAAGCTCAGCAACTCAGCCTCATATTACGGATTGACCCCATACCCTCAATAAGTTGTAATGTAGGCGGTATGGCATTGACCATGGTGCCCCCCGACTCGGCCCTTCCCGCGGTCCTTCCCACCGAGCGCCTGTCCGACTCGGGCCGTCCGGCCCCCGCTCTGCGCTCCGAACTGAGGCGCATCCCCGGAGCGCGCAACGTCTTGACGGTGGTGGGCGCCTGGGTTCAGTCCTTCGGGGTGGTCGCCGCGGCGGTGGCCGTGGACCGCTGGTGGGGCTACCTCGTGGCCTTCTTCTTGCTCGGCCGGGCTTTCGCCCTGCTCAACATCTTGGGCCACGAGGCGGCCCATCGCCTTCTGTTCGAAACCAAGCGGGTCAACGACGTGGTCGGACGGTGGCTCCTGGCCTACCCGGCGTGGACTCCTTTCGACGTGTACCGGCGGTCCCACATGGCCCATCACAAGGACGAGCTCGGCCCCCAGGAGCCGGATCTCGGGCTATACCGCGGCTACCCGATCACCAAGGCGTCGCTGACCCGCAAGCTGGTTCGCGACGCCATCGGGGTGTCGGGCTACAAGAACCTGGTCCCGCTCGTCAAGGCTGCGGCCAAGCCGACGTCGCGGGGCGTGGCTTTGCGGATCATGGGCGTCCAGGTGGTGATCTGGGCCGTCATGTGGGGCCTGTCGGGACGCTGGTGGTTGTACCCGTTGCTGTGGCTGGCTCCTTGGATGACTGTCTGGCGGGTCCTCAACCGGCTGCGGGCCGTAGCCGAGCACGGCGGTATGGAGCGCTCGCCGGATCGGCGGCGCACGACCCACGTCATTCGTCAGACCCCCCTCGCCCGCTTCTGGATCGTCCCGTACCACACCGGGTGGCACCTGGCTCACCACGTCGACATGGGTATCCCGTGGCGCCGGTTGCCCGACCTGCACCGTGAATTGGTGGCCGCCGGTTGGGTCACCCCCGAGATCGAGTACCCGAGCTACACGGCTCTGTGGAAGGCGCTGGCGTCGCGCCCGGCCTACGAGCCGGGAGTGGCCGCCACCGCGGCGATGAGCGAACCGAGCTCCAACCGGTAGGCGTCGTAGGCCTGCCGCAGCCGCCCCCCGGGCCAGTCCGCGGGGAGCAGATCGGGGGGGAGGACGGGATCGACCCGGATGTGCCTGACTATGGCCGCGGCGACGGCTAGGCGCTCGGCGGGCGACTCGCTCGTGGACAGATGGTCAAGGAGGGTCTGCGCCGTGGCGGCCCAACCCTGGAGGTCCCACAGCCAGCCGGCGAGCTCGGCGGCGCCAACCGCACCGGCGTCGGGGTCGGACCGCCCGTCGTCGGGGCCGGGCCGCCCGGCGTCGGGACGAGCGGTCCACCACAGCACCGACCCGCCCGCCTCGACCCTGGTGGCGTCGGGACCGCGGGAGGCGGGGCGCAGATTGTCGGGCCGGGTCCACACCCCGGGACGCAACTCGGCCATACGCCTCGCCTCGAAGAAGCGCCGGTCCGGGGGCGGCGAGCCGCCCGGTGGGGTCAGGGCCACGGCCAGAACCCACCGGCCCCGCCACTGCAGGGTGGGCGGTCGCAGGGCCCGGTCCTGGTCCTCCTGGCGGGCGAGGTGACGGTCGGACAGCCGGTAGTCCCCCCGGCTGGTGGTGACCTCCCCCTCCGCGGCCAGTCGCGACAAGGCCACCCGCGCCGTGCCTTCGGTGATACCGAACAGCTGGGCGGTGCGCACCAGGGTCCGCACCGGAAGCTCCGGGGGGTGGCTGCCGAGGAGCACCGACAGTAGAACCGACCGGGCGGTCAGG